>CAZLCB010000001.1:0-60298 GCA_964558195.1 uncultured Gammaproteobacteria bacterium
GAGGCAACTGCTGAAATTTTGGAAAGATTAATGGATGTGAGGTATTTTAGACGAGAAGATAATTAAAATTAGGTAGTCCGGATGAATGTTGCAAAGCAACAAACAGAGCCGGACTACTAAGTCGGAATTATTATTTTTCGTTTTCATGGAGGGGGTTGTTCATTATCGAACCAAAGTGATTGACTTTAATCGGATATGTTTTCCCGATTACGTATTCTTGCCAATCATTTTGATTGCTATAAGAAACAGAAAAAGTTTTCTTTTCCTTATCAATTTCTGCCTTAAAATAGACAGTATATGATTCGGTTTTATCTGAAACTCTTTCTGCACCAATAATTTGTTGACCGTTAAACCGGAGAGTATATTTTCCCCACTTTGGTTCACGATCATTGCCTTGAGTAGTAACACTTCTGCTGTAACTCCACCTGTCGACATTGTAGGAATACCAAGTTTTGTAAATTGGTTTTTCGCCGATTTTTTCTTGATATGTTTTTGTTGTCCAATAAGAATTGTCAACTGTTTCTACTGAAACTGCACCATTACCTCTATCAGAATATACAGTTGTAGAACTGGGATGGTATACATCTCTAGTTTTTGTTATGGTTATGTCTTCGTTATGATGAAAGCGTAACTCGCTAGTGACATTGTAGGCGTCTGACGGAGGAGTATTCCATCCAAATTCGGACTCTACCTGGTATTCTTGAATATTTATTGTTCTGTTCCACCGAAACATAGACAATTCGCCGGTATAAGTTTCAGTGTGAAAAATAAAATAACCAAGAAGACTCAAAAGTAGAAAACCAGCGACAAGAGATAATCCAACCCATAAAAATTTGTTTCCAGTGGGTGCTTCCTGACGAATCGGCTTGAGTTGATTTTTTCTTTCAACTTTTTCTGGCTCGGCAGTAACTACCGATGGTTCAATTGGTAGATGATCAAGTTGACGAACTACGTTTGTATGATCGTCAGACTCTCGAGGACTACTACAACCATCACAGTCGAGATTTTTGTCGAGATTGACAGATCCACAACTAGAGCAAACCCAATGAGGTTTGCCCTGGGCCAGTTCTAATCCAATTTCATCCTTTATCTCTTTAACAGAGAAGGATTCTTGGTCCTGAGGAACCTTGGAATTTCCACAACCAGGACAACGAGTGTTCCTGAGAGCGGAAATACCATCACGTCCACAGCTTGGGCATTTCCAAAATTTCTCCAGGTATGTAGTCAAAAATAACACCTCTTTCACTTAATATTAATTCCGATTTTTAAAGGTACCGTTTAATTTATTTATTTTTATATATAAAGTTAAACTGATTGGAATTATACCATATTTTGGTATATATTTTTGTAATATAAGATATTTATGATATAATCTACCTATTCTAAGGTGTAAAAGCCTTATGAATTTCTTCTTCTTGCACATTTCAAATATCGAATGAAAAGGGATGGTTTTATGACGTATTCTCTGGAGAATCTCGCCCTACTCGAGAGTTTTATTAAACCGATCGCTCGACGGTTGATGAAAATGGATGGAAAGTCCGGCCTTTGGCTGGTACTTTACCAAGGCGATAAGAGCTTGAAATTTGAAGACCTGGAACCGATTTACCAACTGGTGATCGGGAAGGCTGGCAAATACGAGAAGATCGCTAAGGCGAAAGCAAGGCCAGCCTGGAGAACGGGTTACTCTAGTGGCGATGCCGCTGACTGTGATGGGTTTTTCACTGATTCCGGGGATGCTATTTGGAAAGGATCGTCGGTGATAACGGCTGGGGACAACCGCATTGTGGTTTCAGTCTCCGGTTTAACTGGAATTCATGACGAATACCTGTCGATGGTAACCCTGGACACACTGAGGATGGTCGGCAAAGACGTGATTGATCAGCTTTCAAAGGCTGACGGTATTATGCCCTAGACCTAGGATAAGCAAGAAGAAGAAATGCCCGTGTGGAATTGAGGAGCTAACGCTCTGAAAGTTCTGCACGGGTTATTTTTTTTGTAAAATTAAATAATGAATTTTAGAGAAAAAGTTTACGAAGTTGTAAAAAATATTCCCAAAGGGAAAGTGATGACATATAAACGAATTGGAGATAAATTAGGTTCCAAAGCTTATCAGGCGATTGGTCAGGCGTTGAAAAATAATCCTGATCCTAAAAATATTCCATGTCATAGAGTAATTAAAAGTAATGGTGATATTGGCGGATATTTTGGTCATATTGATGATGATTTAAGTAAAAAGAAGGAAGAATTATTACTAAACGAAGGTGTAAAAATTGTGAATGGGAAAGTCGATATGAATTGCGTTATACTCTAAATCATGCAAAAAAGAATTAATTGGTGGTGGATAGGAGCCGGAATATTGGTTTTGATTTTTATGGGAATGCTTTTGGTTTATTTTAATTATAACCGAATGGTAGTTAAAGTTAATAAGCCCAAGGAAATAAGCAATGTAACTCCAACAGCGACACCAACTCCAGATCCATTAGCTCCGTATTCGATATTATTGATGGGCTATGGCGGCGGAACACACGACGGGGGGAGATTAACCGATTCAATTATGTTAGCTCAAATTAGACCAAGAGATGAGGTTGTGAAGTTAATTTCAATACCAAGAGATTTATGGGTACAAATTCTAATAAATGAAACCGAGACTGTTGGTAAAAAAATCAATGAGGCTTATGTAATTGGTTTAGATGACAGGCAGTATCCTAATAAAAAAACAGAATTTACCGGAGAGGCTGGTGGCGGTGAATTATCAAAATATGCAATAGAACAAGTGACCGGGATAAAACCGGATTATTTTGCGGCAATAGATTTTGATGGATTTACAAAAATTATCGATAGTTTAGGAGGAATTGATCTAAAAATAAACCAAACTTTTGATGATCCGTTTTATCCCATTGAAGAATTAAAAAATGACACTTGTGGAAAAAGTGAAGAAGAAATGAAATCTTTGGAGGCAACAATGTCGGGTGATAAATTGGAGCAGCAATATACTTGTCGCTATGAAAATTTACATTTTGATAAAGGTGTTCAACATCTAGACGGAACAACGGCTTTGAAATATGCCAGATCAAGACATTCAACTGTTGGCGGTGGAGATTTTAATCGAGCAGAAAGACAAAAACTAGTAGTAACAGCCATCAGAGATAAAATAATGAGTATAGGATTTATTCCAAAAATTATTCCAACAATTCAAACTTTGACCAAACATATAACGACTGATGTAGATTTTACAAAAATGAGTGAATTGGTGACAAAAATCCCCGAAGTATCGCAATATAAAATAGTTTCGATAGCCTTAACTGATGTGAATGTACTAAAGAATGCTAAATCAAGTACAGGACAATTTATTTTATCCCCAAAATTAGGTGAAAATGATTTTTCTGAGATAAAAATGTTTATAGAAAACAACGGAATTTTGACAATAACACCAACAGCAACGGTAAGCCCAGCAATTAAATAGTAGATCTGATATAATACTTGGTCTTTAAATTAGAAAAAATTAAACAAAAAATAATGAAAAATTTTGGAAATGACCGTGGATTTAAAAATTTTAGCGACCGAGGTTTTGGTGATAGAAACCGGGGGCGAAGCTTTGGTGGAAACCGGGGTGGATTTGATCGTAATCGAAATGATCGACAGATGTATGATGCTGTTTGCGACAAATGTGGTAAAGATTGCCAAGTACCTTTTATGCCAACCGGAGAGAAACCAGTTTATTGCAGTAATTGTTTTGAAAAAACCAGTGGACGCGATGGTGGCAATGAAAGAAGTTTTGGTGGTGGCAATAGAGACTTTGGTGGAAATAATCGAAGATTTGAAACTAGAGATACTAAAGATTATGCCCAAGAAAACACTAGATCTGAAATTGAAGCTTTAAATAAAAAGCTTGATAAGATAATTGATCTTTTGACCGCTCAAAAACCAGTCGTGGCTATGGTAGAGAAAAAGATCAAGAAAGCTAAGAAAATCGAAACTCCTGTTGAAGAAACTCAGGAATAAAAATAAATTTATTTAGATTTTAAACTCCCCTTAATTGGGGAGTTTTTTATTACCCTGCCCATGGCAGGGTGAGGGTTTTTAGATTTGGAATTGGCCGTCTTTATATAAAACTATTTTTTTGCCGGATTTGAGAGTAGCAGTAACAGTGCGGTTGGAGGTGGCAATAATGTCGGTGTGAACAGAAGAATCATTGAAACCTAAATCTTCCCAATCTTTTGGTAATAATTTGTTTAATTTGCCATTGAAAGTATCTTTGTAAGCTGACCCGAGAGCAATGTGAGTATTGCCGAATGGGCCACCGAAATTTTCATCATAAAGAGTTTCGGCCATAAATTTGTTGATTTTAGAAAAACGTTTGTCTGTTAACGAAAACTCACCTATTTTGTCACTGTTAGGGGTTTTAATAAGTTCCTGTAGATATTTTTCACCATAGCCAGCTTCAGACTTAACTACTAAACCGTCTTTAAAAGTTAATTTAATATTTTTGATTAAATTACCTTGGCGATAAAGAGGTTGATCAAAATAAATATAACCATTGGTACCCCGCCAGTCAGGAGAGGTAAAAATTTCAAAACTAGGAATATTACGACCACCACCACCAAGCCATTGGCGATTTTGACCAATAGTAATGTTTAAATCGGTATCTTTGGCTTTAATATTAACTTCAACTATTTCGAGCTTATTTAGTTTTTGACGAATTTTATTGCTTTTATTTTGAACTGATTGCCATTTTTTGACTGGGTCGGAATAATTTAAAAAACAGGCTTTAATAACTTGTTGCCAGGCTTGACGTAAAGTGAGTTTGGCTTCGGTAGCCATGGCAGGGGTGGGAAATAAACCAATTGTCCAAGTTAATTTACCTTTATTTTCCTTGTTATCCCGCCAATCTTTGTAAGGTTTAAAAACCATGTTTCGCTCCATGATCAGGTGAGGATCAATACCTTCGAGTTCGTGATAATTGGTTTCGGCTAAAACCATAAGAAAATGATCGGCTTCCCGAACCCGACCTTTCATAAAAGTTGCGGGAAAAAATTTGAGTTGATCTGGTGAAGCTAGTTCATAAAATTCACGCGACATTTCGTCGGGTAAATATTGAATGATAGGATGAGCGCCGCTTTTGAGAACCGAACGCTGAAGAGAAACTAATAGAGGCTTGGCAGACTCGGGCACTTGAAGAAAGACAACTTCGCCAGTCCTGACACCTTTACCACTATTTAAGGCAAATTTAACCAAAACATCGGCATATTTATCGAGAATTTTTTGAGACGGACAATACATGAATAATTAAAAATTAATAATGAATAATTTTAAACCGATTACAATAAATATAACTTACCTTAATCCTACTTCGTTAAAACTACCAAGGGCGGAGAAATGGGGGCTAAGTAAGTTTTTGATTTATTGTTTAGTGATGATAGCGAGAACTTCGTCGCGTTTTTGTTCCATCAATGCTTGATTGTCTGCTTCTAGATTGAGACGGAGAAGAGGTTCAGTATTTGAAGATCGAACATTAAAGCGCCAATCCCCCATTTCAAAAGTAATTCCATCCATTTTTTCGACTGGAGAAATTGCTTGGGGTCCATAAATTGATTCCAATTTCATCATAATACCTGGAGCATCAGCAACAGTATTACTAATTTCACCAGAGATAAAGTATTTTGAGTTGAGTTCGTTAACTAACTCTTCAAGGCTTTTTTCTGAACCAGATAAAAATTCAATTAAATAGACAAGACTGGTGCTGCCAGTATCACATAGGAAAAAGTCTTTAAAATAATAATGACCAGAAATCTCACCGCCGAAATAAGCATTTTCGGCTTTCATACGAGCTTTGATGTGTGTATGACCGACACGATTAGCTAAAGCCTTACCGCCATTGGCGGAAACAATTTCTCTAACCGCTTTTGAAGCACGAATATCATAAACGATAGTACAATTTGGATATTTTTTAAGAAAATATCGAGAAAGTATAGCTGTCAAAAAATCACCTGGTACAAATCGGCCCTGTTTATCGATGGCAAAGAAGCGATCTCCGTCCGGATCAAACATTACGCCGAGATCAGCGTTTTCCTGAACTACACGCTTTTCGATGTCGACACGATTTTCTTCGTGAAGAGGATCCCCACCATGGTTTGGAAAGTTACCGTCAACCTCCCAATACAAAGGAATAAATTGAATGGCAGGAAGTTTTTTGGATAAATTTTCAAGAATAGGACCAACAGTACCATTCGCCGGATCAGCTACAATTTTCATCGGTTTAAATTTTGTAGTGTCAACTAAACTGAGAATATAATCAGTAAACTCATCAAGAACATTTATTTTTTCAACCTGACCAGGATTAGGAGAGTCTGATGGTAGCTCATCATTAAGAATATACTCTTTGATCTCTTTTATACCAGCATCGCCAGAAAGTAACTCCGGGATTTTTTTGACCATTTTAAAACCAGTGTATTCTTTTGGATTATGACTGGCAGTAACCGAGACACCAGGGATATCACGAGTTTGACAAGCATAATAAAGCATGTCTGTTGAAGCTAAATCAATATCAATTACATTAACACCTACCTTAGTCAAACCCAGAATAATAGCGTCTTTCATCGATTGACCCGAGACACGACCATCACGAGCAACAATGACTTTTTGAGGAAAATTTAAATATTTAGCAAAACCCCGACCAATAGCTTCAGCAAGTTTCTCGTCGGCTTGGTTAGGATAAATACCACGAATATCGTAAGACTTAAAAATAGAAGTATCAACGTTCATAAATTGTTTTATTAATTGATAACTTTGGGGAAGTAACTTAAGGATAACACATTTTAGTTTATCAGTTAATCAGCTTTTCAGTTTTTCAGATAAATAAAAGAAATTGGACTATATTTTTGGTAAAATTGGCTATGGATCAAATTAAATATACGGACTTTGCCAAAGTAGAATTTTTGATTGGTGAAATAAAAGAAGCCATAGAAGTTGAAGGGTCAGAAAAATTATTAAGACTGCAAGTGGATTTTGGCGAAGAAAATGTGAGAACAGTATTTTCAGGAATTAAGAGATGGTACTCCCCTGCTGATTTGATTGGTAAAAAAACGGTATTTGTGACTAATATAATTCCGAGGAAAATAATGGGAGAAGAGTCACAAGCAATGATTTTTGGCGCCTCCGCCTTCGTTAAAACTACGGCGGACAAGGAAGATGAAGGTAAAGAAGAAATGAGTGTATTATTTTTGGATAAAGATTTACCAGTTGGATCAAAGGTTTTTTAAAATGAAAATAGTAGAAGATTTAAAACAAATTATTTTAAAATCGATTAAAGATAGTGGTTTTGAGGTGGGTGAAGAAAAAATTAAATTAGAACATCCGAGTGATGTTAAGTTTGGTGATTACTCTACTAATATAGCTATGGTGTTGGCCAAGTTGGATGGTAAAAATCCAAGAGAATTGGCTAATTTAGTTTGTCAGTCTATCAGCTTGTCAGATAGTCAGATAATAAAAAAAGTAGAAGTGGCTGGGGCGGGATTTATAAATTTTTATTTGAAACCGGAAGTGATGATTGAAGAGGCAGAGACGATAAATTACGACGTGGAATTTAGAAATAAATTGAGTGAATACGGTAAAAGCAAAACGATGGTGATTGATTATTCGGCGCCAAATATTGCTAAACCATTTGGAATTGGACATTTAAGATCGACGGATATCGGCCAGGCTATTTACAATCTTTATAAAATTTTAGGCTGGAATTGTATTGGTGATAATCACATTGGAGACTGGGGAACCCAGTATGGCAAACTGACAGCAGCGATTATTAGATGTAAGATGTTAGATCCTAGATTTAAGATCTTTGAAAAAGAATTTGATATTAATAAATTAACAATAAGTGATTTGGAAAAACTTTATGTGGCTTTTCATAAAGAGGCAGAAACTGATGAAAGTTTGATTGACGAAGGTCGTGATTGGTTTGCTAAATTGGAAAACGGTGATAAAGAAGCCCGAGAAATTTGGCAAAAATGTATTGATATTTCCCTATTGGAATTTGAAAAGGTGTATCAAATGCTGGGGGTTCATATTGATTTTATTCATGGAGAAAGTTTCTATAGTGAAATGTTGCCAGAAGTTATAAAAGAAATCATAGCCAAGGGAATTACTAAAAAAAGTGAAGGAGCAACGATTGTGGAATTAAACGGAATGCCACCGGCAATGTTACAAAAATCAAACGAAACAACAACATATTTCACTAGAGATATGGCAACAATTAAGTATAGAATAGAAAATTGGAACCCGGATTTGATTGTTTATGAAGTGGGTGTTGATCAACAATTACATTTTAGACAAGTATTTGAAACAGCAAAGTTGATGGGGTGGACCCGCAGCTGCGGGTTGGTACATGTGGCTCATGGATTAATTCGCTGGCCAACAGGAAAATTTTCCACCAGAAAAGGCGACACAATTCATTTGTCGGATGTAATCGAAAAGGCTATGGATGAGGCAAGAAAAATTGCCGAAAAAACTAGTGTCAATAAGGAAATGACGGCGACTGAAAAAGAAGAAATGATTAAAGCAGTAGCCATTGGGGCAGTTAAATTTAGTGACTTGGCAACTGATCCACGAAAAGATGTGATTTTTGATTGGGATAAAATTATGAGTTTGGATGGAGACAGTGGGCCATATTTACAATATACTTATGCCCGATGTAAAAGTGTTTTGAATAAAACAGCAATTAAAGAACAAAAAAATATTGAAGGGGTGCCAGAAAATATTAATGAAGATGAAATGGCTTTGGTAAGAGAGTTTTATAAATTTGAAGAAAAAATTATTGAGGCAGCCGAAAGATTTTCACCATCAGTGATTGCAGAATATATATTGGGTGTAGCTAGAAAATATAATGAGTTTTACGCTAAAAATAGAATAATTGATCAAAATGAAGAAGTATTCAGAATATTTTTGACCAGGACAACAGCAAGTGTGATTGAAACAGGTTTAGACTTGCTAGGAATACAAACTGTGGAAAAAATGTAATCAGAAGATTGTGATATTATAAAAATAATATGGAAACAGAAAATAAAAAACCGATAGAAGAAAGTGGTATTAATGTAGATGCTGTTAGGGCTTATATGTTATCTGAAGATGAAGACTTACCTGAAGTAATGGAAAGATTAAGAACAGAGTATGACAGAGTTGATTTGGATAGTATCGGTTTATAAAAATATTATTTAAATATTTTTTTATAAATTTCTGAGTAGTGGTTAACTGGAATAAATTTGATATCCTTTTTGACTTCTTTGGGGATTTCGACTAAAGACTTTTCGTTATCTTTGGGGATAAAAATAGTTTTGAGTCCGGCGCGGTGAGCGGCAATAGATTTTTCTTTTAAGCCACCGATTTCTAAAATATTTCCCCGCAAAGTAATTTCACCAGTCATACCAATTTCACGAGGGATCGGAGTATTTTTGAGAGCGGAAACTAAAGCAGTAGTAATAGCCCCACCAGCAGAAGGACCGTCTTTGGGAGTAGCACCTTCGGGAACGTGAATATGAATATCAATTTTGTGAAAATCTTGTTTGATACCAAATTCTTTTGATTGAGAACGAACAAAAGATAAAGCGGCTTGACAAGATTCTTTCATAACAGAGCCTAATTTTCCGGTCAAAATGAGTTGGCCTTTACCGGGCATAATATTGACTTCGATAAACAAAATATCACCACCAACAGACGTCCAAGCTAAACCAGTGGAAACACCAGTTTCGTCTTTTTTACCTTTGAGAGTGGCAGTAAATTTTTCCGGACCCAAGAATTTTTTCAAAGTGACAGAGTTATTTAAATCAATAGAAGTTTTTTTGTCGGTAACAATTTTTTTTGCGGCCTTACGGAAAAGCGAAGAAATAGTTCGATCAAGACCACGAACCCCGGCTTCGCGAGTGTATTTTTCGACGATGTATTTGAGAGTTTCATCCTTAATTTCGGTAATATCGCTTTTGGATAAACCATTAGCGGTTAATTCTTTTTTGACTAAATATTTTTTGGCAATATTAAATTTTTCGTCGAGAGTGTAACCGGAGAAATTAATAATTTCAAGACGATCTCGTAGGGGCCCAGGGATAGTAGAAATATCGTTGCCGGTTAAGATAAAAAAGACTTTGGAAAGATCGACAGGGAAATCGACATAATGATCGTTGAATTCGCGATTTTGTTCCGGATCGAGAGTTTCGAGTAAAGCAGAAGATGGATCGCCACGATAATCAGAACCGATTTTGTCGACTTCATCAAGCATAAAAACTGGGTTCATGGTTTTGGCATCTTTGAGACCTTTGATAATGCGTCCAGGCATAGCGCCAACATACGTTCGGCGATGACCACGAATTTCGGCTTCGTCGCGAATACCACCAAGAGAGGCACGAATAAATTCGCGACCAAGAGCCTTGGCGATAGATTTACCTAAAGAGGTTTTACCGACACCCGGAGGACCAATAAAACAAAGAATGTTGGCAGCGCCAGAAACGTCTTCGTTCTTTTTGGATTTAATTTTATTTTTGAGCTGAATGACGGCTAAATATTCAAGAATTCTTTCTTTAACATCTTTAATACCGTAATGATCTTCATCTAGAATTTTGGTAGCTTTGGACAAACTAACATCGGATTTGGAATATTTACCAAATGGAAGTTCAACGATAGTTTCAAGATAAGTTTTGATATAACTGGATTCGGGGGCCATAGAGCCCATTTCCATAAGACGGTCGAGTTCTTTTTGGAGTTTTTTACGAATTTCTTTGGAAACATTAAGTTTTTTGATTTTCTTTTCGAGATCGTCGAATTCCCCGCCACTAGATTGACCAAGACGTTTTAATTCTTTTTCAATTTGACGTTTGCGTTCTTCAAGAACATTACGCTTGATACCAGTGTTAAATTTTTCTTGAGTTTTTTCTTCGATAGAGCGTTCAAGATCGGCAATTTTCATTTCCTGAATAAGAGATTCAGTGACAGCTTTGAGACGTTGGCTAACTAAAAGAGTTTCAAGTAATCCCTGTTTTTCGGATATTTTTGCATCAAGAGAAAAAGCGACTTGATCGGCTAGATCGCTACTAGAGACGCCGTTACTAAGCTGCATCATGGCAGGCAGGTCTAGTTGACGACCCATAGCAAAGGCTTTTTTGAGCTGGCTTAATAAAGTTTCAGATGATTGTTGAACTTCGGCTAATGGTTCAGGAATAATTGGAAGATCGACATATTCGGCTAAAAATAAAGGATCAGTTTTGAGAAGATTGACAATGTTGACTCGGGAAATACCTTTGACAATAGCGTGAAGGTTACCATCGGTTTGAAGAACGTGTTCGATTTTAGCTAAAACACCAACATTATAAAGATCGTTAATGCCGGGATTGTCGACTCGAGAGTCTTTTTGAGTGGTAATAATAACTAATTTATTGGTATTGTCGTAGGCGTGAAGAAGAGAATTCATGGATTCTTTGCGACCAAAGAAAAGTGAAGTTTCGACGGAAGGAAAGAGGATAATATTACGTAAAGGAATTAAGGGGAGAACTTTACGAACAGGTTGTAAAGTAGTAATTTCGTTGGCGTTTTGTTCCATATATTTAGCAGTCTAACATTGACATTGCTAAGTGTCAACCAATAAACGGTTATATAGTGTAAAATACACCAGTGCAAAATAAAAGTAGTGAAAATAAAACAGTTAAAAAAATTGGCAGAGTAGTGTTGGTTGGTCGGCCAAATACCGGCAAATCAAGCTTACTTAATGCGATTATGTCGCAAAAAGTAGCTATTACTTCCCCGTTGCCTCAAACAACCCGAAAAAATAGTCGGGTGGTTTATAGTGACGATAGGGGTCAGATAATTTTTAGTGATACTCCTGGGATTATTGCAAAAGTGGATGATTTGATTGGAAAAAGAATTAACCAGGAAGCACCAAAAGAATTAAACCAAGCAGATATTATTTTGTGTTTGGTAGATATTTCCCGACCAAAAAATGAAGAAGAAAATAAAGTAATTGGTTTAGTCCGAAAAGCACCAGTAAAAAAGATTTTGGTTTATAACAAAATAGATATTGCTATGGGTCCAAAGGATCATTTGCCAGAATATAATTATTTGGAAGATGAGTTTGATAAAGTAATTGGAGTCAGTGCTTTGAAAGATAAAAATGTGAAAGGTTTAATAAATTTGATTTTTGAATTGTTGCCGGAAAAGATTAATAAAGAAACTGAATATAATATCAGCATAATGGACAATGGAAATAAGCCAAAGATAGGAATGAATTCTAAAGAATATGTACAAGAAATTATTCGGGAAAAGGCATATTTATTTTTGAGAGAAGAAGTCCCCTATTCGGTGGATGTCAGAGTTGATCAAATTACTGACAAAAGAAAAATGTTGGTGATTAAAGCAGCGATTTTGACGACAGCTGAAAGATATAAAAAAATGATTATTGGCCGAGGTGGTAAAAAAATAAAAGAAATTGGTTACAATGCCCGTAAAGAATTGGAATTGATGACAGGTAGAAAGATATTTTTGGAATTGATGGTGGAAGTAGACAAACACTGGCCAGAAAGGGAAGTAGAAAGCTAATAGCTAGTAGCGAGTAGTAAATAGCAGTTTGATTGATTTAAGATGTTTTTAACGATAGAATACGCTTATCTATTAATATGGACACAAAAGCTGTGTCTAGAAACGATATATAGATTAAAAAAAAGGACCTTAAAATCACAAAACGCTTTGAAGTGAATGGATTAGGTGAAGGAGGATTTATATGTTTCTGTTGATTGGAAGAAGTATTCATTGGATTCGCTCGAAATGGTATCTATCTAGAATGATGGAGGCATGGCTAAGGACTTTGAGGGCGCTGTTTGTATTCTCTTTGTCTCAGGCGAAGGCAAGTTATTTTTCTTCCGATAGCGGAAGTTCGGCATCTATAATTTCACTCATAAAGTGGATTATATATGCCAGGACCAGCGATGAGCTTCACTTAGTACTTCAAGAAACACGAAGAAACGACCGATTGACCAGGTGGGCTCTGCGAAAAAAGATGAAAATTAGAAGGAGAATGAGAAAGTGAATAAAAGAATGACGGCACTAGTGCTAATCGCTCTAGCATTGCTATTTGAGATTGGCATTGGAATTTACCTAAGAATATTCTTTTTGATAATTCCCGCGATTCTCGGAATTATCGGATGGATATACTTGTGGGTAAAAAAAGAGTGATACATGCGAACGTACGGAACATTGAAGGTCTTTTGACCGCAGGTATTTGCACAGCAATGTGTGAAATAAATCCTGCGGTTATTTTTTTGAAAAAATTTGTCCTTCGACAAGCTCAGGATATTTCCCCAAATTAGGTATAATTGGCTAATGAAGAAAATTAGAGTGGCGGTGGTGCAGATGGAGGTAGTACCAGGAAGACCGGATATAAATTTTGAGAAAATTATTAGCCAAATTAAAAAGGCTAAAAAGAATGGAAATAATATAGTGATTTTCCCAGAGATGGCGGTTAGTGGATATTTGATTGGTGATGAATGGGAAAATGAAAGCTTAATTAAAAAATTAATGGAATTAAATGAAAAGATTAGAGAGGAAAGTGGCGGAATAACAGTAATTTGGGGAAATGTGTGGGCTGATTTTGAAAAAGTTGGCGAAGATGGCAGAATGAGAAAATATAATGCAGCGTTAATATCCCAAAATAAAAAATGGGTAGACAATGGGGTTTTTGAAGGACATACTTTTAAGACTTTATTACCTAAATATAGGGAGTTTGATGATGAAAGATATTTTTATTCGATGGTGAAATTGGCAAACGAAAGAAGAGCTGGTGTAGAGGAATTATTGAAACCTTTTGAAATAAAAATTGGCGAGGAAAAAATTAAAATCGGATTGACTTTGTGTGAGGATATATGGTGGGAAAATTATTTGATAAACCCAACAGAAATATTAGTTAAAAATGGAGCCGAATTAGTAATTAATATCTCAGCCTCGCCGTGGACTTGGAGAAAAAATTTTAAAAGACATCAAATTGTAAAGAATTTATTGGAAAAACTTAAGGTTAAATTTATTTACTGTAATAATACCGGCATTCAGAATAATGGGAAAAATATATTTTTGTTTGATGGCAGCTCAACTGTTTATAACTCTGATGGAAGTTTGATGGTTACGGCTAAGCCTTATAAAGAGGAAACATTAGAGATAAATTTGTCTGACGAGAAAAATATTTTGGATGAGGAAAATTCTGATGAAAGAGATACAAAAGAATTGTATGACGGATTGATTTATGGATTGAATAAATTTTTTGAACAAACAGGAATTAAACAAGCCGTAATTGGGGTGAGTGGAGGAATCGATTCGGCAGTTTCAGCCAGTTTAGCAACAATGGTGTTAGGAAAAGAAAATGTAATTGGAATTAATATGCCATCAAAATTTAATGCTGATTTGACAAAAAATGCGGCAGAAAAATTATGCCAAAATTTGGGAATAAATTATAAAATAATGCCGATACAAGATTCGATAGATAGAACAATAAATCAGTTAGAAAATAGCGGATTTTTGACAAACGAAATGGTGAGGGAAAATATTCAGGCCAGAGACAGAGGAAGTAGAATTTTAGCGGGCGTGGCGGCGTGTGTCGGTGGAGTAATAATTAACAATAGTAATAAAACAGAATTGGCTTTGGGTTATACAACACTTTATGGTGATATGAATGGAGCGATTTGTCCGCTGGGAGATTTGTGTATAAATGGGAAGTGTATAAAGTAGCTGAATATATTAATAAAATTAATCAAAAAGAATTAATTCCTAAGGAAATTTTTGAAGTAGTGCCGTCGGCAGAATTGAGTGATAAACAAGACGTGACTAAAGGAAAAGGTGACCCAATCCTCTACCCTTATCATGACAAATTGATGAGAGCGATTGTAGAATTTAGAAAAGATCCAAAAGAAATTTTGGAGTGGTATGACAGTAATACGATTGAAAAAGAAATGAAATTAGAAGTGGGTTTAATTAAAAAATATTTTAAAAGTAGAAATGAATTTAAAAAAGATTTGGAAGAAAAATGGAGAATGTATAAATTGAGTTATTTTAAAAGAATTCAGGCACCGCCGATAAT
Source organism: uncultured Gammaproteobacteria bacterium (assembly GCA_964558195.1). GTDB lineage: Bacteria > Patescibacteriota > Microgenomatia > UBA12405 > UBA12405 > WARW01. Next base: position 15,092 of record CAZLCB010000001.1, read on the forward strand.
AACAGTAAGTCGACGAGCTTTTGGTTATGATTTAAGAGAAACTCAAAACATGGCGTATTTGATTGACAGTGAATTGTAATTAATTTAGACTGAATTAGTTACTTTATTAAAAAATCAAAAAATATGGCAAAAAAAGGAAATTTTTTCTTGGCTGGTTTGTTAGCAGCCGCAGCTGGAGCAGTAGGTGGTTTATTATTAGCCCCACAATCAGGTAAAAAAACCAGAGAAGATATTAAAAAAATGTTAGTGAAATTAACTAAAGAGGTTCAAACCGGAGTAAAAGATACTAAAGGAAAAGTGGAAGAAGTTTTTGGTGAGGCAACTGAGGAGGCAATGAATAAATATAAAGAAATTAAAACAGCGGTAATGGAAAAAGTAGCTGAAGTAAAAACTGCCGGTAAAGAAATTGATAAAGATAAATACGCCATAATTGTGGAAGATATTGTGGAAGAATATAAAAATGATTTGAAAGCGACCAAAAATGGAGCAACCAAATTAGTGTCTCAGTTGAAGAAAGATTGGGAAAAAGTCAAAAAAGTTGTTTTAGCCTAATTTTTTGGCGATAAGATCATTGAGTTGTTTGATACTATCGGTGTCGATGATGGAGGTAACTACATCGGCGCCGATTTTTTTTTGAAGAGGTTTAATGTCTTTTGGATCGAGAGTATCAGATTTAGTAAGAACAACAATTTCTGGTTTTTTGGCAAGGGTAGAACTGTAATTGACTAATTCTTGACGAATAGTTTGATAATCCTTAAGCGGGTCGGCCGATTCGGCAGAAACACAGTGAATTAACAAACTAGTGCGTTCAATATGTTTGAGAAATTTAACACCTAAACCACGACCATCGGCGGCGCCTTCAATAAGTCCCGGAATATCGGCAATAATTAAGCCACCCTTGGTAACACCTAAATTTGGTTCGAGAGTAGTAAAAGCATAATTGGCAACTTTAGCATTGGCTGGGGTAAGTTCGTTTAATAAACTAGTTTTACCGGCGTTAGGTAAACCGATTAAACCAATTTGAGCAATAAGTTTGAGCTGTAAAAAAAGTTTTTTTGGAGTACATTTATAACCTAGTTCCCTTTCGTGTGGAGTTTGGTTAGTGGCTGAGCGAAACATGTAGTTACCTTTACCACCACTGCCACCACGAGCCATAAGAACTTTTTGACCCACTTGGGTAATTTCAATGGAAGTACCATTGTCATACATAGCCACAGTACCAACAGGAACTTGGATAATTAAATCATCACCACCTTTGCCAGTACGATTGTTGCGATCACCTGGTTGACCTTGTTCGGCAGCATAAACTTTGGCATGACGAAATTGATTTAATTTAGAAATATCAGAAACACCTTCAAAAAAGACAGAACCACCATCGCCACCAGTTCCCCCATCTGGGCCACCTTTGGGTCGGAAAGCATCGTTGTAAAAATGAACGATACCATCGCCACCATCACCACCTTTGATGATAATATGAACTTCGTCGATAAGCATAATTTAGTTTATCAGTTAATCAGTTCGTCAGTATATCAGAAAAATTGCGTAATTGTCGAATAAATAGATTATTTTGAATTGGTGGCGAGTTGGCCGCAGGCAGCAGAATAAGATTGGCCAAAAGATTTTCGAAGTGAATATTCAACTCCATATTGGTTGAGATAATTCATGAAAAGTTTTTGTTGATCTTTGGTGGCTGGAGCTAGACCGCCGTCGACTGGATTGAGAGGAATAAGATTAAGGAAAAATAAATGATGAGAATGAAGGAAATCGGCTAATAATTTAGCATCTGTTTGAGAAGTATTTTGATTAGTTAGAGCATATTCAAAAAATAATTGACGGTTGGTGTGATTGACGTAATAGAGACAAGATTTTTTGAGTTCGTCGAGATTATATTGCCGAGCAATAGGCATAATCGATTCACGATATTTTTGATTAGCGGAGTGAAGAGAAATAGCTAAATTGATTTGAGTGTCTAATTTGGTAAACTCGATAATTTTGTCGGCGATGCCGGCAGTAGAAATACTAATTTTGCGAGCGCCGATATTTAAGCCGTCGGGTGAATTAATAATTTCAAGAGCGGTGAGCAAATTATCCCAATTTAAAAATGGTTCACCCATACCCATAAAAACAATTCGGCCAACAAATTGAGGATAAATTTTTTGGTTCCAATAAAGAATTTGATCAACAATTTCGTCAGCGGTTAAATTGCGTCGGAAGCCCATTTTACCAGTGGCGCAAAACTGACAATTGAGAGCACAACCAACTTGAGAAGAGACACAGGCCGTAATCCAATCTTCATAATCCATTAAAACGGTTTCGATGGACTGATTGTCGGATAATTTTAATAAAGTTTTTTGAACTGAATTATCACCGATAGTTTTGGTTTCGGAAACAGATAAAAGAGCAAAATTTTCCGAAAGTTTGGACCGTAAATCAAGTGAAAGATCGGTCATCTGATCAAAATTAGTATAGCGACCAGAGTAATAATTTTTGACTATTTGGCGAAAACGAAACGGCGGAAGATTTTGAGAATCTAAGAAAGTTTTGAGTTGATTTAAATCCATTTAGTTATGCCTTATTGATGGCATTAAGATAATCTTGTTTTTGACGGAAACCGACAATAGTTTCAATTGGTTGACCATCTTTGAAGATCATAACTGTAGGAATACCAGAAACGCCATATTTACCTGAAAGTTCCTGTGCTTGATCAACATCAACTTTAACAACTTTAACATCGGTTAATTCGTGGCTAAGTTCTTCAATAATTGGCCCAAGCATTTGGCAAGGACCACACCAAGGAGCCCAAAAATCGACTAAAACTTTACCTTTGAAATCTAAAACTTCTTTTTGGAAATCATTTTGAGAAATATTTTGTGCCATAGGTGGATTATAAACTATTATTTGGTTTTTACTAACTTGGCGGTGTAGATAATTTGACGAACCACGCCATCCGGACCTTCGATTTGGTTGGTACCAGAAAGAGTCACATATTGTGCCAAATAATCAGATAAAGCAATTTTAAGTTCTTTAGCTTGCATTTGATTTTCTTTGAGTTTGTCGAGAGTAGACTTGGCTTCGGGAGAACTGAGAACATTTTGTTTGGCAGAAGTTTTTAATTTGGCCTGTTTTTTGGCTTCTTTTTCGATTTCTTGATACTCAGCATTATTTTCTAAAAGAGCATCGATCATACCTTTTTGTTCTTGAAGTTGCTTACTTATTTCATCAAGACGAACAGTGGCGGTATTAATAAGAGATTCAATATTAAGGATTGTTTGAGCTTGATTTTCGTCTGGCATACTTTTAACTTTATCAAGGCTGAAATTCATCTTCAAGGGACAAAAGTTCTTTGACTGAGTTTAATCTAACAAGTTTCATTCTGAGTGATTTAGCATTGGGAAAATCAGAAGTGTAAAGTAAAAAATGTTTGCGTAAACTATCAAAACAGCGATTGTGAAAAACTTCTTGAAAAATTTGGGCATGAAGTAACATGGCAGAAAATTTTTCTTGAGGGGTGGCGATATGATTATTGAAAGCCCAAGGATTACCACCAGCAGCTCGACCAACGAGAACTCCGTCAACACCATATTTTTGGCAATAGTCTTCGCCTTGCTGACGATTTTGGATATCACCATTACCATATATTTTTATGCCCGTACCTTTGGCTAATTTAACAACTTTTTGAATTTCAGACCAATCAGCTTGGCCAGCATAGGCTTGTTTGAGAGTGCGACCATGAATGGTTAAAAAATCAATTGGTTGGGAAAGTAAAATAGGAATCCACGTGTCGATAATGGGTTCAGAATTGCCAAGACGGGTTTTGACTGATAAAGTTGGTTTAGATATAGAAGTCTTTAAGTTTGAATATCTTTGATTTTTTTTGATGACATCCAAGGTTTTTTGATTAAGACCAATGTCGGTAATTTTGACTTTACCAGAAAACCAATCATCAATCCCCTGCTTGGCGGATTGGATAATTTGAACAGCTAATTCTGGTTTGGCAATTAGAGCGGCACCTGACCCATGTTGGGTAACAGTTTTGGCGGGACAACCCATATTTATATCAACACCATCAAAACCTAATTCACACAGAATAATGGCGGATTTATAAAAACTTTCTGGGTCTTTGCCAAATAATTGACCGATAATTGGGCGTTCTTCTGGAGAAAACAAAAGGGTGTCGTATAGCTTGATACCACCACGAGAAATACCCTCAGCACTAACAAATTCAGTAAAAATTAGATCTGGTTTGGCGATTTTAGTTTGAACCAAACGAAAAGCCTCATCAGTAATACCGTCCATAGGAGAAAGACCAATGATATTTTTTTGGGATAAAAATTTATTTAGCTTCATTTTTAATAATCTTTTTGAGAGAGAAATAAAAATATAAAACAGGAATACCAGCAATTGATTGAATAATCAAAGCGTTTCTTGGGCCTAGTTTATCAGCTAATATACCTAAAATAGTGGAAAAAATAACAAAAGATATACTACCAAATAAAGAATTTAACGATCCCATCGTAGCTCGCTGTTCACTACTAAATTCTTTTTGTAAAAGATTATTTTTAGCAACCTGCCCAACACCATAAAATAATGAATTTAGTGTTAGAAAAATAGGAGAAAAAACATTAGCCATTAATAAACCAATTAGACTAATTATTTTATTTATAAACAATTTTGAAATTAAAATGTTTATTGAAGAGAATTTTTTCAAAATTTTACCACTAAAATGAAAACTAAAACTAGAACCAATGTTAGATAATGTATTGGAAAGACCTATTGCCCAAACCGGCCAAAGACTACTGACAAAAGCGGCTCTAAATTGATACCCAGGTTCATTTAACCCAAAACTAATAATATCTGAAAAACTGATTAATCTAAGTCTGAGGTTAGAAAAAAAGTTTTTATAGGCAATATTTAAATGTTTAAAGATATTTTCTGACTGCTGACTAATTTCCTTAGTCTCTGAAACCTTTGTGGCTAAAATAAAACAAATAACATTAGGAATAATTGAAATCCACATAAGAGCTGAAAAAGAAAAATAGGCAATAACTCCACCAAATAGGCTGCTGAATGCCAATGCTAGCTGCGACATTGATGATATTTTTCCGTTGTATTCAGCAAAATCTTCTTTTTTATTAATTTGACTTAAATTATCATAAAGTAGAGCATCGTTATTGCCACTATAAAACGATCTACCTAAACCAGATAAAATTGCCCCAACAACCAAAATCCAATAGTTTAGTCCAATAGCATAAAACAATGAACTTAAAATAAATGAAATTGCTCCAAAAATTAAGGTTTTAACCCGACCGTATTTATCGGAAAAAATACCTGTCGGTAATTCAAAAATAGCACTTGAGGCCATTTCAATAGAAAATATACTTAAACCTAAAGTATAAGATCCTGAAATTTTGGAAAAATAAATTATGGCAAGAGGTGCCCAAAGAGAAAAATCAGTAAAAAAACTATGCCAGCGGAGTAATTTAATATTCCTGTCAAAAGACATGTTATTTATTTTTGCTTTTGGCGGCGAACTTGGCACCGGTACGCGATCCAAAATGACGCTGCTTAAAAACACTACTACGAACGTGTAAAGGGGAACTGGCTAAATATTCTGGTTTTTGACCAGGTCGAGGACGGAATTTCTTTTTATTTTTAGCAGGGAAAGATTCCGGAATAAATTTTGGAGTGTATTCGCCACTAGTATCGCGATTTAGAGATTTACCTAAAGAATTGAAAACCGGTTTACCACCTTTATATTTTTTGTGAGGTCTAAATTCTGAATTATTACTTTGATTATCGTCAAAATTAAAACGAGAAGACGAATGAGCTTGAAAACTGCGTTTTTGATATTCGTTGGTATCAGAGTCGGGGTGGGGTAAATAATTTAAAGCCTGGCGACGATTAGGGTGTTTAGCTAAGGCTTCTTCGTGACGAGCTTTACCTTCGGGAGTTAAAAACGGATCAGGCTGAGCATAATCAACAATGATACTGCGATCACCCAAATGAAAATTATGATACTTTTCTTTGGCACGAATAGCATCGTCGAGATTTTCATATTCGATATAGCCCATACCGCGGCTTTTACCCCAACGATTGTGCATAATGCGAACAGAAATAATTTTTCCCTCAGAAATAAATAAGTCTAAAAGTTCACCTTCGGTAAAGCGATAAGGCAAACTACCGATGAATAATCTTTTGGAGACAGGTTTGTTTTCGTTCATAGATATGAGTTATTATAACCTATGATTAAATTTGAAGTATTGGTTTTGGGCCAACTTGAGACAAATTGTTATTTAGTTTGGGATGAAGAAACAAAAGACGGTTTAGTAATTGACCCAGCAGATGATGGGGTAGGAATTTCGGAGGAATTAAATAATAAAGGAATAAATTTAGTGGGAGTAGTGATGACTCATGGACACTTTGACCATTCTTTGGCAGCTTTGGATTTGAAATTGATGTATAACGTGCCAGTTTATATAAGTTCAAAAGATAAGTTTTTGTTGGACAGACAGGACGAAACAGCGAAACATTTTTTAAAAATGGATATAAAGACACCAAATATTTTGAAAATTGATAAAGATTTAGAGGAAATTAGAGAAATTAATTTTGGAAAAAGTAAATTGGAAGTAATTAAAACTCCAGGACATACGCCAGGGTCAGTGTGTCTTTTCAATCTCCCTCATTCCCTCTTTAACAAGAGGGAGGTAAAACCAATTTTATTTTCTGGGGATACTTTATTTAAAGACTTAAGAGGCAGAACAGATTTTAAATATGGTTCGACTAAGAAAATTTTTGAAAGTTTAAGGAAATTAATGGAATTACCAGAAGATACTGATGTTTTTTCGGGACATGGAGAACCGACAAACATTGGACGAGAAAAAGAAAGATACAGTTTCAAAAGTTAGTTGCTCTTGAGATTGTTGATAGTTTCATCAAAATTGTTGATGTGATCTTGTTTGATACTTTCAAGAAGTTCAACCAAAAGACTGTTCATGTATTGCTTGACTCCTTCGGCTTGCTCCGGAGTAAGTTTTAATTCTTGAATTAGTTGTTCTATGGTTTGCATTTGGCTAAATTATACCATTTGACGTATAATAATGGCCATTACTACCCCATCGTCTAATGGTAGGACACTACGCTCTGAACGTAGTAATTGTGGTTCGAATCCATGTGGGGTAACAAAAAAAAACAGTAGTGTTTTATTTAGAATTTTTATAACAACTCAATATTTCTGGGTATATCAATGGTATTTTTTCTAAAATCTTTAGATCTGATTTCATTTCGTCATTTTTTTTCTTTATTTGATTGGTCATATCTTCACCTACTCCCAAATTAGTCCACATATCAATGAGATCTTGGGAAATTAATTCATTTTTTTTATAAAGATCAATAAGAATTTGATTGTATTTTTTTATTAATTCATTTTTTTCATTATTAGGTGTTTCTGTATACTCTAGATGTTTTAAATAATTTTTTATGGGAAATTGAGATACATCGTGCAAATCTTGAAATATTTTTAAATTTGTTCTTAAAACCCAATGTTCTGGTGATAATTTATTTTTTTCGTCTTTAAAGATATCTAATAAATCAGGAAAAATATATTTGAAAACTTTAAATTGGATTTTGTCACAGATTAAATGGACAAACCACCCTTTTTTAAAATCATCATCCTTATAAAAATTATCGTTTAAGAAATTATTACTGTGGGTTGTCTCTCGATCAATTTTCGTGATATAGCGGCTATCAGGATAAACCGTTCCTGATATATATTCATCAAGATTTTTAATATCAAAATCGTTTTTAACATCCAGAGCAAACCTGATATGAGTTCCAAGAAGTGCCATAATGTTGATTATAACCTAATAATTTTTGGTAGAATAGGTTGTGACGCGAATTAAGTTTAAGAGTGATAAGTATAAAAAAGTTAGGGGTGGATATTCCAGATTATTAGACATTTCTTGTGCCAGATGCGGACAACATCTGTGTCTTTATCAAAAAGATGGACCGGGATTATTGAAGAGAATGTATTTAGATAGAATTTATGAATCGGATAAATATTCTGGGTTAGAAAATAAACCACTGAAATTAATTCCTAATTTAGTTTGTACTGGCTGTAATCAAATTGTTGGTATTCCTTATATTTATGAACCGGAGAAAAGATTAGCTTTTAGATTGTTTGTGGGTGAAGTATCGAAGAAAATTGTTAAGTCAAAATAATTCAGTAGCGGAGTTTTGATATTTAAAAAAAACGAGGCCCAGGATTGTGTTTCGCACGATGCGAATATAAACACAGCCCTAGGCCAATGGATAAGTCGGGAAAGGAAGGGAGAAGGGGTTGCGTTGGTGACGCGTGGAGTGGCTTGCGGGCGATGAGACGCGCGCGAAGCATTTCCTTGGCCCAATGGTTGGGTCAGAATGATACGAAAGATATTCAGTTTTCGAGTCACACAAGACCAACGGAGACGATCGGCCCGGCGGATTGATCCATGATGGATTACTACCGTGTTGTTGTGGCGAAGTCGAACGAGTGTGTGTTCCAAGAGAACTTTTCTCGTGTAGACGACGCCGGGCCGAAGAGATGGATTACCATAGTCCCCTTGAGGCTTAAGTGCATTTCACCTCAGGCGGCTGCCGTCTGCGCCACTGCGCTGTTCGAGGCCTGGGATTTGGGCGGACCGGTGTTGGTGTGTGACATGCTCGAAGCCCCCTTAGCGTTCAGCCGTGAACTGGGCGTAGGCCTTTGCCTTCGCCGAAGAAACCCCGGGTTACTACTGCATGGGATTGTCCCTTTTGCCTTTGTTGGCCTAATGCAGTGAGTTGAGATTCACAACAGCAACTGTGGCGGCATGATGTTGTCTGGAGCGGTCTGACTAGTTCAATGGACTGCCTCCTCTCCTAGGTCGATTCGCCCCTGTAGTAACGGTTGGCGCGGTCGGACGCGAGGATGCGAGACAAAAATGATTCACCTCTCTTTCCTTTCTAATTGTTCAGGTACAGTGAAAACAATATTTATAAAAACGCTATGTTTTTATATAATTTTTTCAATAATAGATGGAGTTTATATCGAACAAGAAATTAATTCAATGGGGAAAAATTAGTTTGAGAATTTAATATGGGATAAATAGATTTTTTCGAAACCGGAAATAAAACGTTTTTTGGCATCAGGGACGAATTTTTGATAGATAGAAAATAAGCCTAACCATTGGTTTAAATTTAATTGAGTTGGTTTGAGAGAATTTACTTTTAATTGGTGATTAATTTTTTTGAACTGATCATAGGAAAATATTTTTTTGTAAATTTCAAAAATATTGGGCTTCCATTGATTAAAACCAAAAATAATAAAATCACGAAATTGTTGATAATGCGGCAGATCAATTAATGGTTTATTTAGTAAAGTAAATTTGGCAAAAACTATATTTACTTGAGGCTTGGGGGTAAAAGCAGTCCGATCAATATCACCTAAAATTTCAACAGCAAAAAATGGAGCAGCCAGTATAGCATCTTGATTATTAATATCATCGAATAAAGAAAATTTTTCGGCGGCTTCTTGTTGTAAGATTAAATACATTTCGTCTGGCTTATTGGGTGATTTTAGAATTTTATTGATTATAGGAGCAGTAATTGAGAAAGGAATATTGGAAAATATTTTATAGGGTGTTTTTGGTAGTGACCATAAAAGAAAATCAGTGTTAATTAATTTAAAATTTTTATTTTGAGAAAATCGATCTTGGAGTTCATTAATTAATTGACGATCTTTTTCGATAGCAATGACCTGGCAACCAAAATTTAATAATTTTTGAGTAATAATTCCCTTACCTGGACCAATTTCGACAACAACATCTCCAGAATTTATTTGACTGGATTGAAGAAGTTGAGAAACAAGTTGGGGTGATTTAATGAAATTTTGGGAAAAATTCATATATGAGAAATACTACCACAAAGTTTGCTATCATTTTATTAATGGAAAAGAGGACAAAAATCATTGCGACTATCGGTCCGGCTTCTGAGTCGATTGAGGTAATCGAAAAAATGATAATAGATGGAGTAAATATTTTTCGCTTTAATTTGAAACATAATGAATTTGAATGGCACAAGAGAATAATAAAAAGATCAAGGATTGTAGCAAAAAGGCTAAAGAAAAAACTAGGAATAATGATTGATTTTCAAGGTCCGGAAATAAGACTGGATACAAAAGATAAAAATAATATCGAAATTAATCCTGGTGGAGTTTTTTGGATTAATAGTAAATTAAACAAAGACTTAAGAGTAATTAAAATAAATCCTGAAATAGCGATCAAATATATTAAAAGGGGGAGTAGAATTTTTATTGATGATGGAAACGTCGAAGGATTAGTAAAAGGCAAAGATGGTAACGGAATTAAGATTGAAGTAGAAGAGTTTTCAGTGATAAAAAACGGCAAAAGTTTAAATATTATATCTGAAGAGTTGGACTTACCTATTTTGTCAGAAAAAGATAAGCAAATTTTGGAGAAACTAGATGAAATCGATCCTGATTATATCGCCCTATCTTTTGTTAGAAACGAAAAAGATGTTCTTTATTTAAAAAATAAATTAAAAAGTATTGACTCGGCAGTTAAGGTGGTGGCAAAAATTGAAAATAGAAGAGCAATTAAAAATATTGAAGAAATTATAAAAGTTTCTGATGGAATCATGATAGCTAGAGGTGATTTGGGTATAGAAGTTCCTATAAACGAACTAGCTTTTTGGCAGAAGAAAATAATCGACTTATGTCGACTGAATGGTAAACCAGTGATTGTGGCAACCCAAATGCTTCAATCGATGGTGACAAACAATAGACCTACTAGAGCCGAAGCAACTGATGTATCAAACGCCGTGTTTGATGGAACAGACGCATTGATGTTGTCAGAAGAAACTTCTATTGGAGTTAATCCTGTTAGGGTGATTAGAGAAATGAGCAGTATTGCTATTTTTGCTGAAAATTCTATGATTACTAGAAATTTAACTATTGAACCAAAAAATTCAACTGAGGTATTGGTTGATGCGGCGGTAAAAATAATTCAAAATAATAAAGAACTAAAAATAGGAGCTGTAATAATTTTTACCCAATCAGGAAATACTGCAAGAATTTTTTCTAGATATAGAAATAATTTACCCATAATAGCGATTACCGACAATAAGGATACAGCAAAGGGTTTGACTATAAGTTATGGTGTTAAATCTTATGTAAAGAAGTTTTCTAAAACCTTTTTTGAAATGCCACAAAGCATAATTAAAATATTGATCAAGAGTAAACAAATTTCTTATGGCGATAGTTTACTGGTGATTCATGGGAATAATTGGATGGAAACCGGATCAACCTCAGATATTAGCCTTGTGTCTGTTTAGCTTTTTGAGCCATGATGTTGCTGACATGCAAAAGACTATCGAAAGTACCAGCATCTTCCCAAAGAGTATCGAAAATATTTACTTGTAGTTCACCTTTTTCTAAATAAGTTCGATTGATATCAGTAATTTCGATTTCGCCGCGATCCGATGGTTTAAGGTTTTTGGCGATATCAACAACTTGATTATCGTAGGTATAAAGCCCGACGACAGCATAGTTACTTTTGGGGGCAGTGGGTTTTTCTTCGATAGAAATAGCTTTCATATTTTGATCAAATTCGACGACACCAAAACGTTCCGGATCGGAAACTTGCTTAGCAAAAACCATACCGCCGGATTTGAAATTTTTGATTTCTGAAGAAAAATCCTGATCAAAAATATTATCACCTAAAATCATAGTGACGTTATCGTTACCGATAAAATCAGCACCGATAATAAAAGCATCAGCCAAACCTTTTGGTTCCTTTTGAACAGCATAACTAAAATGAGCTCCAAATTCTTTACCATCGCCCAAGAGATTTAGAAAATGACCGGAATAGTCAGGAGCGATAATGATCAAAATATCTTTTATCCCCGCTTTAATTAAAGTTTCGATAGGATAAAAAATCATGGGTTTGTTATAAACCGGAAGAAGTTGTTTGGATGTAATGGCAGTTAACGGACGAAGACGAGTGGCACGGCCACCAGCAAGAACAATACCTTTCATAATGAAATTACTAATTACTAATTAATAATTACTAATTAAAATTAAAAATAATTAGTGAATAGCCTATTTTACAATATTAAAACTATTTTTTCTTATTTTTCCAAATGAACTTGTTATACATGAACCAATTGTATGGAAGAACTAAGAAAACGATGATGAATGGTAATAAAATTTGTCGAGAGCCTGGACCAAAAGCCATAACACCTAGAGTTCCAAAAATGGTTTGGATTAATAAAGCTCCCATAGAAGAAAGATTGAATTGAAGGAACTTGGAAACTAATTGTTTAGATTCAGAAATTTTTTGAGACTTGAATGTCCAAAGATTATTGAGAGTGAAATTGCTAATGATAGACAACTCGGTTGATAATAACCACGAAAGCCATTCAATAGACCAGGCTTTGGAAAAAATTGATAAAAATGTAGCGTTGACTAAGTAACCGACAAAACCAACGGTACCGAATTTAAGGAATTTTTGAGTAAATTCATCTTGCCATCGAAGTAAAAAGGCAACGCGGAAAATATCTTTGGCGGTTTTTGATTCGATTTTGGATTCACCAGCATTACGGACATGAAATTGAAGAGGAACTTCTTTGAATTTGGCACCCATTTTGAGAGTTTCAAAAAGAAGTTGGAGTTTGTAACCAAAACTACGAGTCAGAAGACGGCTGTAATCCATATCCATTTTGTCGATAAAACCCTTGACACGAGTAACTTTAATACCGGTGGTAGGATCAGTAACTTTGAAGAAATTTTTGAACGGAAAAAACATCATAAAACGAGCAGTAAATCCACCAACTTCAGAGAAAAAGACTCGCTTGAAACCCCAACCCTTAGGGTTAGAACCACCCTTGATTTTACGAGACCCAATAACATAATCGTAACCGTCTTCCATGGCTTTCAACATAACCGGGATAGTTTCCGGAGGATGTTGGAAATCACCGTCGAATTCAAAGACAAAATCGGCTTTGAGATGTTCCATAGCGTATTTGAACCCTTTAAGGTAAGCGGCACCAATACCGTCTTTACTAGTTTCGGTATAAAGAAAAGTATTGGAATATTTTTTAGCTTCTTTTTCGACAATCTTACCAGTACCATCGGGAGAATTCCCATCGACAACCAAAATTTTCATATCCCAATCTTGGGTTAAATCATTTTTTTTATTTTCGATATCAACAAAAGTTTTGGTATTAAGATACTTAATCATTTTGCCGATATTATCGGCTTCATTGTATGTAGGAATAACGATAACAGCGACTGATTTTTTGGTTTTTGTTGTCATATATAAAATGAGTATAGCGCAAAATGATAAAATAGGCTTATGAAGATAGAGGTGTTGACATTGTTTCCAAAAATGTTTGAATCCCCTTTTGAGGAAAGTATTATAAAAAGGGCAATAAAAAATGGTTTAGTGGAAATTAAAACTCATAATTTACGTGATTGGGCGATTGATAATTATGGTTCGGTAGACGATAAACCTTTTGGGGGTGATGTGGGGATGCTGATAAGAGCGGATGTGGTTTGGAAGGCTTTAGAAAAAATTTCTAATGTCGAATTTTTAATGTCTAATGAGGACAAAGAAAAAAGACAAAGAGAAAACAAAACAAGAATAATTATGATGTCGGCGAGAGGGAAAAAATTTGATCAAGCAAAGGCAGAAGAATTGTCAAAATTGGAAAATTTAGTAATATTGGCCGGTCATTACGAAGGGTTTGACCAAAGAATCAGTGATTATATGATTGATGAAGAAATATCGATTGGTGATTATGTATTAACTGGTGGTGAATTGCCAGCGATGGTGTTGATTGATTCGGTAACTAGATTAATTCCTGGAGTATTGGGAAAAGATGAATCGAGTCAAACAGAAAGCTGGTCGGAGACAGAAATTGATGGTCAAAAAATAAGAACAATTGAATATCCGCAATATACGAGACCAAGGGATTTTATGGGAAAAACAGTACCAGAAGTTTTGTTATCGGGTGACCCAAAAAAAATAAAGGCCTGGCAAACAGAACAGATTAAAAAAACGATAAAGTAAGCAAGGTAATTCCGAAGAGAGCAATAATTAAGTACTCAATAATAATTGAGAGACTGAGGTCTCCTCGCCGGTAATGGTGATAAAGACTCCAAAAAAAATAATTGGCAGCCATAAGGTAAACAATAATTCTTTTGCCGTGAGAATCAAACGGAGCAAAGAAATAGAGAATCAGACCGATAAGAAAAATAATACCTAGAATAAGGTATTCTAAAGGTTTTTGTCGAACTTCTTTAGGAATAATCATAGTTTAAAAAATTACCCCCTGTTGTTGATAAAGAATAAATAAAAGAATAACAATTAAAAAACCTATATGGCCAACAGTTGAACCGGTCATACGATGAATACCGTGTTTGAGAGTAATGTAGCCATCTATAAATAAGACAGTAATGATGAGACCAAAAATAATTAGGCCAAAAATTTTATTCAGAGTCAGAGGATTAAGATAATTTTGTTGGTTTTGAGATAAGACTTGAGACTCAGATGTTTGCGGAATAATATCAACGACCTTATTTTGTTCGTCATTGATAACAATATCGTTGGATATTACCGGTTTTTGAGTTTGAGTCTTTTTTGGTTCAATAACAGCAGCAACCGGGGTGCCGAAATGTTGAACTACTAAAGTAGTTTTAATACCACCTAAGGTACCATTAACCACACCGATACCAATTTCCTGATATTTAGAATTAATAATGTTGGCTTTGTGAGTAGGAGAATTCATCCAAGCTTTCATGAGAGAATCGGTGTCGTAAAAATCACGGGCCAAGTTTTCACCGGCAACTGAATATTGGTAACCAACGGCTTTAAAAAAATCCCAAGGAGTAGTTCCTTTAGGAGAATTGTGAGCCCAGTAATTATTAGCAAACATATCTTGGGCTTTTTGGGCGGCCGATTGGGATAATATTGAGTTATATTTTAGGGCAGTTAAGCCAAGGGCAGTTCTCTGATTATTGGTTTGATCGAAAACTTTTTGGGCGGTAATTTCTGATGAATAACCTAAAACTCCTGGTTTAGCGAAACTAAGATACTTTATGAAAGCCTGATTGAGAAGATAAATACCGACCAATAAAGCCAAGAAACCATTTTTGAGGATAGTGGCGCGAAAATTATTTTCTTTTTTGGGTATAAAAAAATGAGACCAATGACGTTTCACAGTTTAAGTATATAAGAAAAAAAAGTTTTTGAATTAATTTAATTAGAGGAAACATAATTTGATATTACTTGTTGATATTCAAACCCGGATTTTTGATTTATATCTTGATTAAAACCTAAAATTACTAAATCGAATTGACAGTTTAATGTTTGGTTAGATAGATAATTTTTATCTAAACTTAGGGTAATTAACCAGTCAGTAAAATCTGAATCTTTTGAAAAAGAATCGTTGAAGTTAAGGTCAATTAAATCACCTTGATAGAAAGTCTGATTGTTTTTGGATAGATTGATTTTTAGATGACGACAAAAATTATCATCACCAGATATTTTTTGAAAAGAAAGATTATATTTTAATTGGGATTTGCCTTGATTTTTTATTCTTAGGGTGTTGACTTGATAACCGCCAGGTAAAAGCTGATCAATATTAAATAAACTTTCGACAGTTGATTCGTTGGTAGTTTTAATTTTGGAAAAATCCAGTGTGGTAGCAGAAAATTGATTGTTTTTTATGGATTTGCGAGAAACAAAATCAGCGTTGGTAGGTTTAACTAAAATGAGACTAAAAATGAGAACTAAAAACCAAATTCTGGCCATAAATTATCAAGTGAGATTTTTTTTAAGGTTCTTTTTTATTTCTAAAAACTCTTGGTAAATAATCAGAGTTGAAGGGATAATAATAAGAATAATTAATCCCGGAAGACTTTTGACAAACATTATAAAATAGCCAATTTTTGGGATAGTAAAAAAAACTTTTCCAAGAATGTCTGAATTGCGGAGAGTATTTTGGTCAGCAACAGGGTTAGCATCACCTTTGGTAATAAAACTGTCATTATTTACCTGAGCAATTCGATGAGTGACAGTAAAGTTTTGTTGAGAATTGAAGGTAATAATGTCGTTAACTTTATATAAAGAAACAGGTTTAATAATAACTACGTCACCGGTTTTTAGGGCCGGTGACATAGAACCTGATTGAACTAAAAAGACATGATAATTTCCCGGGAGATTTAATTGAGACAGAAGAAAAAAAACAGCTAAAATTATTAAAACTAAAGTCAATAGCCATTTTAAAAAACTTAAAATAGAAGTCATAAATTAATTGACGACTTGTTGGAGATTGAAGTTTAAATCAAAACCTAAACTATCACTTTGGATTTCGTTACCATAATCACCTGTTTCAAACCATTCAATTTTAAGTTCTGATTCCTGACCTGGATTTAGAACTATCTGATTAGTAGACCAATAATTATTTAGAGCAGTGATACCGGCTTCGGTCAAAGGAAAAGTGGTTTTAAGGTTATTATCCAAATAAAGATTGACACTGATTAGTTTCCCGAGATCACCCTGACCAACTCCAGGAGTGTCACATGTTTGATCAACTTCACTTTCGGGAACGTTGCAACCATTTTCATCATCTGAAATATTTGAAAGTTCGGCAATAAAATTACCAGACAAAGTTCCAGTATTTTTTACTTTCCAGATTTTTTGACCGGCAATTTCACCTGTTCCTAAGTCAGAAATTACAAAAGGTTCGACTTGTTTGTTTTGAGAATCGCCAACTTGTAAATCGAGAGTGCCGACAGTAAATTTGTTACCCGAGCTGACTTTTCTATCGGAAAAATAGGCCCTAGTTAAAAGAAAAGAAAAGCTGCTAACAGCAATAATTATGGCTAAGCTTAGAAATATTTTTTTCATAAATCGTTTTTGAATGTATGTAACAGATATACATTTAAACGATTTTTCCTCCCCGAGTCAAGACTTAAATTTTATTTTGATCCGAGGCCAGATAAATTTTATGACTAGAAATCCAATTAAAATGCCAAGTAAATCAATTAATGTATCAGTGAATTTAGGCATTCGACCAGGAGTAAAAGATTGATGAAATTCATCACTAACAGCATAAAGATAAGAAATTAAAATAGAGGTTGTTTTTTTGTTGACGGCGAAATTAATTAGGAAAAAAAGAACAGCGTATTCGACAAGATGAAAAGTTTTGAGGATTAAAAATCGATACCAGTAAGAATCGCCGCCAATGCCAGTAGTTTGACGTGAGGAGAAATAAAAAATAACACACATCCAAATAATAGCCGGAATAAAACGAATTATTTTTTTCACTTCTTATTAAGTTTACTAATAATTATTGGAGAAGTCAGTAAAAGACCTCCGGAGATAATTAAGATTAAAGGAAGATAATTTTTTTGAGTAGTATTAGCAATATCGTTGCCCAAGACTTCTCCGCTGGTAGGAACAGGGGTAATCTCTGGAGTAATAAAACTTGAGCCTTGAGACGGTTCGATAATAGCTGATTCTGTGGCTGTATCTGATGAAGTAAATTTACTTTGATCGGGAGTTGGAGTAAGGGTGTTGGTAGGAATAGGAGTTGAAGTGGGGGCGGAATAACAAGAAGTAACATTAACGTAACCTTTGGTAATACTTGATTGACACCAGCTGTTATTAATTAATGACCAAGAGCGATCGACAGTTCTTAGTCCGCCATTGTAAGAAGTTTGATTAATTACGGTATTGTCTTGGCGACGAAAAATTACGGTTTCATCGTTATTATTGTCAAAAAAAGCTGAGTACTCAAAAATAAAATAACTATTGGCACCAATAGTAATATCGCTAATATTTCTAGTATGGCTTTCTTTGTCTTCAAGTTTCCAACCGACGAGCTTAATGGGTTTGTCATTGCTGTTATGGATTTCAATCCATTCTGGATCGGAATAAGGCATAAATTCGGTCATAGTAACTCCGGAAGTAGGATTGACAATGGTTGGATCGGAGGTTGGTGTGGCGGTGGGAGTTGGAGTATTGGTTGGAATTGGTGTTGATGTTGGAGTATTAGTTGGAAGAGCACAAGTATTAGTATTAGTTGGTTTGTCTTTAGTAACACCGGTAGTGTAGGTAAAAGTGTCGATTAGTTCGTTAGTGTTGTTATATAGATAAACGGTGTCACCATCATTATTTAAATAACTACTAAAATCGAAAGTTTGAGTAAGATTGCTTGAAATACAAGTATTAGTAATTGTTTTGACTGTACCAGCAAGGTCTTTGAAATACCAATTAGAGATATTGATTGATTCGGAAGAATTGTTAGTTAACTGAATCCATTCAGGTGAAGAGTTTGACGAAAAGTCGGTTATCTTTATTGTTGGTTCGGCGAAGACAGGTTTAGATAAAAAGAAACAAAGTATAAAAAATAAAAACGCCACAAATTATTTTAATAAAAATTTATGAAAGTTTGTTAACAGCAATGTCTATTTTTTTTAGAGTTGATTCTTTGCCTAAAGCCGGAAGACAGTCAACAACTGGAGGAGTAAAAGCAGAACCACAAATAGCAACTCTAAAAACCATAAAGAATTCACCAACATTCCAATTATTTGACGAAATTAAATTCGTTAAACAAGATTGGATAGTGGTAAAGTCAAAAGTTTTTAAGGTTGATAAAGATTTTTTTGTTTGAGTTAAAAACTCGATGGCCAGTTTTGGGTCAGTCCCCTTTTTGAATAATAAATCTTTATCATAATCAACATCTTCAAATAAAAATTTGGCTTGAGTTTGAAGATCGGATAGTTTAACAATTCGATCCTTGAGGACCGGAACTAAAATTTTTATTTGGTCATCTGTGGCTTGAGGTAAAAATTTTTTGAATAAGTCAAATAATTGATCGTCAGTTTTTTGGCGAAGATAATAACCATTTAAATAATCAAGTTTTTTGCGATCGAAAACCGGGGATTTTTTGTGAAGGTGTTCAAGACTAAAAGCTTGAACAAATTCTTCTAAGGTAAAAAATTCTCGATTATCACCAGGATTCCAACCCAAAAACATTAAGAAATTGAGCATAGCTTCGGGCAAATAGCCATCTTCTAAAAATGAACGAGCCGAAGTAGCACCATGACGTTTACTTAATTTACCTTTACCATCTGGATTTAAAATTACCGTAAGGTGGGCAAAAATTGGTGGTTCCCAACCAAAATAACGATAAAGCAAAAGATGTTTGGGAGTGGAAGTGAGCCATTCTTCGCCACGAAAAACATGAGTAATTCCCATTAGATGATCGTCGACCATGGCGGCTAAATGATAGGTAGGGATGCCATTTGATTTGATAATTACTTGATCGTCAACGTCATTAGTATTGAATTTGATTTTTCCCCGAATAGCATCTTCAAAAATTATGGTTTCGTTTTTGGGAATAACCATACGAATGGTGTAAGGAATTTTGGCATCAAGATTTTTTTGGATTTCTTCTTTGGACAAATTGAGACAATGTTGGTCGTATTTGGGTAAATGACCGGCAGCTTTTTGAGAGGCACGAAGCGAATCAAGTCTTTCTTGAGTACAAAAACAATAATAGGCTAAACCTTTATCAATTAATTCTTGGGCGTATTTTTGGTAAATTTCAAGGCGTTTGGTTTGAGTATACGGAGCATATGGACCACCGATATCCGGACCTTCGTCCCAGTTTAAGCCATAATCTTTGATAACTTGAAGTGTTCGTTCGGCTGAACCGGCGACAAATCTTTTTTGATCAGTATCTTCAATACGAATAATAAATTGACCATTGTATTTGCGAGCTAAAGCATAATCGTAAAGACAGGTACGCAAATGGCCGATGTGATATTCTCCTGTGGGACTGGGGGCAATGCGGGTACGAACAACTTTAGTGTCACTCATGGTTAATATTGTATCATTTTAGTGTAGAATAATTTATGTCATTAACACAGACGGCTTATACCAGCAGAAGAGTGATTAAATTTGGCGGTATTGGAGTAATAGTTTTTAGTTTGCTTTGGGTAATCGTAACTACTTCTTATAATTTATACAGAAGCCGTAATCCGGTTTATACAGCGCCAACAGTAAGGTATGGAGTTTTACCAAAGATAGTTTTCCCAGAAAAAGAAAAGACAAGTAAAAATTTTAGCTTTGAATTGGCTAATGATACGGTACCGAATTTTAAAGACCAAGCAAAGGTTTATATAATTTACCGACCAAATACAACATTTTTGGCGTTACAGGAAGATACTCAAACAGCAAAATCTTTTGGATTTAATAGTGATCCCGTAGAACTTAAGGCGGGTATTTATGAATTTAAGGATACAACTAACAATAAAACATTAACATTAAACGTATTGGCGGGAAATTTTGAATTGACCTATCCTTACGGCTCAGACCAAGTATTGTTGACAGAGAACAAAGTACCAAGTAAATCAGAGGCAATAGAAATTGCTTCAAATTTTTTGAATAAAGGAAATAAATTGTCGGAGGATTTGAAAAATGGAGAAAAGAATGTTTCATACTGGAAAATAGACGGGGGAACTTTGAAGTCAGTGTCGGCTCAATCGGAAGCTAATGCTGCCAGAGTGGATTTTTACAGAAAAGATTTTGATAATTTTGATTTAATTTCTTCTAATTTTGGCCAAGCATCAATTTCGGTTTTAATTTCAGGATCGACAGTAGAAGCGAAAAAAATAATTGGGGTTAACTTTAAGGATGTAAATATTGATAGAGAATCATATTCGACTTATCCAATAAAGACAGCGGAAGAGGCAATAAGTGATTTGAAATCGGGTAATTACTGGACAGCCAGAGATATAAGTGATTCTAATGTAACTATACGGAAGATATATTTGGCTTACTACGAGCCAATAATATTGACCAATTATTTACAACCGATTTTTGTGTTTGAGGGAGACAATAATTTTGTGGCGTATGTATCGGCCGTATCGAGTAAATATGTTGGGGATTAGTATTCAACCCAAGAAACGTTTTGTTTGAGCCAGGAAATAAGATTTTTGGTGTCTTGAAAACGATCGTCACTATTGGCGACAACACTAATGACCAAATGACCATTGATATTTAGGAGACCAATAAAACAACCTTTTGCTTCATTGGTAAATCCGGTTTTAAGACCAATAACTTCTGGAATAACTCCTAAAAGCTCATTAGTAGTAGTGATTTCATGTTTGATTTCTCCGGTAACATTAGTAATAGTCATACTTTTATTTTTGACGACATCGCGAACAGTGGAATTTTGAATAGCTAAACGACCCAACTGAGAAAGATCATAAACAGTGGAGTGGTGATTATCATTGTGAAGACCGTCAGGGTTAACAAAATGAGTATTTTTGAGATTATATTTAGTCATAAGAGAATTCATTTGACTAATAAAACCAGATAAACCTTGACTATAATGATTACCTAATGAAAAAGCAGCATCGTTGGCGGAATAAACTAATAGAGCAGTAACTAAAGATTTAACGGTGATTTTTTCGCCGGGTTGAAGATCCATAACTTTACCTTCATCGTATTTTTGATCAATAGTAACAACTTCATCGAGAGGGTATAAATTGAGAGCAGTAAGAGCGGTAGCTAATTTAGTGGTAGAGGCGGGATAAATTTTACTATCCTGATTTTTGGAAACTAAAACTTTATTTGTATCGACATCAATTAAGATATATTTATCGGTTAAAAGTTGGGGTGGATTAACTAATTTAACCAATGGGGTTTCCGGATGAGAAAAATCTAAAATCTGATTATTTTCGGTAATGAAACTATTTTTGGGATAAATTTTCCAAAACGAAAAAGTCGGCAACCAAAAAAGATTGAGAATTAAAATCAGAAAAATAATGACAAAATCGAGCCAATTATTTTTTAGGCTTGTTGTTTTTTTTACCATCCGTTTTAATCTTAGCAATTTTTTTACCAGAAACGGATAATCTAGAATCGACTCTTTCCATGTCACGAGGGAAAAGACTGGCTTGGCGAACATTTTCTAAACCTAAAATATTTTGAGTAATTCGTTCGAGACCAATAGCAAAACCACCTTCTGGGGGCATGCCATATTTAAATGCTTGACCATAGGGAAGTTCGAAATCGGCTGGATTTTGACCTCGAGAAATAATTTTTTCTTGAAGTTGTTGGTAATCATGAATACGTTGACCACCACTAATCCATTCAACACCACAACCGATTAAATCGAAGGTTAAAGTTTCTTCGGGATTCTTTGGATCAGCATAAGAATACCAGGCTCGTTTTTTGGTATAAAAATGAGTAATAAAAACTAAATCACTACCATATTTTTCTCGAGACCAACGACAAATTTCGCGTTCCCCTTCTGGGTCCATGTCAGGTTCATTACGAACATCGCGACCTGTTCTTTCGAAGATTAATTGTAGAGCATCTTTAAGTTTTATAGTTGGAGTATTTTCTACTGTTTGAGGGATAGAAACTCCATATTCATCAAGAATGTTTTGATGTTTTTCGGAGATAGCTTTGAATATTGATTTAACCACGTTATCGGCAGTTTTTAAAACTTCAGTCCAATCATCTATAAAACCCATTTCAACATCAAGACCAACATATTCGGTAAGATGGCGAGTGGTGACTGATGGTTCAGCTCGATAAGCATGGGCAACTGTAAAGACTCTTTCAAAAATAGAGGTAAGGATTTGTTTGTATAATTGTGGGCTTTGAGCTAAATAGGCTCGGTAACCAAAGTAATCGATAGGAAAAACTTCGGATCCACCTTCAGTAGAACCAGCAACAATAGTAGGAATAAAAATTTCTGTAAAACCAATTTGATTAAGGCATTCTCTAAAAGCTTGGACTATGGTAGCCTGAACTTTAAAAACATCCTGGATTTTTTGATTACGAAGAGATAATGAACGGTTATCTAAAATAACAGGGAGGGTAGTTTTGATATCTGCTTGGCGAATATCAAAAGGCAACTCAGCAGCTTTGGATAAAACGTTAACTAATTCGACTTCAATTTCAATTTTCCCAGTAATTAATTTGTCATTAAAATATTTTTCATTGCGACTACGAATAGTACCAGTAATTTCGACTACCGATTCGTCTTTTAATGAACCAATTTCTGGACCACCAACAACTTGAATAAGACCAGAGCGATCGCGAATATCAGCAAAAGCTAACTTACCGTAGCTTCTAACACTATTCACCCACCCTTTGATAGTAACTTTTTCACCTACCTTAGTGGTACATTCTGCATTTAATATTCTAGTCATAGGTGTATTTTACGATAGAAAGTCTTTGACGACAAGTTGGGGAGAAGTGTAACCATTCCAAATATTTAAACTAAGGTTAGCGGTAAAGTCGATAAGGTCACCGACTTTTATTTTTGAATCATAGTCCCCTTTTTTGAAGGCAATAGTATCTATCATAGAATCGCCTACTTTTAATTTGAGATGATCACCTGTGGAGCCGAGAAGACGTTTTTCGACAACCCGAACTTGTTTGAATAAAAATACCGGGTCAGGATTGCCAATACCGAATGGTTCAAGTTTTTTGATAAGACGACAATTTTTGACAGTGACAGCATTTAATTTCATTTGAGCATCAATAAATTTTTCGGGTTTAAGTTCGCAATTGGCTAATTTTTGATTAACAAACTTGGTTATTTGTGCTTTCATTATTCCTATCTTCTTAGTTTTGATACTAAAACCAGCAGCACCGGCATGACCACCTAAGTCAATAAAAAGATCAGAAAATTGGCGTAAAGTTTCAATAATATTTAATTCTTTTATGGATCGACAAGAACCTTTGGAAATCTCGTCATCAACACTAATAACAATTGAAGGTAAATAATATTTTTCAGTAAGGCGACCAGCGATTAAACCAATAACTCCAGGATGAAAAGAAGCATCGGCAATAAAAAGAAGTTTATCTTTGGGATTAATATTTTTCTCGGCTAAAACTAGACTTTCTTGTTGAAGAATTTGACGTTCTTTGTTGTAACCATCTAAAATAGAGACAAATTTATTGGCTTGCTGAGGCGTTTGACTACACAAAAGACGTAAGGCATCAATAGGATTGGATAAACGACCAACAGCATTAATTCTTGGTCCAAGAGTAAAACCTAAATCGTAAGTAGTGAGTGAATCTTGCTTGGAACCGCTGGTTTGAATTAATTTTTTGATACCATGATTTGGTTGAAGACGAAGAGATTGAAGTCCATGATAGACAATATTACGATTAACAGTATTAAGTGGCATACAGTCAGTAACAGCACCGAGAGCAGCTAAACCCAAGTCACTGGACTTGTCGATTTGAGAGGCAACTAACCAAGAAAGAACGGAACCGGAAGTAAGAGTAGAATGAACTGTAGAAATTTCTTTGGGTAAAAAATTATCGGCAACGTGATGATCAATAACCACAATTTGAGTACCGGATTTAAGAATTTTTTCTAATTCTTTGCCAGCAACAATACCATTGTCGACAGTAATGAGTAAATCAAAATGAAGTTTTTTTTCGGTTTGAATGCGGAAAAACGAATCAGCCTTGATACCGTAACCATCTGTTTCTCTGTCGGGAACAAAAGGTAAAACTTTGGCACCTTGCTGATATAAAACCTGCCACAAAATAGCGGTGGCAGTAATACCATCGACATCATAGTCACCATAGATCAAAATTTGACTGTCTTTTTTGATATGATCCTGAATAATTTCGACAGCTTGACAGAGAGATTTTTGATTAACGCCAAAATTTTTAGGCTCAAGTTTTTGAGGGTTTACGGGTTTTAGGAAACTGTCAGCATCTTTTTGGCTGATTTGACGGTTTTTTAGGAGTAATTTTAAAATTTCGGTTTCTGAGGTGGAATGGTCAATACAAAGCATAGATAGTCAATTTTACACATTTTTGGGAAATATGTTATATACTATTCATTAGTTCCTAAAGGTAGCCAACTTTTGGGAGCGAGGTTCAAACCTGTTATATTTTATTAAGGTATTTAAGGAGTTTTTAAAAAAAACACATGGCAAAAAAATTATTTGTAGGCAATCTTCCTTTTGCAATGGCTGATGCTGATTTGAATTCAATCTTTTCAGCTTACGGTGCTGTAACTTCAGCAAACGTAGTCATTGATAAATTCTCTAAGAGAAGCAAAGGCTTCGGTTTCGTTGAATTCGAAAACGATGAAGATGCTGCTAAAGCTATGGAAGCTCTCAATAACTCTGAACAGATGGGTAGAAATATCGCTGTAAAAGAAGCTTTACCAAAGCCAGATCGTCAATAAACTAAATAAAAACGATTTATAGAACCCTCCAGGAAACTGGAGGGTTTTTTGGATCAAGACATAATCTCCCCTCCCCCTCTTTGACAAGAGGGGTAAAAAAAATATTTAAACCCTTTGCTTTAAAAAGGGCAACTTAAAATAAGGTAAAATAGAGGAGAATGAAAGAATTAGTGATCCCAGAGAGGATTAAAAAAATTATTGCTAAGTTTCACGAAAATAAAGCTGAGATTTATATCGTCGGCGGGGCGGTTCGTGATCTTCTTTTGGGGCGAGAAGTAAACGATTGGGATTTTACCACTAATTTGACTCCAGAAGAAATGAAACAACTGTTTCCGAAAAATAGTTTTTATAATAATGCTTTTGGAACTTTGAGTATTGTAGAAAAGGATGGGGAAATTTTTGAAGTAACAACTTTTAGAACTGAAAGGGGTTATAGTGATGGTCGTCATCCAGATGAAATTAAATGGGGTAAAACCTTGACAGAAGATTTAGAAAGAAGAGACTTTACTATTAACGCGATGGCAATTAATTTTAAACCCACTCTACCCTCCCTTAAAAAGGGAGGCTTTGACTCAGGAAATATTGAAATAATTGATTTGTTTGAAGGGCAAAAAGATTTAGAAAACAAACTAATTAGAACTGTGGGTAACCCAGACGAGAGATTTGGTGAAGATGCATTGAGATTAATACGAGCAGTAAGAATTGCCGGACAAATAGGATTTAAAATTGAAGAAAAAACTTTGGAGTCGATTAAGAAAAATGCTCACTTAATTAAAAATATTGCCGGAGAAAGAATTCGGGATGAATTGTTTAAAATATTGTTATCCTCTACTCCATCAGAAGGAATTGAATTATTAAGAGAATCCGGATTGATGGCTGAAATTATGCCGGAATTGATTAATGGTGTAGGAATGACCCAAAAAGGACATCATATTGATGACGTCTGGACACATAATTTAAAAGCTTTGGATAATTGCCAAAGTAATAATCCGGTAACCAGATTGGCGGCTTTGCTTCACGATGTAGGTAAACCAAAATCAATGCGGGATGATGGAAAAGAAAAAACATTTCACAATCATGAAGTTTATGGATCAAGAATTGCGGTTGAAATCGGTAAAAGATTGAAATTATCAAATAAAGAATTGGATCAATTGTTTAGATTGGTGCGATGGCATATGTTTACAGTACAAGAAACTCAAACTGATAAGGCAGTGAGAAGATTTATTAGAAATGTAACATTGGATTATATTGATGAAATGATTGCTATGCGTCGAGCCGACAGATTAGGTAGTGGAGCTAAGGAGACTAGTTGGCGATGGGAATTATTTAAACAAAGAATTGTAGAGGTCCAGAAGCAGCCATTTGCAGTCAAAGACTTGAAAGTGAATGGCTTGGATGTAATGGAAATATTAGGAATAAAACCAGGGCCAAAGATCGGTGAGGTATTGAACAGTATTTTTAAAGAAGTGGAAGAAAAACCAGAATTAAATGACAGAGAAATTTTGTTAGAAAAAATTAAAAGTTTTAAATAAAAATGGAAATAAGACCTAGATCAGATTTCTTAATAAAAAAAGAAGAATTAGTAAAACCCGTTAAACCAATTGATGAAGCCGGAATGGGAAGTGTTCCATCTAAATTAAGGGAAGATAAATCGACTTTACCAGAAAAACAGAAAGACACAAAAAGATTCAGTCCTGAACTTTACCAAAAAGGTTGATTTATTTAATAAGATAACCTCTAACGGATGGACGACCTTTGTCGTTTACTCTCCTGAAGTAAGCACTATCACTTTCGCCAGGGTTGCGGGGAATTAAGACATCTAATCTAGTTTTACTATTAAAGCTCTTGCCACCCCTGTCTTTGACTGTCATAATGCCGTAACCTTCAAGATATATTTTGGTACCACAGGGATAGACATTGTTGGCAACATAAATTACTTCCTTAACACTGGTAATTTTGCCACCACAAGCCATATCGGCGTGGCCGCCATTTTCTATGGGTAAAGAAGTATAAAAAGTTAGATTAAACGTTGTGTAAGTGATGGTTGGCGTTGGTGTTTTAGTTGGAGTCGGAGTTAAGGTTTTAGTCGGTGTTGGTGTATTAGTCGGTATTACTGGGTTAGGGTTAATGATTTGTCCATCTTCTTTTTGAGATAATGATTCTTTAAGTAAAGAAGTATCAAAGGAGTTAACGACTCCATCCAAGTTAAGGTCTCCAGTTCTATTGCAGTTGATATCAGTTGAAGTATTAAGATTAGATTTAATTACAGAATAGTCTAGGGTATTAATCATACCGTCTTGATTGATGTCTCCCGGGATTAAGGAATAGTCTGAAAAATCATAAGTGGTGGTATTGGTATTAGTTAAGTCGATATCACAGGTGGTTACTTCATCCAATTTGCTACTTTGATTATTCAGACACATCCGTGAGGCTAGATGGAATGATCCTTTGACTCTGAGGTAATTAAAGGTATTAAGATTATTAAACTTAGAATCTAAGACTAGATTAGAGACTAAGAATACTTGATCACCATCCTTATTGGTTTCATTAGAGATGGGAGTTAAAGATGCATTGATATCTGATTGAAAAGTATTGGTTGATTTATTAACTACTTCAGTTTTAATTTTAGTTAATGAAGTTAAACAAGTTGATGATGGTTTAACTCCTTTGAAAGCTACCTTAAAACTTACCTTGGAAGTACTGGTGTCCGTTGCCCGACTTCGATCATCTTGACTTTGTTTAACTAAGTTAGTGGCTAAAGGCAGAGATAGAGCCAGAAAAGAGATTAATAGTAAGAGAGATAATTGGGAATTAAGTTCCGACTTATTCATTGATTATTGATGTTTATTAATTAATTCTAATGGATCTAAGAATTTTTGAAAGACTTATAGATTAATTAGATCATCAATATCCCTATTTGTTTTTTTTAGAATGATTTTTGAAAAAGAGAACGAGTGGTATAGCAACACCGATTGATGAATAGGTACCACAGACTACACCAATAAGAAGAGCGGTAGCAAACCAGCGAGTAGTAGTTCCACCAAGTAAAACTAGTGAAGTTAACATAAAAATAATGGTCATAGAATTATTAATAGATCTGGTTAATGTTTCAGTAATAGCTTCGTTGGCTAAAGAAACCCAATTTTTTTGAAAACTCTGGCGTTTAAGTTCACGAATGCGATCAAAGGTAACAACAGTATCGTGAACTGATGATGATAAAGTGGTTAGTAGGGCAGTAACAAATAACGAATCGAGCTCGGCACCAAAAAAATGTCCGAGTAAAGAAAAGCTGCCAACCAAGATAAATGTATCGTGAAGCATTGCTAAAACTGCTCCAAGACCAAAAGAAATATCTTTAAACCGGCGACCAATAAATAAAAACAAAAACAGTGAAGAGAGAATAACAGCGGTGATGGTTTTTTTAAGTAGTTCTTTACCTAAAATAGGACCAATTGATTCGAATTTTTGTTCTTTATATTCGGAAAAACTTTCTTTTAATGTTTGATTTAAGGCTGTTTTTTGATCAACTGTAATATCAGGAAATTTTAGAGAATAATTTTGGTTTCCAAGTGGAGTAATTTCTTTTAATTCCAGGTTGTTTTTAGAAAAAACTTCTTTTAATTTATCTTCGGAATAGTTAGGTAAGGTTAATTCCCAAGTAGTACCACCAGTAAAATCAATAGATAATTTAAATTTCCAAAAAATAATGGAAAATAGTGAAGAAATTAATAAGATTAAAGAGAGACCAAAAAAAATTGGTCTTAGTTTCATGACGTTCATAAGTTACTTTTTAATTTTTTCTTTAATAAAAACACGTAAGAGATTGCGAGTGACAAAGACACCAGTAAAGATACCAATAAAAATACCTAAAATAAGAGTTAAGGCAAAGCCTCGAACCATACCAGAGGTGCTTAAAAATGACCAATTGAATGGATTAAATAAAATAAAACCGGTAATGATAGTACAAGTATTGGCATCCTTGATAGAATCCCAAGCCCGACCAAAAGCTGATTCTAAGCTTATATTCCAATCTTTACCTTTGCGTGTTTCCTCTTTGAATCTTTCAAAAATTAAAATATTACTATCGACAGCCATACCAATGGAAAGAATAAAACCAACTATACCAGGGAAAGTTAACGTGACCGGTATAAGACGATAGAGACTAAGGGTAATAAGACCATAAATAATTAAACCAATATCAGCAACTAAGCCGAGTTTGCCGTAATTAGCAATCATGAAAAGAGAGACTAAAACCAAACCAACAACACCGGCTAAAATACCTCTATTAAGGGAATCTTGACCTAAAGTAGCGCCGACCTGAGATTGTTGGATTAATTTAATAGGTAAGGGTAAAGCACCAGCATTGAGTTGGATTGATAAATTTTTGGCTGATTGAGAAGTGAAACTACCACTAATAGATGCCTTACCTTCGGTAATTACTGAGTTAACTGTGGGAGCAGTTAGTAATTGACCATCTAATAAAATAGCAATTCTTTTGTTTTGAAATTCTTTGGTGGCTTGGGCAAATAGTTTTGAACCATCTTCGTTAAACTCTAGACTAACTTCTGGTTGGGAGTTGTTAGGATTAATTTCGACTGAAGAAATCTTTAGATGAGATCCGTTGATATTAGTATCTTTAAGTGATTTTTCGAATTCAGCTGAAGAGGTAGCCTCAGTGAATAAAGTATCATCAGCAACGCCATAAAAATTTAACTGAGCAGTAGTACCAATAAGTTCAATAGCATCGTTCATATTTTCGACACCAGGGAGATCGACTTGTAAACGATATTTATCTTGTTGTTTGTTTATTTGAACAGCGGTTTCACTAACCCCAAAGAGATTGATACGACGCTCAATTTTGCTTTTGAGCGACTCTAAAGCTTTGGGTAAATTTTCTGAACTAACACCACTAGTATTAATATCAAAAAGAAGTGAAGACCCTCCGGCTAAATCAAGACCATACTTGAGTTCGACATTTTTAATAAAAGGAACGGGCCCAATTTTAGAAAGATCTGGCCGATAGAAAGTGTGTTCCCAGTTTATATTTTTAAAATTAATTTTAATCGGTAAAGTTTTAGGGAAATTTAACAGACCACAAAACAAAGTTAATGCAATAATTACCCAAAAAATCCTGATGGTTTTTTTATTTTTGGTCATAATTATTTTTGTTGGGAAATAAGGGATAATTGACGTGGGTGGCCAGAGAATGAGTAGGTAATACTAGCTTTAGAATGATTAATTTTTATAGAGACCGGGTCGCCTTCTTTAATATTAAAATCCTTAATAGATTTTGATGGAATAGTGAGGGCTAAACTATTACCAGTTTTGATAACTTTTCTGATTTGAGTCATTTAAAGATTATTAATTTCCTGGCAGCTCCCTATTATAGCAATAGGATTACTCAAGAAAAAGTCAACAATAAATTGATCCCGTTTTTGACGGCGAAGATTAAATTCCCCTTTACCCATAACCATATAGTTAATTTCATGACCCCGAACTGATTCTTCTTGTTTAATTAGACTTTCAATTTCACGAATTGAGACATCACCAACAATAACTAAATCAATATCATCGGCTTTTCTTTTTTCGCCGGTCATAAATTTATAATTGTAAAAAACTAATTTAATTGAACCAAGAGTTTCGTTTTTGTTTTGAAGTTTAAGACCAAGACCATTAGATTGATTGGCGATTATTAATAAATCGGTAAAAAGTGACGACTGTTTGTCGGCCCAATAATAAAGACGATTACCTCGCCATTCAGAAGAAATAAGACCGCTTTTTTGAAGGTTGTTTAATTCGCGACGAACAGAGTTGATCTCCTCATCAATTAAGCGAACTAACTGACGGACATAAAAAATTTCGCCCGGATGATAGAACAAAACATTGATAATCTTGATTCTGGTTTGAGAAACAAAGAGATGTTTGAGACTGTTCTGAATTTTCATAAAAATTAATTATAAGAAACTGTAGTGCCAATAGGTAGAAGTTCTACCCAAACATTACCGGCGATAAAGTTAACTTCTTTACCAGATTTATCTTTGAAGATGGTTCGGGAAAGACGATTGGCTTTGGACCAGGTAATTTCTGTTTTTTCACCGTTTTGAACGAGAATACCATTACCACTACCAATGACATCATAAAGATTGTGTAGGTGTTCGTCGACAGATCGGGTTTCTTTAACAAATTGGATGACTAAATTTTTTGTAGTGATGGTTTTACTAGTATTGAAATCGACATGAGCGACTCCGCCGTTGTAGCGTTGATAGTTATTATTGGCTGAGTCATATTTCCAATTTACTGAATAATCCTTGTAACCCGACCAAAAATCGAAAGAGATATTATTGGCTGTAGGAGAAGAACTAGATTTATCGGTTTGTTTAAATAACCAAGAACGATAATTTTTATCCCAAGAACTTTTTTTGGCTTCAGTAGAGTTGGTGAGCCCTCTGGTTTCTGCAACATTCCAAAGTTCTTTGGTGGAGCAGTACATAGTGTGTTCAGTAGCTCGTTCATCACCGGTGCGATCCGGTTCGCGACGGCAAGCCTTGTAGGACAAGGAAAATTGACTCAAATCACTCCAAGTACCTTTATTGTTCCAACCGAAACTCGCTATTTGCTCAATAGCTTGGGCTTTTTTGTTAGTAGTACAAGGACCACCATCGGTAGCAGCACTACAATTGGCACCACCAACATGGTTATAAAGCGGATAATCAGAATATTCGGAAGCTAAATCGAGAAAGTAAGTGCGAGCAGAACGAACAGGACCAACATCGTATTTGTTAGCCTCTGAACCAGCAACCTGACCACAGTAAAAAACACCCATAAATCGAGTAATTCCACCTTCAGCAACAGCTTCATAAACAATATCGGCAGTTTGCAAACCAGATTGTGGCCTGGAGTCTTCATGGTTTTCAATCATTACCATTAGTGGACGACGTTTAGCCCAGATGGCAGCCTCCTGCTTGGTGTAAAGTTGTCCATTGAGAGGACAGGCTTCAGTTTTTGGACCAGGATAAAGACTGGTGTTGGTACTTGTTTGTTCTGTTTCTAATGGAGTATCGGTTGCTTTTTTGGAAACGGAACTTAAAAAACCACCATTACTGGCTGGGAGGAAATAGTCAAAAAGAAAATAAGATATACCACTAATTATTAGGAAAATTCCTACTAATCCAGATATTTTGGTGATTTTGGGGTTCATTTAAATTTTAACCTTTAATAGTTTTAACTATAGCTAATTTTTCCTCTTTTGACAAAGTGATATTATCACCTTGACCATCTTTAATTGGTTTGGCGTATACACGGGTAATATCGCGATTATGAAGAGAAGAGACAATTACGCCTGAATTGCTCTGATCTAATATGGTTAAAATAAAACTTTGATCGCCACCAATATTTTCAAAAGGATTATAACGAACAACATTAATTTTAAGATTATTACTTGACGGTAAATTAATAGACTCTTTGTAAGAAGATTTATTTTTGCGATAAATACCGTAGGTTATAAATCCCAACCAAAAAAGATTTAAAAAAGTAAGAAAATATAGCAACAGCATACTTTCATTGTAGCAAAATTTATGTGCTATACTGGCCTTAGAAAGATGATTCAAGAACAAAATAATAGATATATTAAAAAAGATTTGATTAAAAGCTTGATTTTAAGTTTGGTTTCAATTATGTTGATAGTTGTTATCTATTTATTTGTTAATTTGAGGGGGTGAAGCTTAAATGCCAACCATTAAATTTTATTCTGTTAAATCACGCAAGTCTGTAGAAGTAGACGTATCTCAAGTTAAGAAAGTTATGCTTAAAAACGGTAGACCAGCAGCTGAAACTGTTGATCCAGAAACCGGTACCAAGATGTTCAAAATCTTGTCTGCCGCTGATGCAGCTTTACTTAAATAAGTAAAAATTTTAAAATAAATTAGCCTTCAGAGAAATTGAAGTGTCTGACCTGACGAAAGCTAACGCAATCTGACGGTAGGAAAGTCCGGACCACAAAAGGTACAGAACCTAAAAATGTAGGGATTTGGGTAACCAAATGGCAATGCTACAGAGACGAGTAAGCAAGCCGCCTTCGCAAGAAGCTACGGTGAGCCGAAGTGAAACGAGCAACCTTCTGGTGGAAATCTCAAGTTGAGACATCAATATCTAACCTTTGAGAGTCTCAGGTAGGGAGAATAGATAGATGACACATAAACAGAATCCGGCTTAACAATTTCTTTGAAGGCTTTTGTTTGGACTATTTTTTATTCATCAAGACTTTTACAACAGTTTCGAGTGTAAGAAATATAGGTAAAGCTAAGATTGCTCCAATAACACCACCAAGCTTGGCACCGGCAGCAATAAGTAAGATAGTGACTAGTGGATTAAAACCGACCGTTTGCTTCATGACACGAGGGACAATGATGTTGTTTTCTAATTGTTGGATAACAATACCAACAATAACGGTTAAGATTCCGATTAATGGAGAAACAGTAAATCCGACTAAAGCAGCTACTAATGTGGCAACTGTAGGACCAATAGACGGGACGGCTTCAAGTAAACCAGCAAAAATAGCTAAAGGAACAGCGTATTTAAGTCCAAGTGATAAATAAGCTATATAGGAAATGCCACCAATAATGGTCATAAGGAAAAATTCAGCAGTAACCCAACTACCAAGTCGATTTTCGAGACGTTCGATGATAGCAATGGCTTTTTTTTGACCATTTTCACCGAACATTTCTAAACTATACTTAGGAAAATTTTTCTTTTCCAGTAAGAGGTAGAAGGTAAGAAACATAATAACAAAAGCAGAAATAACATTTGAGACTAATGAAATGGCAGTCTTAGCAATACCTCCGGGAAGATTTTCGAGAATTTTAAATTGAGATGATAGATCAATCGGATTCGTACCGAGGATTTTGATGTTGCTAAGAGTGCTAGGTAATGTCTGAACTAATCCAGCAGTTTGTTCAACCAAGATTGGAACAATACCAGCAACTGCAAAAGAAATAACTGCCAAGATAATAATATAGACGATTAGAATAGCTAATGGTCGGGGAATTTTAAATTTTTCCAAACGAACAATGGCAGGATTAACAGCTTCCATAAAAACAAAACTAATGAAGAGAAGAACGATGAGAGCACGAACTTGCCAAAGTAAAAACAAAGAAAGTAGAAATAAAACGGTAAACACTACAGTTTTGGTAGAAACTTCAAATTTTTTATTGATCATACCTTAGTATACCATCGGGAAACCAGGGTTAATATTTGTTTTTTGAACTGGGGATTGGTAATGTCAAAAAAACAGGCACCGGATTTAGTTTTAAACCAACAACTTTGACGTCGGGCATCAGAATGTTCGGCATAAGACCAGAGTTGGAGACAGAAGGCCAAGTCTTTTTTATTTTCAAAATATGGACGAAGGCATTGGTAAGCCCCAATTTGCAT
Source organism: uncultured Gammaproteobacteria bacterium (assembly GCA_964558195.1). Taxonomy (GTDB): domain Bacteria; phylum Patescibacteriota; class Microgenomatia; order UBA12405; family UBA12405; genus WARW01. The sequence continues at coordinate 49,802 of CAZLCB010000001.1, forward strand.
ACCGGGATCAGACCATTTATATTTTTTTAATAATTTAGTTATTTCGCTTAAAAACCCAATTTGCATGCGTTTATTAACCCGTGTATCAATGCGTTGATAAAGAAAATCGAGTGGAGCGGTGAGAGAAATATGTAAGATGTCGAAACCCTCCCCTAACCCCTCCCTTGACAAGGCGGGGAACTGTTTTTTTTTGGTTAAATTTGCTATTTTAATTTCTATTTTTCTGGTTAAACGATAATGATTATTAACGTCGGAATGATTTAGTTTAGAAAAGTTCTCCGGGTCTAAAAATTGATAAATTTTTTGTAAAAATTTTACCGAACAAAGACGAGAAATAAAACGCCAAAATTTATGAGGTTTAACCGAAAACGTGGTGTAATTAGGATTAATTAAAGAGTCAATATAAAAACCACTGCAACCAACTAAAATAGGTAACTTGTTTCGGGATTGAATTTCAGTAATAGTTTGGAGGCCAATTTTTTGAAAATCAGCCACGGAAAATTTTTGATCAGGAGTGATGATATCGATTAAATGAATTGGTGTTTCTTCTGGTTGATCTTTGCCAGTACCAATATCCATACCTTTGTAGATTTGACACGAATCGCCAGAGACTAATTCCCCATTGTATTTTTTTGCCAATTCCACAGCCAAATCGGTTTTGCCGGTAGCAGTGGGACCAGAAATGACTAAAAGTTTGTTAAGCATTGATTCTAAATTCAACGACGTCGTCGGGGCGCATAATGTAATCACGACCTTCGTGACGAAGTTTGCCTGCATCTTTGGCACCGAGTGGGCCATTACAAGCCACAAAATCTTGATAAGAAACAACTTCAGCCATAATGAAACCTTTTTCAAAATCAGTGTGAATGGCAGCGGCAGCTTTGGGAGCAGTATCCCCTTTTTTGATAGTCCAAGCGCGAACTTCTTTGACACCAGCGGTGTAATAAGACTGAAGACCAAGAGTGTCGTAGGCTTTTTGAATAACTCGCTCAAGACCAGATTGAGAAACGCCTAATTCTTTCAAATAACTTTTTCGTTCTTCAGAGTTTAATTCAGATAAATCAAATTCGATTTTGGCGCAAACTGGAACAACTGATTCATAATTTTCAATTTTCAAATTAAAATTAGCTATGTTTTGATAAGTATCTTCATCAACATTGGCGACAATAAAATATGGTTTGGCAGTAAGTAAGAAAAATTCTTTTAATAAATCTTTTTCTTCGTCGTCAAGTTTTAAATTGACAGCCAAGATCCCTTTTTCAAGTTCGGTTTTTAACTTTTGAGCCAAAATAAATTTTTTACTAATTTTTTCTTTGGCATTATTTTTGTTGGTATCAATGTATTTATCGATAGTTTCTAAATCTTTGATAATTAACTCAGCACAAATAACTTCAAAATCTCCTTGAGGATCAACAGAACCTTCCTTAATAATATTGGCATCAGAAAAAGCACGAACGACATGGCAAATAGCATCGCAATCGCGAATGTTAGTTAAAAATTTGTTACCTAAGCCCTCGCCTTGAGAGGCACCTTTGACTAAACCGGCAATATCAACAAATTCGACAATAGCTGGGACAATCTTGTCGGTTTTGACAATTTCAGCTAAAACCGGGAGTTTTTCGTCGGGAACTTCAACAACACCAACATTAGGGTCAATAGTGCAAAAAGGATAATTGCTGGCATCAGCAACACGTTTACCCAAAAGGGCGTTGAATAAAGTGGACTTACCGACGTTGGGTAAACCAACAATTCCGATGGATAATTTCATAAAGGTATTTTACTATAAATTTGGCTTAAATTCGGAGAGAAATTTAAAAACATTATCGGGAATAAAATTTAAAATATTGGGGTCTTTCTCGGAAATCATTTGACGGATATTGGTGGCGCGGGATGGAAGAATAGTGGGAGTGAGATGTTCGAAATTATGGCCATAATTTACAAAACAATCGGAAGTATAAGAATTATCGGTAAAAAGACAGGTATTGGATTCGTTGATTTGAGGGAAAAAAGTTTTAACATGGTCGGCGTATTTTGGCGGATTGTGAATATCAGGAATAATTTGAATTTGATAAGGAAAATTTAATTGATCTAAATTGGGAATTAATAAGTTTTTGACTTGTTGAGCCGTAAGAAAATTTTTATCATCAATAATTCCAGAATCACCAACACCAATTAAAAGTTGTTGAATACCGGATTTGATAACTTCCTTGAAGAATTCTAAATGATGGAGACATGGTGGCTGAAAACGACCAATAATCAGACCAAATTGTTTATTTGTTTTCACTAGTTATTAATTTATATTTTAATAAAATTGAACCTCTACTATTTAATTTTTGTAAATCGATAAGTTGATATTTTTGAAAAATATTTAAATCGTCAAATAGATTTTGGCCGTTGCCAAAAATATATGGTTCGATGGTTAAAAAAATTTCGTTAATTAAATTTTGTTTTAAAAATAAGGAATAAATTTGGCTACCACCTAAGATTAAAATTTGTTTGTATTTTGGGAAATATTGCAATGAAATTTCTTTGGGAGTTAGAGAAGTAAATTCAAGATGTTTTGAAATCTTGAGGTGAGAATATTTTTTGGGATTTTTGGTTAAAACTAATCTAAGTGGACCATGGGTTAAATCCATTTTTGAAGAATTGACTTGATAAGTTTTACGGCCCATAACGATTAAATCTGATTCTTTTATAAGGTTAGTGAAATATTTTTGATCTTCAGGTGATGTCCAAGAAAATGAATCGCCATTTGAACCGCGAGTAATTTTATTATCAATAGAAGTGGCGGCAACTAAAATAACTTTGGACATAACTGATTATACTAAAACCAAAAACTCCCCCGATTAACGAGGGAGTTTCCGCCAGAGGCGGATTTAATTTGGAAAGAAATTATTTGACCAATTTCTTGATCTTGGTGCCAGGAATATAGCGAGGCATACGGCGAGCAACAATTTTCTTAGCTTCTTTTGAACCAATAGCTTTGATGGTTTTAGCTTTGAACATTTTAGTTTTGAAGGTTCCAAAACCAGAGAGTTTAACGGTTTCGCCACTGGAGAGAGCTTTCATGATTTCAGATAAGAAAGTTTCGACAGCTTGTTTGGCAGCCTTTTTGCTGAGTTTTGCCTTTTGAGAGACAGACTCGATGAGATCTTTTTTGGTCATTTTTGTTTTTTATTTTTCAATAAATAATTAACTTAATAATAGCGGATAATACCGAAATTGCAAGTAAATTTAGTCTTCTTTTACCGCATTTTTGTTGATTTTTGGAGCAGCAATAACACTACTAGTACGAAGTTCACGAATAACAGTGACTTTGATTTGACCAGCCCATTTTGCTTCTTCTTCCAGTTTTTCGGCAATATTTTGACTTAGGACTTCTGCCTCGGAGTCAGAAACTTGCGAAGGTTCGACAATAACGACAACTTCCCTACCGGCTTGATAAGCAGCAACACTAATAACACCAGCAAAACCTTTAGCAACTTCTTCGATATTCTTCATACGCTTAAGATATTCTTCGTGAACTTCGTAACGAGCACCAGGTCGAGCACCAGAAGCGGCATCACCAATATAAACGATGACCGATTCAATGGAAGAAAATTCTTTGTCTTCGTGGTGTTCGGCTACACAGTTGATGACTTTTTCAGGGATTTTATATTTTCTGAGTAGGTCGACACCTAAATCAATGTGGGTACCTTCCTGATCAGCAACAATTTTACCAATGTCGTGAAGTAAAGCGCCTAAACGAACAGTGTTAACATCAGCCTTGAGCTCATAAGCAATGCCAATAGCAATTTTGGTAGCTTCAATTGTATGTTTGGCTAAATTTTGACCGTAGGAAAAACGGAATTTGTATTTGCCGATTTCCTTAATTAAGTCGAGAGGCAAATTAAAAGCACCAACTTCCTGACACAATTTTTTACCTTCGTTAATAAGGATTTTATCCATGTCGTTTTTGGTTTGAGCCACGATCTGTTCAATCTTGAGAGGTTGAATACGACCGTCTTTAACCAATTTTTCGAGAGCGATACGGGCAATTTCACGGCGAGTGGAATCGAAAGATGAAATGCGAATATCATTGGTTTCATCAAGTTCAAGTTCAACGCCAGTGGCTTTTTCGAAAGCACGAATATTGCGACCTTCACGGCCAATAATTTTACCTTTGGCAGCTTCGTCGGCAAGAGAAATAGTAGAAACAGTGTATTCAGCAACATAGTCAGTAACACCATGACGGATATTATCGACAATAACTTCTTTGGTAATTTCTTCTTCTTTTTGACGAATTTCATCACGAGCTTCTTCGATTTTTTTGGCAACCCAAGAACTCATTTTCTTTTCAGTACTACTAATGACCAATTGTTTGGCCTTTTCAACATCAAGACCGGAAATAACTTCGAGTTTATCGAGTTGTTTGCGATAGAGATCGTCGACACTAGCCAGTTTGTTTTTTAAATCTAACGACTGTTGGTCGAGAGATTTTTCTTTTTGAATTAAATAGCGTTCTTTTTCATCAAGAGAAGTTAATCGGTGAAAAATTTCAGCTTCTTTAGCTTTAGCATCGGCTTCAACTTTTTTGGCATTTTGAAGAATGGCTTGAGCTTGAGCATTGGCTCGATCAATTTCTTCTTTGGAAACTGATGGTTGAGCTACTGGCTGAGCAACAGGCTGAACAGATGGTTTAGTTGGACTAAAAACGACCCGATTTTTATCATCAGTATCTTCAGTGATAACTGACTGTTTAACAGTTTCTTTTTCTTTTGTAACCTTTGCTGTTTCTTTTTTGGCAACTGGTTTTTGAACGGTAGTTGTAGGTGAAGAAAATAACCCTTTGACCTTAGTCAAGAAAAAATCTAACATGAATCCTCCAATACTTTTACTTTTTACGACACAACCGTGGCAGGCTTTTTAGGAAATCAAAAGACAAGAAAACATAAGAGTGTGTTTAAGTAAAAAGTTAAAAAATTAAATTAATGATTAATAAGTTTAAAATGAAATCAGTATATTTTACTGTAATGAGAGGTAATCGTCAATTGCCGCCTTAATATCGGAAATATCGAATCCTTGGCGAAAAAGTGAGGCGTACAACTTATTTTTCGCCTGGAAATTAGATAAAATTTCTCGATTTACCCGTTTTTTAGCTAAAATTCGCTTGATTGAGTCAACATCATTGTTTTTTTCTAACTTTAGATTAGAGACATCAACACCCTTTTGAGACAAAAGAAATTTAATTTGATTAGCTGACTTGCGGTGATTTTTGGCAATAAAACTTTTAATAAAATCATCCTGATTAAGAAGATTTCTGGAATTTAGCTGGTTAATAATCGTAGAAATTATTTGGTCTGTTTTAAAACCAATAAAATGTTTATATTTTCGTCCAGTTTTAAGAAAAAATAATTTTAATTTTTGAGAAATTATTTTTTGGGTTTTGGGAGAAATGGCGACTTGACGCAAGGCATATTCCCATCCTAAGTAGAATAAGGCAGCAGAAATAATTTGGGGAAATTTTTCTTCATCGATAGTCTGATTTTTTTGTAAAGAAAGTTTAACGACATCATCGATAAAAAACGGTAAATATGAGTCGTCAGAAAAGATCAGATTAACCCGATTAGGTACTCGACTGGTTTTAATATTAGTTAAGACCAACATTATTCTTCGTCTTGAGAATTTGAAGAAGGGTTAGTAGTTTCACCAGATTCTGCAGCAGATTTGATTTTGGCCCAAATTTTGTCGCGATATTCTTTGGCAATTTTGGGATTTTCTTTGAAGAATTTTTTGGCACCTTCGCGACCTTGAATATTTTGATCACCAACTTTGAAGAAAGCACCAGCTTTGGTGATTAACCCATGTTGAACAGCTAAATCAACTAAGCCGCCAAAAACAGAAATACCTTCAGTATTCATAATGTCGAATTCGGCCTCTTTGAATGGAGGAGCAACTTTATTTTTGATAATACGAGCGCGGTGTTGAGAACCAATAGCCTCACCAGAAGAAGTTTTGATGTTGGCAATTTTTCGTAAATCAATACGAACTGAGGCATAAAATTTGAGAGCCAAACCACCAGGAGTAGTTTCAGGATTACCAAACATAACGCCGATCTTTTGGCGAATTTGATTAGTAAAGATAACTACAGCTTTGGATTTGGAAATAGCACCGGTAAGTTTGCGAAGAGCTTGAGACATGAGACGGGCTTGAACACCCATCATCGAATCCCCCATTTCACCTTCGATTTCGGCTTTGGGAACTAAAGCAGCAACAGAATCGACAACGATAACGTCGACAGCGTTGGAACGAACCAAGGTTTCGACGATTTCGAGAGCTTGTTCACCATTGTCTGGCTGAGAAATTAAAAGATTATCTAAATTGACACCAACAGTAGCAGCACGAAGAGGATCAAGAGCGTGTTCGACGTCAATAAAAGCACAAGTACCATCAAGTTTTTGAGCTTCGGCAACAACATGAAGACAGACGGTAGTTTTACCGGAGGCTTCTGGTCCAAAAATTTCACTAATGCGACCACGAGGTAAACCACCAACACCCAAAGCAATATCGAGAGGTAAACAACCAGTAGGAATAACTTCAATAGACATGTCGGCTTGCTTTTCACCCATTTTCATAATGGCACCATCACCAAAAGCTTTAGTAATTTGTTCCATAGCGACACGAATAGCTTCGTTTTTTTGACTTTGATTAGCACCGGCAGCAGCACCTTTTTGAATTTCTTTTTTCTTTTTCATAAATTTATATTTTTAATTAACTGTATTAGTGATATCAGCTTTAAGCCACTTGAGTCAAGGTATCAAACACGAATAAAAGACGAAGTCTGGTAAATTGAGAATAAAAAAAGTAAAATACACAAGCAACGGGGATTGGCGCAATTGGCTAGCGCGCATGCATGGGGTGCATGAGGTTGCAGGTTCGAATCCTGTATTCCCGACAAAGTTTGTACTCAATAGCGTAAGGATGTTCTTTTAAAAAAGGTAGATTACTCCAAAATATGAGATGCAGAAAGTTCGATGTTTTTTTGATGTTCTTCGGCTAAATAAACTTTGTTTGATTCTCTGATTATTTTGTAAGTTTCGGTACGATTTAACCAGCCTTTAACAGTAACATTTTTATTTTCGAGACGTTTATATTCTGAAAAAAAGTGAACTAATTCTTTTAAGAAATGAGGCTCAACATCTTTGAGACTTTTGACATGATCATAATTAGGATTTTTGAGAGGTACAGCTAAAACTTTTTCATCATCACCTTGTTCATCAGACATAATTAAAACACCAATTGGTCGAACTTCAATAAGACAGCCAGTAAATACAGGGGAATTGGTAATAATCATAACATCTAAGTGATCGCCGTCTTTGGAACGGGTTTGAGGGATAAAGCCATAATCGACCGGATAATGCATAGGCGAATGTAAAACCCGATCAAGCTTGATGATATCGAGTTTTTCGTCGTATTCATATTTATTATGAGTTTCTTTAGCTATTTCAACAATAGCATTGACGGTTTGAGGGGAATTGACTCCTATGGATATGGCAGAATTCATAGTGGTCATATTATAACACTTTGGAACATTAAAACCAAAAAATATATGTATTTAAGGTGTATCAGGATAAAATCAGTTTGGATGCTCTATAATTAGTCATGGCAGTAAAATTTCAAACAAACGATTTAATTAGAGATGAACATTTTTTGGTATTAAAAAAAGAAAACAAACAAACCAGTAAAGGTGATGTTTATTATCAATTGGAATTATCGAATAAAGACGGCATAATTGAAGCAAAAATCTGGAATAATAATATTCCTCAATGTAACTTGGAACAAGGAAAAATAATTGAAGTTAATGGTAAGACACAAGAATATAATGGTCGGATTAGTTTGATTATTGATAGTTGTCAGATAGTAACTAGTGAAGATATTAATGAGTATTCCCCTATTACTAAAACAATGGTTTTTGATATTGAAACGGTGGGGAAAAAGTTTGATGAACTTGATGAAGTGGAACAAGATTATTTAATAAATAATTTGGAAAGAGCGACAGAAGATAAGGAGGAGGCAAAAAAGAAAACTGGTTTGTATGCTATTTTTGGTAAAGTGTGTGCCATTGGGGCTTATAATCCAGGATCTCAAAAAGGGATCGTGTTGCTGTTGGGAGAAAAAGATTTGACTCCAGAAAAAGAAAATTATACTTACAAAATTTTCGGAACAGAAAAAGATTTGTTGACGGAATTTTGGCAAATAGCTAAAGAATACGAATTATTTGTAACTTATAACGGCGATAATTTTGATTTTCCTTATTTAATAATTCGATCAGGAATTAATCGAGTAAAAGTGCCGTTTGAAGTGAAAAAGTGGGGGTCGGATAAATTTATTGATTTACAAACAAAAATCAGACAAAGTCATGGGTATAAGCTGGAAATTTTATGTAAGGCGTTTGGGATAGAAAATCCAAAAGAAGCAGGGGTGCATGGTGGCGATGTAAATGAGTTGTTTGATAATAAAGATTTTCAAAAAATCGCTGATTATGTGGCTAGAGATGCTTATTCGACAACTCAACTTTATTTGATTTGGAAAGAGTACATGTCAGGAGTTTAGATTATCAGCTTGTCAGTTAAGACAATAAAAATAAATATGAAAAATAAAAAAACAGAAGATCGATCCAGATATCAGTCAAGACCTCATCGGGACGATCAATCAGAATTTAATTTAAATATTAATGACGATCGAAAATATCATTTAGATTTTGAAATTATAGATTTAAGAGAACAAAAAAGACCGGAAAGATTAGTAAAAACTGCCAGGAAGAATTTGAAGAAAGTTATTTTACACCGAATTAACGGTAAAATCGGTGAGTGTTAGAGAGTAAAGAAAAGTAAAAAACTAAGCAGAATTACATAAACACTGAAATACCAAAACTTTCTATTGACGGTAATTTTTTGAAAAACAGAAAGAATAAAAACACCAGCGATTGAAGTAAGAATAAAAGTTAGAATATTATTGAGAGTAATAAAATTTGAAGAGATAATATCTTTGGCACTAAGTAAAATTGCCCCGGCAGTGGCGGGAATAAATAAACTGAAAGAAAAATTGAAAGCGGCTTGAGGAGAAAGACCAAGTAAAAGTGCCGAAAAAATAGTACAACCAGAACGAGAAACTCCTGGAAGAATGGCTAAGGCTTGAAAAATACCAATAATGAAGGCAGAAAGATAATTTAAAGATTTATTTTTGGCGGGAATAAATTTGGTGGAAAAAACCAAAATACCGGTGAAAAGAAAAAAGAAAGGTAAAAGTTGTGGGGCACCAGCCAAGGATTCGATTTGGTCTTTAAATAAAACACCAACTAACGCTGCTGGAATAGAACCAACAATAATATATTTCAAATTATCAAAAAAATATTTTATTTGATGACGGAAAAAGAAAATAACGGAAATAAAAGTAGCAGCGTGAAGAAAAATATCAAAATCAAGAGATGGAGTTAATTTAAAAAAATGTTGGAATAAATTAAGATGGCCATCGGAAGAGATAGGTAAAAATTCACTAATAGCTTGAACAAGACCGAGGATGAGGGATTGAATAAGAGTCATGAGGTAATTATAACCAAAAACCCTCCAAAATGGATTGGAGGGTTTGAAGTATAAATACAAAGGCTTAACGCTTTGGAGACTGCTTTTGGCGTCGTGATTTACCACCAGTACCAACCATACGGCGTTCCTTAACTCGAGAATCAACAGTCAAAAGACCATTAGTTCGAAGATCGGATTTGAAAGTGTCGTTAATTTTGACTAAACAACGAGAAATAGCTAAGCTAAGAGCTTGAACTTGACCAGTTTTACCACCACCAATAATTTTAGCTTGGAAATGATATTTACCAGTAGTTTTGGTAATTTCGAATGGTTTATCAAAAACAATTTTTTCGGTTTTGGTGGGAAAATATTTTTCTAAAGAAAGACCGTTGACAGTAGAATCACCTTTGCCGGAGAATAATTTAATGGTAGCAACAGCACTTTTACGACGACCAAGAGATCGAGTGTAAGAATTTTTTGAAGTAGTTTTTGCCATAATTATTTTGTTAATTTGTCAGCGTATGGATGATCAGCACCAACGAAAACTTTTAAACGAGTAATTCGGATATCTCGAAGTTTATTTTTTGGAATCATACCATAAACACCACGAATAATGACTTGTCGAGAATCTTTTTGCATCATTTCGGCTAAAGTTAATTCTTTAAGACCGCCAGCCCAGTGAGTGTGATGGCGATACATTTTTTCTTTGAGTTTAGAACCAGTAGTTTGAATTTTGTCGGCATTGATGGCAACAACATAATCACCATCATCACGATGATAAGAAAATGCTGGTTTATCTTTACCTATAAGAATTTGGGCAATTTGAGTGCAAACTCGGCCTAAAGTTTGATCTTGAAGATCAATTAGGTGCCAATTTCGTTTGACTTGATTACCTTTAACAACAGTGGTTTTCATTATTTAGTCTCCTTTTTTTCAG
>CAZLCB010000002.1:0-43524 GCA_964558195.1 uncultured Gammaproteobacteria bacterium
GTAACTTCGGCTTGAACAGATTGAGTGGAAAGCAGAAAGTAGAAAGTAGAAAGAGCGAGAATTGTTTTAATTGTTTTGGCAGGTTTCACGGTAATTCGGGATTTTAATTTTTAATTTGATTTTTTATTAATTAATTCTAAACTTTATTTTAATAATTAGAAAGTAGCGGTAGCAATAAAGTTAACCTCGTTTTGGTAAGTGCCTGCCGGTTGTTGGTTGCCAACAGTGATACGGTAACAAATGTAAGCAGAGTCAGTGCCCGCAGGTACATTAGTTCGACTAAGGATAGTTTGAGCATTAGCGTAACCAACACCAAAAGATTTATATTGACCAGAGGTGGTAATGCCCAGGGTAGCTCCGGCTGAAGTAGTTCCAACTTGGAGAGCATAACCGAAACCAGAAGTAGTATTGGTGGTCCAAGCAGTAGCGGTAGTAGCACTACAAGAGCCATCACATTTAGTATCAGGAATAGTAGTGGCAGCACCAAGCATAGTAAGCTGACCGGATTCAAAGGTTTGAATAGTATACCCATTGGTAGCATTGGTAGTACATTGAACAAATTGAGCTAAGTTGTTAAAGGCAGATAGGTTAAGAGAACCAAAATTAACACTGGCTCCAGTAGTATCAGCAGCACCATTACCTATGGCAGTGCCACAAAGATTAGTTCCCGGAGTAGTAACACCACTATTACCGACAGAAAAAGTAATAGTTGGATCAACAGTGGCGGTGACGCGAACAGATTCAGTAACAGCAATTTTTCCTGAAGTAGTATCTTCGTCGATAACAGTACCAGCGGAATCAAGATGGCGAAGAATGAAAGTATAAGTGTCAGCAGAAGCGTTAGCTTGACCAACAACATGGTTAGTGGCTGGCGCAGGATTTAGGAGCATATTACTAGCATTACCAATAACGATACTACCAGTAACACCAATAGGGTTAGTACCGCCTACAGGTAGAGTACAAGTGACAATGTGATATGAGTTACCAGAAACAATGGCGGTGGTACCAACATCACCAGCAGTAGCACCCCATGGACAGGTGACAGCGGCATTTAAAAGAGTACCTTGGTCAAAACCAGCGGTGTCGGGGGAATTGTCTGCTTGTGAAGTGCCGTTAGCTTTAATAAGAACTTGCCATTTACCAGCGGTAATAGAACTTTGAGGTTTAAAAGAAACAGTGTGAACGGCATATCGAGGAACAATAACACTTAAACCAGCGGCAATATTACTTGATCCGATGGCAGTGTTGAGGGCGATACCATTATTGTCAACTAGACCTTTGATGATATAAGTATTGGTACCACTAAGGCTATTTTGGATAGAAACAGTGTCACCAACGTCTAAATTGTAGTTATTAATAGAGAGAGTGGTACCAGTGGCAGTGACATAAATAACTGAATCACCGGCAGTGTTACCAGTGCCAAGTCGGGCAAAATAAGAAAGTTGAGCCGAGGAAAGTTGGTCTTTTAATTCGGTAGATGGACTGGCTTGAGAATTGTTAGGGTTGGTGAGGTAAAAAAAAAGTGGCAAAAAAAAGACGAAGCACAGAGCACTTTTCCAAACTGAATGACGGTTCATTTTTAGGTTTTTAAATAATGTATATATACAAGATAAATCGAAACAAATATCCTTGTCAATAAGCAAAACAGATTTTATTGGTAACAATTAGTTGGTGATAATTAGAATATTTTTGGATTTTACAGAGACAAATAGTTGGTTTATAAATATGGTATAAAAATTTATTATCATATAATGATAAGTAAGGAAGAAATTCATTTAGCTAAAAAAATAAGACAATACAGAAAGGAAGCTGGGTTGACTCAGGAGATAATGGCGGAAAAATTGGGTTTAAGTTCAAAGTATATTCAATTTATAGAGAATGGGAGACGAAGGCCGTCTTTGAAGGTGGTTTATAAAATTGCGAAGATACTAGGAGTGGATACTTGTAAATTGTTTTGTCCGGATAATCGACTTAAAAAGTAGCCGTAGCAATAAAGTTGATTTGATTTTGGTAAACACCGGCTTCTTGGAAATTGGAAGCGGTGATACGGTAGCAGATATAGGCTCGGTCTTCGGTTGATGGAGTAGAATTTCGACTCATAATGGTTCGAGCGTTAGCATAACCTTGACCAAATGGCTTGGCAGAAAAAACACTATTATGTTCAAAAGTGACTGGAGAACTATTGATAGATTCGAGAGAGTAGCCAAATTGAGAAGTACTAACATCAGTGTCCCAGTCATTGTTGGTGTTAAGATTACAAGCACTACCAGAATCACAAACAGTATCGGGAATAATACTACTACTGCCAGCACTGGTAATAGTTAAAGGAGAATTTTCAAAAACTTGAACAGTGTAGCCACTAAGAGCGTTGGTAGAACAAGTAAATCGTTGAGCTAAGGTATTAAATTGGCCAAGACTTAAAGAACCAAAATTAACTCCGGTGGCGGTAGTTTGAGCAGCTCCGTTAGAGAGAGTGGTGCCACAACGAGTAAATCCCGGAGTAGTGGTACCGATAGCGTCGATGTAAAAAGTAATGGTAGGGTCGATAATAGCGGTGACTTGAATTGATTCAGTAAGGGCGATTTTTCCAATAGTAGTGTCATTGTTAATGATATTACTCGACGAATCGGTGTGTCGGATAATAAATGTGTAAGTGTCGGCCGAAGCATTGGCTTGGCCAACAGTATGGTTAACGGCCGGGGCGGGATTAATCAACTGATGAACATTACCGATGATAATAGTTCCGGTTTCGCCACTGCCAACAGGGTTGGTTCCACCAGTTGGTAAACTGCAGGTAATTAGGTGGTAAGGTCCGGTAGAGCCAACACTTAATCCGGTAGTTAAAACTACAGTAGTACCGACAGAGGCAGTAGCCCCCCAAGGGCAAGTAATGTCGGTTGAAAGAAGGCCATTTAAATCAAAACCGCCCTGATCAGGCATGCCGTCGTCTGGTTTTTCGGCAGCAATACCGGTGGCTTTTAAAAGAACCTGCCATTTACCTTCTGTAACAGAGCTTTGAGGAGAAAAAGAAATATTGTGAACAGCTGATCGGGTGGCAACAACATAAGCATCGGCAAAAGTGTTGACGGCATCGAGACCAGTGTTGATAAAAATAGCATTAGTGCCGGCAATGTCACTAACAGTATAAATGGTGCTACCAGTAGTGGCTTTGGCGATAGCAATAGTGTCACCAATGAATAGATTGTAATTGTTATTGGAAGGGGCAGAGCCAGAATCAGTCATAACGGTGATCAAGGAATTATTTTCAGTATTATTAGCATCTAAACGACCAAAATAGGAGAGCTGAGCTGAAGAAAGCTGATCACGAAGATTGGTAACAGGAGTTGATTGGGTAGTTTTGGGGGAAACAAAGGAATAGCCGAGAGCACAAATGAAGGTAATTAAAATAAAATAAATTTTAGAGCGATATTTGTTCACTAATAAGAGAATAATGTTTTTGGGAAATGTTTGCAAGATTTAAACTAGCTGAAGGTTGAAAAAAAGGCTGTTTTATATTAAAGTAAGACGTTATTAAAAATTAATAAGGAAGAATATATGAATAAATATGTCTACTTTTTCGGCGATGGTAAAGCTGAAGGCGACAAAGATATGAAATATATCCTGGGAGGAAAGGGAGCTAATTTGGCAGAAATGACCAATTTAGGAATTCCGGTTCCAGCCGGGTTTACTATTTCAACTGAAGTCTGCCGATACTATTATAATAATGGCAAGAAGTATCCAACAGAACTTAAAGAACAGATTAATGCGGGTTTGAAAAAACTTGAAGAAAGTACTGGTAAAAAATTTGGTGATGTCAAAAATCCGTTATTAGTCTCAGTCCGATCCGGAGCAGCAGCTTCGATGCCAGGAATGATGGATACTATTTTAAACTTAGGTTTAAATGAAAAAGTAGTCGCAGGAATGGTGGAAAAAACTGGTAATGCTCGATTCGTTTGGGATTCTTACCGAAGGTTTATCCAAATGTACTGTAATGTAGTAGAGAACATGGAACATGAAAAATTGGAACATGTAATCAATACAGTCAAGGCTAAAAAAGGGATCAAAGAAGACACTCAAATGACAGCCGAAGATTGGCAGGAAGTGGTTAAGGGTTATAAAGAAATTTATAAAGTAGAAAAAGGTAAAGATTTTCCTGAAAGTTCAGAAGACCAATTAAATGGAGCTATTGGAGCAGTTTTTGGTTCTTGGAATAATCCACGAGCAATTATTTATCGTCAATTAAATAAAATTGATGAAAGTAAAATTTTTGGAACTGCCGTCAATGTTCAATCAATGGTTTTCGGAAATATGGGTGATGATTGTGGAACCGGTGTGGCTTTCACTCGTAATCCATCAACTGGAGAAAACAAAGCTTACGGTGAGTATTTAATGAATGCTCAAGGTGAGGATGTGGTGGCCGGTATTAGAACTCCAAAAAAATTGGAAACTCTTAAAGAAGATAATGAAACTGCATTTAATCAATTAATGGATATTTTTAAGAAATTGGAAGGCCATTACAAGGATATGCAGGATGTTGAGTTTACAATTGAAAACGGTAAACTTTTTATTCTTCAAACCAGAAATGGTAAGAGAACCGCTCCGGCTATGGTAAAAGTAGCTGTCGATTTGGTAGAAGAAAAAATGATTGATGAAAAAACTGCTTTGACCAGAGTCGAAGCTGATAAACTCGACCAATTACTTCATCCAACTCTCGATCCAAAAGCAAAAGCTAATTTTAAAGTGATTACTAAAGGTTTACCAGCGTCCCCAGGTGCAGCTAACGGTCAAGTAGTTTTTACTGCCGAAGAAGCAGTTAAATGGGCTGAAGATGGTAAAAAAGTCATTTTGGTCCGAGCTGAAACTTCACCAGAAGATTTAGCTGGGATGAATGCAGCTCAAGGTATTTTGACCGCTCGTGGTGGTATGACTTCTCATGCAGCAGTAGTAGCTCGAGGTATGGGTAAATGCTGTGTTTCCGGATGTGGTGAAGTTATCGTCATGACTGAGGCTAAAATGTTCAAAATTGGTGATCTCGAAGTCAAAGAGGGAGATATTATCACTCTTGACGGTTCAACCGGTGAAGTTTTCTTAGGCCAAGTAGCTACCACGGAAGCAACTTTGAGTGGAGATTTTGCAAAATTAATGAAATGGGCTGATGAAACCAGAAAATTGGATGTCAGAACCAATGCAGATACTCCAAAAGATGCTAAGGTAGCCCGAGAATTTGGAGCTCAAGGTATCGGTTTGTGCCGAACTGAACACATGTTCTTTGAAGAAGACAGAATTTTTGCCATTCGCCAAATGATAATTTCTGACACTGTCGAACAACGACAAGTGGCTTTGGAAAAAATCTTCCCAATGCAAAAGAATGATTTTAAAAAATTATTTGAAATCATGAAAGGTCTGCCGGTTAAGATTCGTTTACTTGATCCACCTCTACACGAATTCGTACCTCATGAAGATAAAGATATCAAAGCTTTGGCAGAAGAAATGGGAATTTCTTTTGAAAAACTCAAAGAAAAAGTTGAATCTCTTCACGAATTTAACCCAATGATGGGTCACAGAGGATGTCGACTTGGTGTCACTTTCCCAGAAATTAACCAAATGCAAGTAAAAGCTATCATGGCAGCAGCTTGCGAATTGGCTAAAGAAACTGGTGAAAAAATCGTTCCAGAAATCATGATCCCATTAGTAGGGGATGTAGAAGAATTAAAATGGCTTAAAGCCAAATTAATTCCAGTCATTGAGGAAACTATGAAATCTTATGGTGTCGAATTGAAATATGAAATCGGTACTATGATCGAAATTCCTCGAGCAGCAGTTACTGCTGATGAAATCGCGGCTGAAGCAGAATTCTTCTCCTTCGGAACTAACGATTTAACTCAAATGACTTATGGATTCTCTCGTGATGATGCTGGTAAATTCATTAAAGATTACTTGCGCGAAAAGATTTTGGTTGAGGACCCATTCAAGAGTGTCGATCAAAAAGGTGTCGGTAAATTAATGGAAATGGCAGTTAAATTAGGTCGAGAAGGTAATAAGGATTTGAATATCGGTATTTGTGGAGAACAAGGTGGAGACCCTGAAACAGTTAAATTCTGTCACAGAATTGGTCTTAACTATGTCTCTTGCTCACCTTACCGAGTACCAATTGCTCGTTTGGCTGCTGCACAAGCCGTTGTCGAAGAGGCCAAAAAATAGGCTGTTTTGATAGGGGTGTATTGTAATACGTCCCTACGCTTGGAATTTTAAACCCCGTCGAAAGGCGGGGTTTTTGGTGTGAGAAAAGGTTATTATTATTTATGGTTTTTTATCGAAGATCGATTCGATTAAAAGGATTTGATTATTCGCAGAATGGTTGTTATTTTGTGACGTTTTGCACATGGAAACGGTTGAATATTTTAGGGAAAATTATTGATAATAAAATGGTGTTAAATAATTTGGGTGAGATTGTAAAAAATGAATTAATCAAAACAGAAAAGATTCGGGAGAATGTAAAAATTGATGTTTTTCAAATTATGCCAAATCATGTTCATTTAATTTTGGTGATAAAAAATACCCCAGATATTAAAAATAATAATGTAGGGTATTGCGGGGGAAATGTAGGGTATTGTGGGAAAGATGTAGGGGCGTATTGCAATACGCCCCTACGGGATAAAAATAAATTTACATCACCGAAAAATAATTTGGGATCAATAATTAGAGGGATTAAATCAACGACAAGTAAACAGATTGGCCAGATTGAATTAGATGGTTTACCAGTTTGGCAGAGAAATTATTTTGAAATAATCATTAAAGATGAAACAGAATATTTAAAAATTAAAAATTATATAGAAATTAATCCTGCTATTTGGAATAGAGATAGAAACAATTTGTTAGTAAAAAAGATATAAAATCGTTTCACCTGGTATTTGTATTATAGGATAGAAAATGGTATAATATGATGTTGGGTTAAATTCAAGTTTACTTGAATATTTAGCCAGAACTTTAAAAATCTTTAAACAGAAACTAAGAGAAAACAAACGAATTGTTGGTTGTTAGTTTCTGTTTGAAGAATGGGTGACAGGAGAAAGGAGTATTAGTATGGATATGGGTACTTTAGCTGGTATTGGTTTGGTCTTACTCATAATCGTGTTGGCGGTAATATCAGCGTCGGATGAACCATCAAAGAAGAAGGTAAAGGGCAAAGTCTTGGAAAAGCATTTTGTTCCGTCACACGACGAGACCGTCATCTTAACGTCGATGATATTTGTTGATGGTGTGGCTGTTCCGTTACACACACCATCAAAAGAGCATCGCGATGATGCTTGGTACTTGGTTGTCGAAGTTAAGGAGGGCAAGACTGAAAAATGTCTTGTCTCACGAGATGTTTACGACAAGGTTCAAGTTGGAGAATTTATTGATCTGAAATAATAAGTCAGAAAGACAAAACCAACTTGAACAATTTGCCGGGTGGCGATTGGGTGAGCGAAAGCTTGCACTGATTGTCATCCGGTATTTTTTTTGGAAATGGTGGGTAATATTTGTATTATAGGTGGTGCTTTGGTATAATTCGCGGGTTGAATTTTAATTCAATTTTGATTGAAGATTCAGTCAGAACTTTAAATATTTAGCTGGGTAAAAGGTGTGGAATATTTTGTAAAAAGGGAATGGTTTTGAACTTAACTCCGCGAGGAGTAAGAATAGAAGGAGGAAGGGCTTGTGTTTATCTCTGTTCCTGTGAACTGGGTCCATGTTCCGGCGGATGATTGGCAGAGATGTTGGCGAGTGTTTGAAGTTCTTGAACTGAAGATAGAACCGGTTCGAGTGCTTTGCCCTTGTCAGGTGCCAAACAGCTTTGTCCTTGTGGCGTATGCTAAAGAGCCTGGGGCTCGCCCTCCGTATGAGGAGCACAGATTTATCCTGATCAATGACTCACAAGAGCTTGTCAATGCTTTTAAAGTATTGATAGAGATGGATGAACAAGGGTATTCTGACAGGGAAACCTATTTCATGTTGATCGAGGAGGCTAAGAATCAGGTGAAGGCGATGGCCAGCCCTTTCAAGTAAGGAAACTCAACCTCGTATTAGGGGCTGAAAACTTTAGTTCCGGTAGTGGAACAATAGGTTTTTGGTCCCTTGGAGGTTGAGAGTTGGTTTATATAGTTAGTGACTATACTGATGAGTCCACCTGTAAAGCAGGAGGTAAAAAAGGACGAAAAACCAAATTTGTGATAAAATCGGCAATTATGTCAAAAGAAGGAAATTTGTTTCAACCAAGAGATTGGAGAACAATAGGATTAGAGGCACATCAAAGAATGAGTGGTGGAGTGAGTTTAGATTTATGTGATAAATTGGTTGAGTGTTTGGCCAGTGATTTGCCTGATAATATTAAACGAAGATTACCTTGTGGCAAGAAAATAAATGTTTGTTATGTACCAATGACGCCGGAAGAAAAGGTGTCATTTTTATAAATTTAAATTATTTGTTATAATCCAAAAAATATGTCACAAGAAAATATAGGTAAATATCCGTTTTTTGAGTTAGCAGCTAAGCATTTATTGCCAGACATGGTAGTTCGGACTAACCCAAAAATTAATTTAGATGAAAAACTAAGTGGTGATAGTGGAGATAAATTTGAAAATTCAACTTTTGATATGACTAGTCCAGCTAAGGATCTGATTTCTGGCTTAGGTCACAGGGAAGATGATAGATAAGAATATTATCTTATAATATTGATTTTTGAGGGTTTTTGAGGTATAATAGGGCTGATTTTGGTAATGGTTAGCTTAATAGCTAAGCTAATGTAGTATATAAAAAAACTAAAGTCGGACCTTTAAAAAGCACAAATCGACTGGATAGAGATGGAGGATGGATTTATGGGTTTTGAATTGCAGTTGATTCAGATTGTTGGAGCGACCGTATATGATTTTCTTCGGAGGTGTTTGATTGACAAGAAGGTTCAAATCACTCGTAAAGATGAAGGGAGAACCTTTTTGATCATGATCTCCCGCCAGATTGGCGTGATGGTACAAATTCTGGATGATACGGTCAAGGCTAAGTTTGAGCCAATAACGTTGGCAGCTGCCAAGGTTTCAGATATAGATGCTGAAATCGATAGGGCAGTCTCGGCATTTAACCTTAACACGCAATTCGTGTGCGCCTATACAAAAGAAGAATCAAATTACCGAGTGGTATATGATTTTTCTTGTTTAGGCAGGAAATGAACGATTTGTCGATTTATTTGCGATAAAGGATGTGATGTTTGCCGGTGGGTGAAATTTGAAAATAAAAGGTAGGTGGCGGAAGCTACTTATTTTTTACAACAAACTTCATTCACCGGTATTTTTTTTGAAAAAATTTGAGATTCGGTTAATTAAGTAAGAAAGGAAAATAATAGTGCTGATTAAAATTAAGGGAGAAATCGGCATAACTATAAATGAAACAGAGGAAGAAGGAATATTGAGATTAGGATCAAATTCGAGAGTAGCAGTATATTTTCCGGGCCAAAGCGGTGGGGAAAGAGCACAGGCCTGCTGGTCGTTACAAGAAAATTGGCGGTAATAATTGGCTAAAATATTCTGCGAATCAAGCTTTAGTTCTTTGATAACCTGTTGGTTTTTGGAGACGGTAATTTTACCGGCGCTTTTGAAGAAATAGTTGGAATTATTTTGGATTTGTCCGGAAAATTTAATTGGAGTAAAAAAAACATCTTTAATTTTTGGGGTGAGAGAAAATTTTTGAATTAGACCTTCAGCTTTGGGATTTTCGGTGTTGGAAACACTAAGTAAGATGTGTGAACCGATTTGTCCTGATGTTTGGGAAATAGTAGTGCTGTTAGCAGACTTGTCGGGTGATTGATAAACAAAGAAGGTGGCATAGTAGTCAGAGAGAGAAGTTTGGGGTGAGGCGGTGATTTTGAGAACGATTTGGCGGGATTCTTGAGGTTGAAGAGTAAAGGGTTGGCCGAGTTTAAGATCGGAGTTGTTTAAAGAAAAATTTATATTAGGATTAGAAATTAGATTATTGTAAGTGACCGAACCGTTATCACCAGAGGGTAAAAAAGGGAGGATTTGAGTGTTAAGTTGAATAGCTTGATTAGACTCATTGGTAACTTGATAGGCTTGAGTAAGGGTAACGCCAGGTTTGAGAACGAATTCGATTTGAGGGGGAGTAAGAGAGAGGTTAAACATATATGAGTTGTAAAGTTAAAAGTATAAAGTTGAAAGTTATAAAGTATAAAGTTGAAAGTTATAAAGTATAAAGTAGAAAGTAAAAATATTTTTTAACATTAGTATTTAGGGACGGCGATTAAATTAATAAGATTTTCGTAATTACCGGCGGGTTGATTGCCAGAGATATTGATTTTGTAAGTGATGCGGGCGGAACGGTTTTTAACAGGAATATCTTCAGACATAATAATTTGAGGGGATTCGGCTCGAGAGGTGGCGGCAAAAGGACGAAAGTAAGTGGAATTGGTAAAGTAGGAAGAGGTGCCGATATTAGTGGCGACACCACTACTATTAATACCAATGGCATTAAAACCAAAGCCATATTTTGTAGAACTAGTCCAAACATCAGAAGAGGAGATACTACAACTAGTATCACAGTTGGTATCGGGAATAGTACTACTACTAATAGTAGAAAGAGGTTTATTGGCAATAGCCATAATTTGATAACCGTGACCAGAAGGGGTGGTAATGGAAATGATATTAGATTGAGTTGAACCAATATTCGGGGTTAGGGAACCAAAGTCGATAGAGACATCGCTAATACTAAAGGAAAATTTTTGAAAAGTGTCGTAAATATATTGAAATCCCGATTTGACAATATAGCCAGAAGAGGTGAATTTACCCGGGGCATTTTGACCGACGGTATCGGTGAGTTGGTAATTGGCGGAAGTTTTTTTGCCACTGGTCATATTAAAATTACCCCAATCAATATGGTAGCTGGCTGAATCAAAACTTTGTCCTAAAATTTTTGGCAAAAATTTAGGAATTTCCAAGAAACAAATTCCAAGAAACAAAATGAATAAACCCACCTGTTTGACTTTCGTCAAACTTCCTCCCTTAAGAAGGGAGGTCATACTTGCTATGAAGTAAGTTAAGTTTCCCTTTTTAAGGGAAATGTCCCGAGTTTGTTGAGGGACAAAGGGTTTAGTCTTCTTCATCTGATTGTTGGTCGACTTCAGTTTTTAATTTTTCGGAAGAATTGAGAAGGGATTTGGCTGATTCTTTGATGTATTTAATTTGGTCTTTTTGAGTAGGTTGGAGAGGAGTGGAAAGAAGTTCGGAGCAATTGTCGATAATTTGACAAATGCCGGTTTTGAATTTTAATGACAACCACATAAGAATGTTAGTTTCACTAATGGAAAAATCGGTGTCGACTTTGTTTTTGTCGAGATATTGTTTACCAATAAACCAGGAAAGAGGAGTAATAAGAAGAAGAGAACCAAGAGGAATTAATGATTGAAGGGAGTTAAGTGATTGACTGAGAAGAATAATTAAACCTAAAGAAAGGCTGAGAGTAACACTGGGTGGGTTTTGGAAAGCAACAGTAAAAAGTAAAAAATAAACAAGAAAAAAAAAGGGAGAATTGAGGCCATCCGTATAAAAAACGACCAGACCAATAATGAAGGCGATGAGGTGAAGAGAAAAATGTTTTTTGAAAAGAGAGAGGAAAATAAAAGCTAGAGATATTAAAGCAATAATTTGGGGAATAAAATTTGAGGCAGATGAAATAGAAACCAGATAGGCGGTAAGGCAAGAGGCTAAGAATAAAAGGATACTAAAAACTTGGGTCATTAAAATAGTATAGAATAAATTATGTTCAGGGAAAAGTTAGGGAAATTTGGTTGGGTGGATGGATTGTTAATTTTAGGAATGATTTTAGTGATAGCTGGGATTGGCATGAATTTTCAAAATAGTTTTTGGGAAAAAGCCGAGGTGAAATTAATTAAAAAAGAAATTTTAGTAACGCCCCACCAACAGCAATCACAGTTAGGCGGGCAGGCAAGTATTGGTGTACAAAGTAATAATAAAGTAACTATTGATGTAGGGGGGGAGGTAATAAATCCGGGGGTTTATACTTTAGATAAAGAGGCGAGAGTAAATGAGGCGTTGGTGATGGCAGGTGGTTTGTCGGCTAAGGCGGATCGTGATTGGGTAGAGAAAAATTTAAATAAGGCGGAAAAGTTAGTTGATGGGCAGAAGATCTTTATCCCTAAAACAGGAGATGTTTTAGGGAATTTTCAATTATCAAATTCCAAT
The DNA here is from genome assembly GCA_964558195.1 of uncultured Gammaproteobacteria bacterium. Classification (GTDB taxonomy): domain Bacteria; phylum Patescibacteriota; class Microgenomatia; order UBA12405; family UBA12405; genus WARW01. Next base: position 12,249 of record CAZLCB010000002.1, read on the forward strand.
TTACAAGATACAATTGTAAGGATAAATTCTGCGACAGCAGAACAACTAGATACTTTAAGTGGAATCGGTCCGGCGATGGCTGAAAGAATAATTGATTATCGGACGAAAAATGGGGGATTTAAGAATATAGAGGAATTAAAATTGGTGAGTGGAATTGGAGATAAATTGTTTGAAAAAATTAAGGATGATATTGCTCTTTAAATATTTTATTTGACTCGGCAATATTTTTTTCGGGCTTGCAACCATCGTAATATCCACTCAGAGGCGGCGCCCTGCAAAAAACATTGCCTGCGTCAAAATATATTTAGTATTTTTACTTCGCCCAGGGCGGGGTAAGGGTTTGAGAGAAAATGAACTGGAAAATAAAAAAAATTTTAATTTGGATATTGTTGGGAGTGGTAGGGTTTTTGATGTACAGGTTTGTAAAAAGGGATATTTTGATATATGTGGTTAATCAAGGGTTGCCAGGAACAGAAGCGGGATTATTAAATGGGATGTTGTGGGGAGATAAAACTGGTTTCAGTAAAGATTTTTATAATCAATTAAAAAACAGCGGACTGGTTCATTTGGTAGTGGTGAGTGGTAGTAATATTATTTTGGTGTTTAAAGGGTTGGTAGAAAATTTAGCTAAGTTAATTGGAAGAAAAAAAGCGATTGGGTTAGGGTTTGTAGTAGTTCTGGGATATTTGGAGATAGTGGGTTGGGAGGTACCGATAGTGAGAGCGATGATTTTGGTATCGGTCATGTATTGGGCACAAATTTTGGGGAGAAAATATAATTTGGTCAGAGGTTTAATTTTGAGCGGATTAATAATTGTTTTGGCTTGGCCGGGATCACTTGGTGAAGTTAGTTTTTGGTTAAGTTTTATGGCATTTATAGGAGTAGTGACAAGCCCGTGGAAAGGAATATTGGCTTCAAGTTTTTGGGTGAGTTTGTGGATTAGCCCAATAATGGGGTTGTTTTTTGGAAAAATTAATTTAGTGGGGCCGATAAGTAATTTATTGGTAATACTAGTAGTAGAAACAGTGACAGTAGTGGGTTTTGGAGGAACATTTTTGGGGTTAATAGTGCCAGTGTTAGGGAAAATGGTTTTGTGGTCGATATGGCCATTATTAAAATATTTTGCGGTGGTGGTAGAGATGGTGGGGAGTTGGGGATGGGTTAATGTGGAGGTAAAATTTAATTATTTGATATTGTTGGGGTGGTATGTGATATTGATTTGGTTAAAAGTAAAATTGAATATGACCCACCCCTGCCCCTCCCTCAGGGAGGGGAAATCTTTCTATACCCCGCCCAGGGCGGGGTGAGGGTTTTGAATTTTATTATGAAGCAAGTTAAAGTTGCCCTTTTTAAGGGAAATGTCCCGACCTTGCCTGCCGGCAGGCAGGAGGGACAAAGGGTTTAAATGAAACGATTAATTTTATTTGTTAGTTTAATTGGTTTGGTGGTGATGTTTTGGTTAACATTGCCAGACAATAAACCAGTAGTAATAGTGTGTGATGTGGGACAAGGGGATGCGATTTTAGCAACATACAAAAATATTCAAATTTTGTTTGATGTGGGTCCGAAGAATAAAAAAGTATTGAAGTGTTTAGAAAATCATATGCCGTTTTGGGACAAAACAATTGAGGCAGTAGTTTTGAGTCATGGAGATAGTGATCATACAGGTGGTTTAACTGACTTAATGAAAGTTTATAAAGTGGAAAATTTTTTCAGTAATGGTTATTTAGATAAGGAGATTGAACAAAATATTTACTCACGAAAAATTAGTCAAAATGATGTACTTAGTTTAAGTTTGTTTAGTTTTGAAGTGGTGTGGCCTGAAGAAAAGTTGGAAAATGAAAAAGATGGTAATGAGAATTCGGTGGCAGGAATTTTATCAATCTATTCGGTAAGCTCAGGACAGGGTTGGTCGATGTTTTTGAGTGGAGATATGGAAAAAGAAGCGGAACAGAAATTAGTTTGGCGCCAGATTTTAAATAAACCAGTAATGCTCTTAAAAGTGAGCCATCATGGATCGGCGACAGCAACCAGTGAAGAATTATTAGAGGTATTAAAACCAAAAGAGGCGGTGATTAGTGTAGGGAAAGAGAATAGGTTTGGACATCCGACCAATGAGGTGTTGGAAAGGTTGAAGGATAAAGAAATAGAAATTTTAAGAACCGATATTGAGGGGGAGATTATGGTGAAGATAAGTGCTGATAGACAGTCTGAGAGATTTCTTTGATAGCCTGGCTGGACTTTTGCAAGTCACCACCTCGAGTCATAACACAGAGTAGATATGGTTTTTGAGGAAGATAAACGATACCGCAATCATGAAACTGAGTTTCGCCGGTGTCAAGAAATTTTCTTTCACCAAATTTATGAGCAACGACGATATTTTGAGGAACACCAGAAACAAGAGCATCTTTATATTTAGTTTGACTTAACATGGCTAAGGCTTTTTCGGACATTTCTTGGTTGAGATATGAAGCGTTAAACAGAATACGATAAAATGAAGCATAATCCTTGACGGTAATAATGTTGCCATTGGGATTAGCAAAGGCCTTGGAGATGTCAATATCTAAATCTTTATAAACCTCTAAAACTTCTTCGTTGGTCAGGTTTTGAGAGAGAGTATTGTAGGCATCGTTATCTGATTCAATAATCATTTTTTCGAGTAATTCTTGAGTAGTATATTCCTGATTAGGAGCAAAAGAGACTGATGGTTTGATGTTTTGAATGGAATCTCCTTCAGATGTAACAATTAAGGGTATTTTTGTTTGAAGAATTTCCGGTTTCTTTTCGGCTTTTTTGAGGTAGGTAATAAGGACAGGAACTTTAATAAGACTAGCTGGGGCAAAGTATTCTTTTTCGTTGATACCAATCCAAGGTCCGTTATTAAGGTCACGAAAATAGATTGAAGCAAAGTTAATGTTTTTCTTTTGAATTTCTTGGTTGATGGTTTGATCGATGAAGTTTTTTAAGGAACTAAGATTGTTGTTTTGGTTAAGGTCGGAGTTACATTCTAAAATAGGGTTAATATATTGATAACTGAATTTTTTTCGAATAATTTCGTCAGTGTCTTTGGCATTTTCGCTATTATTTTTATTGGCAACAAAAAAACCGAGCAAAAAGGAAAACAGAACACTTAGAATCCATGGCCATAAAGTTCTGGGTGAGATCATTATCGTTTTATATTAACATAAAATAGATTGAAAAGTGATAGAATAGATGATACTTTATGGCGGATTTTAAGTTAATTGAAAATAAGTGGGAAAAATTCTGGGAGGAACACCCAGAGATTTGTAGTGCCAAAAATCCAATAACCAAGAAACAAATTAATAATCAAGAAATAAACAAAGGTAAGAAGTATGTATTAGTGGAGTTCCCGTATCCAAGTGGAAGTGGTTTACATATTGGTCACGCTTTTAGTTTTACAGGGGCTGATGTTTACGCTAGGTTTCAGAGGATGATAGGTTACAGCGTATTGTTTCCAATGGGTTGGGATGCTTTTGGTTTACCAACAGAGAATTATGCAATAAAAATGAAACGTAAGCCCCAGGAGATAACTAGGGAGAATACAGATCATTTTAGAAAACAAATGAAAAGGTTGGCTTTTTCGTTTGATTGGGAGAGAGAGGTGGATACAACTGATCCACAATATTATAAGTGGACTCAATGGATTTTTATTCAATTATTTAAAAAAGGACTGGCTTATAAAAAAGAGATGCCAATTAATTGGTGTCCGAGTTGTAAAATTGGTTTGGCTAATGAAGAAGTAGTCGATGGTAAGTGTGAAAGGTGTGGAGTTGAAGTTTCCCGGAGAAATATATCCCAATGGGTAGTAAAGATAACAGATTATGCGGATAAATTAATTGAGGGTCTGAAAGGAACTGAGTTTATTGAAAAAGTAAAACAACAACAGATTAATTGGATAGGAAAGTCGGAAGGGGCAAATGTTAAATTTCTAATTTCTAATGACCAATTTCTAAGCAAAACGGAAAAGCAATATCTGGAGGTGTTTACTACTAGACCGGATACACTTTTTGGAGCAACTTTTATGGTAATAGCACCGGAGCATAATTTAGTTGAAAGTTTAAAGTCAAAAGTTGAAAGTGAAAGGTGGGAAGAAATCAATAATTATGTAAAAAATGCGAGAAAAAAGAGTGATATGGAAAGGACGGAACTTTCCAAAGATAAAACGGGAGTGTTCTCGGGATTATATGCGATTAATCCAGTGAATAATAAACAAATTCCAATCTGGATAAGTGATTTTGTATTGGCCAGTTACGGGACCGGAGCAATTATGTCAGTGCCGGCCCATGATGAGAGAGATTTTGCTTTTGCAAAAAAGTTTGGTTTAGAAATAGTACCGGTGGTATCTCCAGAAAATAATCAATGGGACTTTGATAAAAAACCCTATACAGATGTAGACAATGGAAGAATAATTAATTCGGAACCGATTGATGGCATGGTGCCGTCAGCGGCTTTTGAAAAAATGATAAAGTGGCTAGGGGAAAAAGGGATTGGGGAAAGAACGGCATCATATCATTTAAGGGATTGGATATTTAGCCGACAACATTATTGGGGAGAACCAATACCAATGATTAAATGTGATAAATGTGGTTGGGTGCCAGTACCAGATGAAGAATTACCAATAGTGTTACCAGAAGTGGAGGCATATGAGCCGACTGACGATGGTAAAAGTCCATTATCAAAAATTGATAGTTTTGTGAAATGTAAATGTCCTATTTGTGGCAAGGAAGCTGAGAGAGAAACCGATACGATGCCAAATTGGGCAGGAAGTGATTGGTACTTCTTGGGATATATATTGGCTAATAAAATTAATAACCAAGAAACAATAAACAAGAAACAAAATAAAGAAATAATTACTCAACGAAATTGCCACGGTTCGACTAATGTCGAATCTCGCAATGACGAAGCTAATGATACATTTACTGATATATTTAGTTCTAGTCAAGAAGAATTAAAATACTGGTCACCGGTAGATATTTATATTGGTGGAGATGAGCATAATGTACTTCATTTGCTTTATTCTCGGTTTATTTATAAATTTTTGTGGGAGTTAGGAGTTTTACCAAAGGAAAAACCAGAGCCATATTTTAAAAGAATTTCTCATGGGGTAATTTTGGGTCCAGATAATCAGAGGATGAGTAAATCCAGAGGAAACGTAATTGTGCCGGAAACCGTAGCGGATAAGTATGGGGTGGATGTGGTAAGAATGTACCTGATGTTTATGGGGCCATTTGATTCAACCATGGCTTGGAATGAAAAGACATTGATGGGAGTAAAAAGATTTGTTGATCGCTTTAATGAATTCGATGAAAAATTAAATAAGGAGATTAAGATGTCTCAATTATTTATTAATAGTGAAGAAGAATACCCTGAAGTAAAGGTAATTATTAATAAAACAATTAAAAAAGTAACTGAAGATCTTGAGCAGTTTAAATATAATACTGCTATCGCTTCAATGATGGAACTGATAAATAAACTTCAGGAAATTAGAATAAGTAGATCGATTAAGCCTATTACTGACGGAAAACCAAATTGGATGTTGGTTGTTAGTAAAGAAAGTGTTAAGAAAATAATTAAATTAATAGCGCCGTTGGCGCCGTATATGGCTGAAGAGATGTGGAGTATGGTAAGAGACGAGAATGATGTAGTTTCGGTCCATTTGAGTGATTGGCCAAAGGTTGATGAAAAATATTTAGTCGAAGATGAAATTAGTTTACCGGTGGCGATTAATGGTAAAGTGAGAGGTCAAATTAGTTTATCAAGTGAAAAGTTAAAAGTTGAAAGTAAAGAAGAGATAGTTGCTAAGGCAAAAGAATTAGAGCAGGTTAAAAAATGGGTAGGAGAGGGTAAGATAGTTAAAGAGATATACGTACCAGGGAAAATGGTTAATTTGGTGATACAATGATGTATTGGTGTTGCTGGTTTGAAACCAAGTGACATAGTTAATTAAATTGGTTCGATAAAATAATACAGAATATATCAAGCAGTTTGATATTTTGACTGCTAACGGTTATTAAATTGGTTGAAAGACCGAATAAATCATGAAAACTGAAACTTTAAAGCTAAAGAATGGAATTAGAGTAGCAATAGTGCCAATAATTGGCCTAAGGTCGGTGACAGCTGAGGTATTTTTGAAAATTGGATCGAAATATGAGAAAAGTAATGAATTTGGAATCAGTCATTTTTTGGAACATATGGCTTTTAAGGGAACGATTAAGAGGCCGACAGCAACGGATATAAATAAAGAAATTGATAGTAAAGGAGCGGGATATAATGCAGGAACAGGCCAGGAAATGACTTCTTACTATATAAATACGACCAGAGAAAATATTCCTTGGGCAGTAGAGATGTTGTCGGATATTTTAACTAATTCGGTGTTTGATAAGGATGAGGTTTTAAAAGAGCGAGGTGTCATTATTGAAGAGATAAGAATGTATCAAGATAACCCAATGATGGGTTTGTCGGGAGAATTGACAAAATTTTTGTATGGTAAGTCACCAATTGGTTGTTGGGATATTGCCGGAGAAGTAAAGGATATTGGAGGGGTTAATCGGGATAAAGTAGTTGACTATAGAAATAGATTAATTAATTCGGAGAATATTGTAGTGGTTTTGGCTGGAGATGTTGATTCTGGAGCTTTTGGTGAAGTAGAAAAATATTTTGGTAGTTTTAGTTTGGGTAAGGTGAATAAATTGGATGAAGTAGAGGTAGTTTTAAATCAGGAAAAAGAAAAAAAGATAATTCGAGAAGTTGAGCAAGGTCATTTCGCCATGGCAGTACCGGCTTTAAGAAGTCGAGATGAAAGAAAATATGCTTTTAGGTTGTTGGATATAATTTTGAACGGCAATAGTTCCTCGAGACTTTATCAAAAGATTAGAGAAGATCAGGGATTGGCTTATTATGTCTATTCAATTTCGGAAAGTTTTGAGGAGGCTGGTTTTTGGGGAGTTCAGTCAGGAGTAAAGTTGGATAAAATCGATGAGGCAATGGAAATAGTAAGAAAAGAAGTTTTGTCTATTAAAGACAGTGTTAGAGAAGATGAACTACAAAGGGCAAAAGATTATTTAACTGGAAAAGTAAAGTTAGCTATGGACAAGACGAGTTACTGGTCAAGTTTGATTGGTCAAAAATGGTTATTAGAAGATGAATTGGTGGATATAGAGAAAGAATTAAAAGAATATCAAAAGGTAGGCCTAAAAGAGGTTTCAGATTTGGCGGGGGAAATTTTTAGACCAGAGGAGATTAGGCAGGTTTTGATAGTAAAAAAGTAGGTTTTTGAATAGGAAATGTTATTACAGGTTGTTGTAAGAACGTTTTAGCATTTGAATGTTTATTCTGCTAGATAGAATTAGTGATTTTTTTATTTGGTTTATTAGGGTAAATTTCTATTTTTGATAATTTTTAGATTAGTTATTATAGGGTATTTTTAGATGGAAAAAGTTGACTTAAAATTGATTGGCTATGATTTTAAATGATATATTTTAAAAATTAAATTTTTATTGACCAACCAAGATAGTTGGTGGTGTAATGGAGGAGTAGGTTTTTGGCTATAAAAATGATTTAATTGATACTAATTAGAGATTGTTGCGGAGAAAAATATATTTTTAAGTATTAAATGATATAGAAGAGTAAGTTTTAAAAGTGATTATTTTGCGGTTATTTTATAGGAATAAGTTTAGGTATAAGTGATTCATTAAAAATGCGGAGATTAATAAAAATATGCGGTTAATTAATATATTTTAGCTTTAAAATATGCGGTTAATTGGTTTTGTTGGTGAGATTGGAAGGTAAAAAAGTTAGTTCTGAAGAAAGACGAATAAAGGTGAAATGAGATTTGGTTTTGGTGAGACAAAATTATTTTTTAATAGTTTAAAAATAAAGAGTATTGAAACTGGTAAAAAAAGGATTTTTGGAGGCGATTTAGAAGAAAATGTTGTTTGAATTATAGGTTTATAGATTGATATATTGAAGTTAAAATATTTGTCAGTTTTGTTGGTTAAGTGCTAAGACTAGAAGTGAAACAGAGTCAACTGAAGCTATGGTTAAAAGTGAAATTAGATTGGATTTTGTGAGTATCCTCAGAAGGAACCCGCCTCGCGTCGACAAGCAACGCGAGTCGAGGCGGGTTGAACCTGGTTTGTGTTATTTAGTATCCCCAGGGGGAATTGAACCTCCATTTGTCGCTTAGGAGGCGACCGTTCTATCCGTTGAACTATGAGGACATATTAGTTTGTCAGCTTGTCAGACTATCAGCTTTTTAGTTAAAAATTTATTTCTGAGAGGCTGAAGAACTGACCTTCTGAATAACTAAGGGTCGGGGATACTGGATTCGAACCAGCAACCTCAGCGTCCCGAACGCTGCACGCTAGCCAATTGCGCCAATCCCCGGTGAAGTAGCTTATTATAGCTTATTTTAGTAATACTGGTTTTGATATGGTTGACGGTGGGCAAAAGTATATTTATACTGATTAATATATGACAGATCATGATAGAAACGTAAGGACGTTAGTAGTTTGTTTTGTTTTGGCTTTGGCAGTTTTAGTGCCTTTAAGGTTGTCACAAGAAAGACCTCTCTCACCAGTATTGGTAAGACAGGCGGAGGTTTTAGGTGAAACCGAAGTTGAAGAAACTGAACAAATGGATTTAATTTATGCCGATGAAGTGGTATTGCCTGATGCTGAAATTTTGGAAGTAGTGGAAACTGAAGAGTAATTAAATAACGAATTAGTTATTTTTTGATGGAGAGGGAGTAAAGGTTTTCAGTAGAAGAGAGGGAGAGGTTGGTAAGAATAATTACTTTGCTGCCGTCAGACCAGGGATAAACACAGTTAGGGTCAAAATTTGAAGATAAGATGGTTTGTTGGTTGGTGCCATCGTAGTCGATGACTTTTAAGCTTTTATCTTGGACGTAGATAAGATTATTAGTGTTTGGTATCCAGAAGATCTGAGAGACATCTTTTTGAGAACCAATAAGGAAGTTAGTGTCATCTTTAATATCATAAACATAATAATTGCCGGATTTAACTTGGCGACTTTGGGTTTGGGTGCTTTGAGCCGGCGGAGGAGTAATAATATTGTCAGTTATTTGTCCGTCAGCTTGGGCTAAATAAAGAATTTTATCTTCCTTAGTGGAATATTGGACGTGCTGGGCTGATATAGTAGAAATTAATGGTTGAATATCTTTGGGAAGCTTGTCAATTTTGTTGGTGATAATTAAAGTTGTTTGGGTTTGCCAGTCGGTGTAAATCTCTTTGAGGTTTTTGGTGACGTCGGTAAGTTTTTGAGAAGAAATAGGGCTATCAAGGGAAAGGAGATAGTTAATTTTTGTTTTGGGGTTATTAGCAAGAACTTGTCGAGAGTTAGGTGAAAAGGTGTATTTAAATTCAGTCCAATTGATAATAGCGGAGTTGGTGGCTAACTGGCGAGTATCGCTGCGAAGAAAGGAAATGGGTAGACCATTGGACTCGATAAGGTAAAGACCGTTGTCTTTGGTGGCTGAAGCGGAAGCAACGGCATAAATAATTTTAGTATTATCGATATTGGCTGAAGGATTGATAGCGCCGGTTAAAGTGATGGGTTTAAGATCAGGGACAGAACTAAAAAGTTGAATATCAGCTAAATAAACAGTTTCTGGTTTGACGGTAATATCTTTTTGCCAAGGATTGAAACCATTTTTACTGATTTTGAGATTATAGACACCAGGGGAGAGATTAAAAGTATCATCAGTGGCGGTAATGAGTTTGTCGTTGATGTAAACAGAGGCACCTTTGGGATAAGAAACAGTAGAGATGATTCCGGTAGGGTCGAGGGTAAAGCCGTTTTTGAGGGAGAACCGGTAACCTCGGGCAAAAATGGAAATGAGATAAGTAAAGCTGATAATAAAAAAACCAACCAGGGCAATGAGAATAAGACTGCGTCGGTTCGAGCTATTTTCCATAATTTTATTATAACTTAAGTGGTAGTTGGTTAGTGTATCATATTTATATGAAATTGCTGAAAAAGTTAGGAATAGACTTGGGGACAGCTAACAGTATTGTGTGGGAAGCCGGTAAAGGAATTGTATTGAATGAACCAACAATTGTGGCGGTTGGAATTGAAGACAGAAAAGTGTTGGCGGTGGGTAATGAAGCTAAAAAAATGTTAGGGAAAACGCCGGAGTATATTGAAGTGGTTTGCCCTTTAGAAGATGGAGTAATTGCTGACTATGAAGTAACCGAGGCGATGTTGAGGTATTTTTTGCGTCAAGTAATGGGAAATAATTGGTTTATTGGTCCTGAGGTGATGGTGTGTGTGCCGGCGGGAGTAACTCAGGTGGAGCAAAGAGCAGTGTTAGATGCAACTTTATCGGCTGGAGCTCGAAAGGCTTATTTAATAGATGAGCCGTTGGCGGCGGCAATTGGAGCAAAAATCCCAGTGTCGGAACCGTTTGGAAATATGATTGTGGATATTGGTGGTGGAGCAGCGGAAGCAGCGGTAATTGCTTTGGGAGGAGTAGTAACCCATAAAAGTGTAAAAGTTGGGGGTCAGAAATTAGATAGAGCAATTATGGATTTTTTGAAAAAGAAACATAATTTAATTATTGGAGAGCAAACGGCCGAACTTATTAAGACAAAATTAGGGACGGCAATAAAACCAAAAAAAATAGAGACAATGGAAATCAATGGTCGAGACTCAATATATGGTTTACCAAAAAATATGTTGGTTGATAATGAAATGGTTTATGAGGCTTTGGCGCCAATGCTAGAAATGATCATTACTGTAATTAGAGATACTTTGGAAATAACTCCGCCGGAATTGGTGTCAGATATTGTGGATAGAGGGATTGTGTTAAGCGGAGGAACGGTTCAATTAAAAAATTTTAATACTTTAGTAACTCGAGAAATCGGAGTATCGGCCCATGTGGCGCTAGAGCCACAATTTTGTGTGATTAAAGGAACTGGAGTAGCAGTAGAAAATTTGGAAATTTATCGTCGGGCGATCAGGTGATACAGTTGCGATTTATATCTTATAAATCTTAAATTTCTAATTTCTAATGTCTAATTTCTAATTAAAATTAAGACTTATAATTAGCAATTTTATTTTTTGAGATAAAAAATAATATAAATAGTTATTTTTCCTTATTTATCTGTATTTTTAAGAGTAATAAAATTGTTCTAAAATAAATATTTAGCGGAAAATAAATTTTTAAAACAAAAACCTATAACTTGACAGGATTAGGGTGGGTGATATAGTTAAACTATAAAACTTATTTTTTATTAATATAAGATATGTTTTTGATGATTTTTTGCCGTTTTTTGAAGTTTTAAAAATGTTAAAATCAATTAGTGAAAGAAAAGAGATTAAAAAAACAGTCAAAAAAGGGTAAAGTGAGGTTAAAAATGGCCGGGCTGAGTGATAACTTTTTCCTAAGTTACTGGAAAATATTCGATATATCGCTTTTTGGCAGACCTAGGGTTGATCTGCTAAATATTATAGGAAGAAATTTAGACTCAGGCACAAAAAAATATTGGATAGCGACGGTTAACCCGGAATTTGTGATGGCGGCAGAGAAGGACAGAGTTTTTAAGGATATTCTGAAGAGAACAAGTTTAAATGTGGTGGACGGGATAGGACTCGTCTGGGCTAGGGAATTAGATCGTAGATCGTTGATTGTAGATCGTAGAAATTTAGTAAAAAAAACAATTCTAGCTTTTAAAGTTGGGGTAGAGGTTCTGAAAGGAAAGCACAAAGAACAAATATCGTCAGGGGCGGATTTGATTTTGGAATTAGCCAAAATGGCTAAAGAAAAAAATAAAAAAATATTTTTATTAGGTGGTTGGCAAGACAGAGCAAAAAAAACAGCCGAATTTTTAATGTCTAATTATCTAATTTCTAATAAAAAAATTGAGTGGTGTGCGGGTGAACCGGAGATTAGTAATGAAAAAGTGTTGAAACAAATAAATCAATTTAAACCAGATATTTTGTTGGTGGCATATGGGATGAAGAGACAAGAATTTTGGGTTAATGATAATTTAGAAAAATTGGATGTAGGTTTAGTGATGGGAGTGGGGCGAAGTTTTGATTATTATAGTGGAGATTTGAAAAGAGCACCGAGTTGGATAAGGAAGATGGGGATGGAATGGTTTTATTCTTTAGTCAAAGAGCCAAAAAGATTTAAAAGGCAATTGGTGTTGCCAAAATTTATCTGGAAAGTATTATTTAATTAGTTAATTTATGGAGCTTAGAGAACAACAAGGTAAAGAATTTGTAATGAAACAAGATTTACCAAAATCTTTGTCGGTAGAAAAAATTCCAATGGAGAATCGACCGAACTTTGATGATTGGAAAGAACTTCAGGGTGGTATACCAGACTTGGAGCCATTTATGAAGGATAGATTTGGAAGAATTCTTTCTTATAATGTGGTTCATAATTATGAAAATTTAAAAGATCCGTCGGGTACAGGAGCAGTAGTAGTAACGCCGTTGTTTACAGCAGAAAAATGGGATGAAAATCCCTATGTTTATCGTAAAAATGGAAATAGAGAGGTGGCTTTTCCGGTGGCATTGGTTTGGGCTTGTCACGGAAAACCTTGTGAAATTAAAAGTGGCGGCAGGGATAAATATCCCAGAAGAAAAGTGACAAAATAATATCCTATAATGGTTGACTGTTTTGAATTAATGAGGTAAAATCCGGCGTTGTACTTTAAAATAAATTTTCTGAGCAAGACTGAATTTCGAGTTGTCGGGATTGAGTTTTGCTCAGAAGAGCAAAAACGGATGAAAGGGGATTCTGGCCGATGAAGGATCTGTTGGTTTCGAAGGTTTCAGTGGAAACGGTACTAGGAACTACGAGGTTGGTTATGTGGGCACCGACGGCAAGTGGTTGTTATGAGCCTGGTTTTGATTGCATTCAATGGACAGATGTTCAGCTTCAGAGAGAAACCTATTTGCAGAGGATTCCGCATACCACCTATGACTGTCACGAATCAATTGATCCAACTTGGCCGACCAAGGAAGTTGTTGCCGATGTTTTTGGCAGGCCGGGATGGAAAGGTGAACCGATTTATCGTCGGCTGGAGAAGCTGATGGAATCAGGAACTGATTTGTCTTTGTTGCTTCCCGGAAGCCGGAGGCATATGCCGATCTATTTTGCCAAAGGCAACAGATTGTTGGCTGTTTGGGATGGATCGACTGGAGCGATCTTGTTGGTTGAAGAACTGCCTGAAAGTTGCAAAAACTTTTATCAGGCAGCGTTCGCCAATACTCGGAGACAGGTTGCTTAATATAATTCCCTTGTTGGGTATGGTAAAAAATTGGATTAATTTCCATTTTGTACCATACCCATGTCCGTTAAATGTTTATTGTTGAAAACAATACTGATGAGTTTTTCCTAAATTTAGGAATAAAACGAAACATTTAGAACTGGCCGAGGAATTTTATTTCCGGTTCGAGAGCGATGCCTAATTTTTCTTGAGCTTGGGTTTGAATGAATTTAACTAATTTAAAATAATCGGCAGCAGTGGCATGACCTTTATTGATAATAAAGTTAGCATGAAGGGGACTGATTTGAGCATCACCAATAGAATAACCTTTGAGATTTAATTTTTGATCGATAATCATGCCAGATGAGTCTTGGTTTGGGTTATTTTTGAAAACTGAACCCAGGGAATTCATTGATTGAACAGAAGATTTTCTTTGTAAAATACTTTGAAATTTTTGTTTGGCAGTAGCAGTATCACCAGAATTTAATTGCAAAATGGCAGAAATTATAAAATTATTAATTTTTTCAACAGAAATGACGAATTGGGAAAATAAATGTTTATCGTCACCGTGAATATTGCCGGCAATAGCACCGCCGACAGTGGAGGGAATGTAGGCAAATTCTTCCAGACCAACCAAGTTATTATCTAAAGTAAAATTAATGAGTTGGGGAAGCTGGACACCAGAAGCAACTTTTACTTGATTGTTGGGTAAAATTTCTATTTCGTTGGAATCATTTTTGATAACAATGCCGCGAAGGCCAGAATCGGAAATTAAAACATTGGAGCCATTTCCTATTATGGAAATTGAAAATTTGCCTCGTAACGAATTTTTCGAGGTGCTCGCACCATCGTAAAATCCACTCAGCGGCTTGCGCTCCTCAAAAATTGTTACTTCGGTGTTTTCATTTTTTAAAAAATTTAAAATTTTTTTAAATTCTTCTGATGATTTGGTGTGAATAAAAATATCGGCAGGACCGCCGATTTTGACGGTGGTGTAAGGGGCAAGGGTGTGATTTTGGTAGATTTCGGAGTTGGGGAAATTAGATTTAAGGTTAGAGTAAAGTTTATCGATATTCATAAGGGAATTATAACAAAGAGGGAGGGGCGTATTGCCATACGCCCCTACAAAAAGGGGAAATTGAACCTAAATTATATCTTATATAATAAATAATTTTAGATAGTAAAAAAATATGGGTTGTGAATGTGGAAAAGTGGAGAAAAATTGAAACGACCTATAATTTTTTGAGGAAGTTTTTGGTATAATTAGGGATATTTTTTAAAGAAAAAATGAGAGAAATTTGGAAACCTGATAAAAAGGAAAAACGGATTTTTAGACCAGATAAGGGTAAGTTGATGCTTCAAGATTTTTATGAACATAATGACAGGATTGAATTCGATGTTTTGTCTGGTTCGGTTTTGATGTTTTTTGAAGAAGTTGGTGAACCAGGTGAAAGCTGGAAAACAGTTAGTTTGGCTAGAGTTGTTTTGAATAAAAATCCGGATAATTTATTTAATTCTGGCCTTTTAGATGTCAGGTCAGATGTGGCAAGTTATTACGATAACAGAACGAGTTCTGAGGTTATTTCGGAAGAGGATATGTCATTGGTAATTTATCGTGATGTAACTGAACTATCTTTGAACCGTTTTTTGTATGGTATGGCGAGGCATTTTAAGTGGAAAAGGGATTTTACAAACGGAAATGAGATTGCGAGGAAAGAGATGGGTGAATGGTATTCGTTGGTTAAAGGTTTAGAAGGGCTTTTACCAGAGGAAAAAATAAGGATTAGTCAAGTGTATAGGAGAATTATGAGAACTTGGAATGATGTTGATCTATGGGAGCGGATTAACAGTGCAGGAAAGAAAAACTAGGAATAGATTTATATTGTGATATTCTGGTTTTATGAAAGGTAAAGTTTTAGGAATTGATCCGGGTTTGGCTAATACTGGTTGGGCAGTGCTGGAACCGGTAGATAGTAATCCAGAATATAAATTGATTGAATGCGGTTGTTTAGTAACTAAAATAACCAGTAGTTCGGCGAAAAGATTGAATATGATTTATGAAGAATTGGAAGGGTTAATTAAAAAATATCAAGTGAAAGCAGTGGCTTTTGAGTCGTTATTTTTTGCTAAAAATGCCAAGTCGGCATTGAAAGTGGCAGAAGCTATTGGGGTAATAAAAATTTGTGGTGAGAGAAATATAATTGAAGTGGCAGAATTTACACCATTACAAGTAAAAATGGCTTTGGTGGGTTACGGTCGGGCGGAAAAAGGTCAGGTAGAAGAGATGGTAAGAAGATTTTTGTGTTTGAAAGAAAATATTTCACCGTCTCATGCTTCGGATGCAGTGGCGGTGGGGTTGACGTATTTATTTACTAATAAGAGTTTGATATAAAAATTAATATATTAGATACTATAAAATGGAAAGCGGAGCCGAGATAAAAATTAATCAGCCAGAAGTGAAGTCGGTTGAGGAAAAGATAAAGGACAGATTTTCTCAAACAAAACCCGATAGGTTAGTAGAATATTTAACCGGATTGAGATTAGGTGACCCTAAATTATTAGATAGACTAGAGGAAGATCAAGAAATAGTTAGAGCTAAATACGGATTGAGAAATAGAAATTTTAATTTATCAAATCCAAGTGATTATGAAAGTTATCTGAGAGAATTAGCACAAGTAAATGGTGTTTCTATTAGACCAACAAGTGATTGTGGTCAGGTCATTCGCGAAAATATGGATGATAATAGGAGTGTTTTTATTGAGAATGATAGCGTAATTGGGAATAATATCGATAAATCTACAAGAGAAGAATACTTGGGAAGTTTGATAAATCTTGAGCATGAAGTGATACATTCTTTACAGTATAAGTTAACTCCAGATATGCCAATAGAAGTTTGTGAATATGAGGCTTATATCGCTAATTGGGCAATTAATTATTTAAGAAAAAACCCTACAGTTGTTGAGTATATGTTTAGTTGTGGAATAGACAGATCGGTTAATGATTGGTATAGAGAGCAAAGTGAAAAATTTGGTGAAATTGTTCGACCGAGCTGGGATAGTCCGGAATATTTTTTACTAAATGTGGATGGAGTGAGTCAAGAACAGATTGACGAATACAAGGCTAGACAAGTTGATAAAGGCAGTAAGGATTTGGTAATAAGTCAAGCTTTGGATAATGTTCGGGTTTAGTGTAAAATGGGTTTATGATTTCGAGTTTGACGGGAAAAATAAATAGGATTTGGGGAAATAATTGTGAAATAGAAGTTGGAGGAGTAGGATATCTGCTTTTTGTAGGAAAGAATTTTTTGAAAAAACATAATGTGGGTGAAGAGTTGACAGTGGCAACATATATGGCGGTGTCGGAAAATGATATTAATTTGTTTGGATTTGAAAATTGGGACGAAGTAGATTTATTTAAAATGTTAATTTCAGTATCAGGAGTGGGACCAAAAACAGCTGCAGGAATTTTGGGAGAGACTGAAAGTTTAGCCATTATTAAGGCAATTGGAAATGCTGATGTGAGGTTTTTTGAGAAGATTAAAGGAATAGGTAAGAAAACTGCCCAAAGAATTATTATTGATTTGAAATCAAAGATTGGGGGTTTAGGGGAGTTGGATTTAACAAAAGATGAAAAAATGGTTGATGATGATTTGGTAATGAGCTTAAAACAATTGGGATTTGATAAAAAAGAAATTGATAAAGTGACGAATAAATTACCAAAAGAATTGGAAACAACGGAAGAGAAATTAAGTTGGTGTTTACAAAATTTAAGTTAAAAGTAGAAAGTATAAAGTTGAAAGTTATGAAAGATAAAAAAATTTTAGATCAGAAAGCGGAAGTGGAGGAGAAAATTGTTGAGAAAAAATTGCGACCACAGAAGTTGAATGAATTTATTGGTCAGGAAAAATTGAAAGAACAATTGGATATTTTTTTGAAGGCGGCTAAAGCTCGAGAGGAGACTTTGGATCATATTTTGTTTTATGGTCCACCAGGTCTAGGAAAGACAACTTTGGCCTGTTTAATGGCTCGAGAAATGAATTCTAATATCAAGATGACCTCTGGACCAGCGTTGACACGAGCAGGGGATTTAGCCTCTATTTTGACTGGTTTAAAGAAGGGAGATTTTTTATTTATCGACGAAATTCATCGATTAAACAAATTAGTAGAAGAGATGCTTTATTCGGCAATGGAAGATTTTGCTTTGGATATTGTGTTAGGTAAGGGACCGGCAGCAAAAACAGTGAGACTTAATTTGCAAAAATTTACACTGGTAGGAGCAACAACTAGAATTGGTTTAATTTCCGGACCAATGAGAGATAGATTTGGTTATGTCCAACAATTGGATTTTTATGAAGATACGGATTTAAAGGAAATTGTGGAACGAACCAGTGAAGTGTTGGGAGTAAAAATAGAACCAGAGGCGGCCGAATCAATTTCTAAAAGATCGCGGGGAACGCCAAGAATTGCTAATAGATTATTACGACGAGTGAGGGATTATGCCCAGGTAAAAAATGATGGATTGATAACTTTGAAAGAAGTGAATGATTCTTTAAAAATGCTTGGGGTGGATAATTTAGGATTGTCTGATGCAGATAGACGGTATTTAGATGTGGTCAAAAGACAGTATGGTGGTGGTCCAGTGGGGGTAGAGAATATCGCCGCCAGCTTATCGGAAGACGTGGGAACGATTACTGAAGTTTATGAACCGTTTTTAATGAAGAAAGGATTAATTAAAAGGACACCGAAAGGGAGGGTTAGTTTGTGAAGGAAAATGGAGGGAAAATAATTGATTTTGAAACGGCTAGAAAAAGTATTCAGATTAGAAAATGGGAAAAATTTTTTAAAACTCCCGAAGGTAAGGATTATATGAGATTAGTTGAGGATAGAGTAGAGAGAATTGATGACCCTGAAGTACCGTCTATTTATAAAATAAGTAAATTAAAGGGAAAGTAGTTTTTTGTTTTAACAATTTGACAAAATTATTTTGATTGGGTATATTTGGGATAGATGACTGAAGCAGTAGGTCAATATAATGAAAAGTTTATGTTGAATTCTTTAGGAGTGACGGTGTTGGATAAGGCGATTTTACAAGAAGAAGCAAAGAAAAATCTTTTAAGGGTTCCAAAGTTAGGAGACGAAATGAATGATAAGGATTCTGATGATGTCGAGTTGTTGGATTTACCAGGAATAAGGCAAATATCTGAAATGAGATAGTAGGAATAAATGGGCAGGTTTTGATTTATTCGGCTTGGATTCCCAATAGCCAGAGAACAGCCTCTTTGCGGTAGCGGCGATCACCACGAGCATTGATACGGATAGCCGGAAGTTTACCCCGTTTACCCCAGCGTTTGATGGTGAGTTTGCTGACACGAAGAAGATCGGCGACTTCGGCGACGGTCAAAAGATCAGGCAAGTTGTCGATAGAGACGCCATTGATTTTTTTGGGCGATGATTGTTTCACAAGTTTGTCTTGTGATTCAGTTTGAATATCCATTTGGTGGCTCCTCTTGTATCAAAATAATGGTTAACTGTATTCAGTTAATCACATTGGATATTAGTGTGTCAATGAGATGAAAAACTAGGTTAATAAATTTGGCCAATTTGTGTTGGGAAACTAAATTTTTGGAATTATTATTTTTGTGACATAATGAATGTATGATTAAATCTGACCAAAATAAGAAAGATTTTAAAATTGCTTTTTTTGGAGTGAAGAGTTGGGAAAAAGAAATTATTGAAAGAGAAATTAGTAGATTAGATACATTTGGAGTAGGTATATTTAAAGAAGAGGTTCAAGACAATTTAGAATTGGCAGCTAAATATGACATCATTTCTCCGTTTATTTATTCGCAGTTTGATGAAAAGACTTTAGAAAAATTGCCGAATCTAAAAATGGTGGCAACTAGGTCGACGGGGATGGATCATATAGATTGTAATCGGTGTAAAAAAAATGGAGTGATAGTGGCCAACGTGCCAGTGTATGGATCGAACACGGTGGCGGAATATGCTTTTGCTTTGTTGTTGGCAGTGAGTCGAAAAATTGTGGTAGCTCATCAATCAGTAGAGGAGGGTGAGTTTAACCCCGAGGGTTTGACTGGGGTAGATTTGTATGGAAAAACATTGGGTGTAATTGGTTGTGGAAAGATAGGACAAAATGTAATCAAGATCGCCAGAGGCTTTGGAATGAAAGTTTTAGGGGTGGATGGATACCTGGACCCAAAATTAGAAAAAACAAGTGGTTTTAAATATGTCGATTTGGAGACATGTTTGAAAAATGCCGACTTTGTAACTTTACATGTACCGGCGATTCCAGAAACTCATCATATGATTAATAAGAAAAATATTAAATTAATGAAACGGGGGAGTTTTTTAATTAATACAGCTCGAGGAGCAGTAGTAGAAACTGAGGCAATAGTGTGGGCGTTGAATAATAAGATTTTGGCGGGAGCTGGCTTGGACGTAACTGAGGAAGAAATGATGGTAGAAAGTATGAGTGTAGTAATGAGTAAAAAAATTACTAAGGATAATTTGCAGGATATTTTGAGTTTCCATATGTTAAGAGACAGGGATGATGTGGTATTTACGCCACATAATGCTTTTAATACTAAAGAGGCGATAGAAAGAATAGTAAAAACGACTGTAGAAAATATAAAAACTTTTATAGATAAGTAAGTTGGTATAATAAATTAAATTAGAAGTTACATAAATATGAAAGCAGTAATAATTTGTGGTGGTATAGGTTCAAAAATGTGGCCAATGAGCAGGAGCTCTATGCCTAAACATTTTTTGCCATTAATTGGAAATAAATCGTTGTTTGAGTTGAACTATGAGGCTTTAAGAAAGAAATTTAGTCCGGAGGAAATATTTTTACAAACAAATGAAGTTCAAGCCAAAATTGCCAAGAATTTAAAACCAGAAATTCCAGAGGAAAATATTTTTGTGGAACCAGAAATGAGAAATCAGGGTCCAGCTACCGGGTTTGCGGCGGCTCAATTGATCAAGAGAGGTTTTGGTGATGAACCATTTATTTTGGTTCAAGCTGATGTATTACGAGAACCGGATGAAAAATTTTTGCAAATGATTGATGAGGCAGGAAAATTAGCTGGTGAGACCGGTAAATATTTGACTGGTGGTTTTGTGCCAAATATGGTGGTGGCTGGGGTTGATTATTTGGTTAAAGGTAATTTGGTGTCGGAAGAAAATGGAGTCAAAATTTATGAAGTAGCCGACTATATCGACAGAACTGAAGAAGAAAAAATCAATCAATATTTGGGAACAGATAAGTTGTTACTCCATGCCAACCATACAACCATGACACCAAATAAGTTATTGGAAATGTATAAAAAATACAAGCCGGAGTGGTATCAACCGTTGGTAAATATTTCTCAAAACGGTGATGTGATTGAAAATTATGTAGCTATGCCAAAGGGAGCAATTGAAGAAGTAACTAAAATTGTGTACAAAAATAATGAGGCGTTGGTAGTAGAATTACCGTTTAATTGGGTAGATTTTGGAACTTGGGAATCGGTAGCTAATTATATGAAGGAAAAAAATATGTATGAGGCGACTGATGTATTTGAGGCAGATTCCCATGGTAATTTTGTTTATCGAAGCGATAAAAAATATGTGGCATTAATTGGAGTAGAGGATTTGGTAGTGGTAGATACTAAAGACGGTTTATTGATAACTCGAAAAAGTTTGACAGGAAAAGTCGGTCAAGTGGTGGACAAATTAAAGGAAGAAGGACGAAATGAGTTACTCTAAAAAACCAAAAACTGATGAGTATTACATTAAAAAATGTATTGCTCTAGCAGAAAAGTCAGTAAAAAACGGCGAGGCGCCGTTTGGGAGTTTGATTGTGAGGAATGGCAAAATAATTGTGGCCGTGACTAATGCCAATGAGAAAAATCATGATGTCACCAGTCATGCTGAAATTATGGCCATGAGAAAAGCCCAGAAAAAACTAAAGACTAAAGATTTGGCAGATTGTGAAATTTATTCTAATTGTGAACCGTGTCCGATGTGTTCGTTTATGATGAGAGAATTACACTTTAAAAAAGTGGTTTATGGGGTGAAATCACCAAATATGGGAGGTCATAATAAATGGAATATTTTACAAGATAAAGATTTGTCTAAAATTAAGCCATTTTTTAGTGATGAACCAGAAGTGGTTGGAGGAGTGTTAGAAAAAGAGTGTAAAGAAACCTATACCAAAATTGGTTGGGGTGATTTTTTGGAGAAAAAATAAAATTATTTGGAGTGGTGGATTGGAAGTGTTTTGATTTTGGTAGCAGCAGTGTTGCCGAATATAAAAATTAAAATATAATACAACCAATATGATAGAAAATATTAATTATGAACAAGAAATCCAATCTGTTGATCAAACGGTTGCAAAACAGGGAAGTAAATATTGGGATGAAATTGGTATTAGATGTAGATGGGAACTTCATTCGCTACCAGAATATATAGATGGAGATGAACTTTTGAGTATGGGTGTGATGGAGAAGATGATGGCTATTTCAAATGTGGAATGTCTGGGTGATTTTACTGCCAGTTTAGTCGAGGGGTACAGTACTGAGAGTGGAGGTAAAGAACATTATCGGTTTTCTGTAATATTTGGAGATGGGAGCGATAATAAAAAATTTAGTTATTTGAGAGAATATACAGCAACAACTGAACATGGAGAAATAACTGGTATGGTTCAATCTACTGTTGGGTTGTCTGTTGAATCAGAAGATAAACACTTTGATATATCTAAAAGGATCGCTGATGTTTATGTTGAGGATATGGAGGCAATGTATACAGATTGGAAAAATTGCTGGAGCGAAGGTCATTTTGTGATAGCAAGGTAATTTATTTTGATAAATCAAAAACCCCTCCGAAAGGAGGGGTTTAAAGTTTAAGTAAGAATTAAAATTATTTTAATTCAACTTGAGCGCCGGCGGCTTCTAATTTTGCTTTAGCATCATTAGCAGCATCTTTTTTCATAGTACCGAGAGAAGCTGGGGTAGCATCGACCATATCTTTAGCTTCTTTCAAACCTAATTCTGGTTTGAATTCACGGACAACTTTGATAACAGCGATTTTGTTGGTACCACCAGAAGTGATGACAACATCAAATTCACTCTTTTCTTCAGCAGCAGGAGCAGCAGCACCAGCAGCAGGAGCAGCAGCGGCAGCAGGAGCGACAGCGACAGCTTTGACATCGAATTTTTCTTCGATACCTTTAACGAGTTCAGACAATTCTAAAACTGAAAGTTCAGAAATAGAATCTAATATTTTTTGCAATTTTGCAGAAAGTTCCATATTTTTGTTTTATAATTAATAATTTTAATTTTCGAATTTTCAAAATCCAGTTTTCAATGAATGAATTAATTATTTAATTTTTTAATTAAAACATTAATAAATTGATTGGTATTTGAAAATTGTAAATTGGTAATTTAATTTTGCTCTTGTTTGTCAGCAACGGCTTTAAGAGCTAAAGCGAGTTGGGTTTGGTTATATTTCAAACCATAAGCAAGACGTTGTAAAGGATTGACTAATCCACCTAAAAGTTGAGCCATGAGGGCTGATTTGGATGGAAGAGAAATGAATTGCTTAAGTTCATCAAATCCGAGAAGCTTTTTGTCGTAGACACCGTATTTGAAGGTGATGAAATCATGATCTTTGTTGACTTTATCAATCTCTTTTAAAGGATTGACTTCATCTTCGTTACAGAAGGTGATGGCGGTTGGGCCAGTCAAAGTTTCAGGGAGAGTAATACCGATGTTGGCAAAAGCACGAGCAATAAGGCTGTTTTTGACAACTTCAATTTTACCGCCCGCAGCACGAACGTTATCGCGAAGAGCAGAAACGTCAGCAGCGTTGAGACCCTGATACTGAATCAAAGCACAAGATTTAGCACTTTCAAGCTTGCTGGTGATATCAGCGACTTGATCTATTTTGGCTTGATTTGGCATTTATCTTTTAAATTAGTAATTTACCGAAATTGAGGCTTTTAAAAAGAAAAAGGCCTCGGTAACCGAGGCGCAGATAAAACAAAATTAGATTGTTTTAACCTCGGTGGGACTTATTGGTATGCCTACTATCTTCGGTTGATGGGGAATTATAACAAAAATATATTAGCTTGTCAGTATGTCAGTTTTTCAGCTAATCAGACTAAAAAAAAAGGAACTATGGGTGTTGCGAAATGTGGATCTTACGATCAATCACAAAATACAACACCCACAGAGTGGAAAGATTTATGGCTTATGGTCAAATACGCTCTTTCCGGGCGTTGGGTTCAGGTTTTGTGGTTAGTAACAGATGAAGAGTTGCAGTTCGAATCTTTTTGCGAGCTCTTCGACCTCTAGCCGGTGGCTGTCGAGATAGGCAATGCCGCCCTCACCGTCGATTTCTGCGTGAACACCTTTCGTCTTGAGGGTACCGATAAGATCGGATATTACCCCCAAAGAGGCTTTGCGTTTCAGCGCTTCTTCTTCTGTCTTGGGTGGACGCGTGGTGGCAGGGATGACAATAGATCGTTCCATCTGACTGTTCTCCTCCGCGACTTATATTCCTACACCGAAAGTTTCGGTGCTAGGTACGAGGGCTTAAAGTGCGAAAAACCTGATTTATATTTTTAGAAAAAATATGCAAATTATATATTCCCAAAAATATGGGATATTTTAATATTTTGATAGTGAATGGTCAAGAGGGGAGAAATAAAAACCCGCTACTAGCAATTTTGTCTCGCGACAATATTGTTTTGGCGGGTAAAGCCGAGATATTCAGTTGACCTGAAAATCTTTGGTGTTGATGAACGAGAAAAGGATACCGGTTTTGGTTCTGAATGGAAGGTTGATGATAAAGTCATTGAAGATTTCTAACTGAATCTTTCTGGTAAATTCGAAAATATTAGTGATTTCATCGAGTTCACCGTTGGATAGTTGGTCGAGTACATCCCAGAATAATTTGGCGTCCTTGGGGGCTCCGGTAGCGGCGGTTCTTTCGTACTTGGCAATTGTTGTTTTGAGCAACTGATTGTCGGGAGGATTAACCAAAAATTTGGTTAATGTTAAGTCGATAGCCTTGTCGTCGGTCTCTATATAACCATCGAATACCAGAATCAGATTAGTCTTCTTACGATCGTTGGTGATCATGAGAGAAGATATGTACTTCATGGGTGGATCCTTCTTTCTTTTTAAAATGTGCTTGCTGTTAAGCCTGGTATTTTAACTCTTTACAGAAGATTTTTCAAATTATAGGATATTTTTGACAAAAAAGAGGCCCGCAATAAACAAAATCCCAATGAAGGGAAAATGCCTATTGCGGGCGCATGGGGTTTGTCTAAACGGGTGCAGTGAACAAGGTTACGGGGGTGATCGGCCGATCAGACTTACGGGTGTAAAACAGGTGATACCCGTAAGTGGTGATAGCTTGACTGATATTCTCACGTTCATCTTCCGGGAACGTGATGGTGTCTGTTCCTTGGCTGATGCGTATGTCGCTGTTGGGATGCCTAGTTTTGAAATCGGTGACGAAATTCAAGAGATCGTCTCCGATGACCTTGTCGTTGAGTGCCTGTAATGTTGAGACACAGGGATGTCGGGTGAGCAGTGCTGTTTTAGACATACGGCTTCCAACCTCCTTTTATTACCACACCGAGGTATCGGTGTTGGCTTCTATATTTAAATAAACCCAAAATCTGAATGTGCGAAAAAACTTTATTTTTATAAATTGCTTTAATCTATATTTAAAGTTTTGTATGAAGTGAAGTTTAGTTTAAATAAAGGGGAAAGTCAAGATTATAGGACAAAAATTAATTACTAATTACGAATTATTAATTACTAATTAAGTTATAAAATAAGATAGTGATGAAGATTTTAAAATTTATCGGAATATTTATTTTATTTTTGGGGATAGGTGTGGGGTTGGGAAAATTTTTGAATAAAAAAACCGGTTGGTTGTCACCATTGGGAACAAAAATTGTAAATCGAGAAAAACCAAAAGAGAAAAATACTGGTTACTTGGCTAAATATAATTTTGAAAATTTAAAAAAAATAGAACCTCAAACATCAGAAATTAAGATTGTAGAAGAAAATAAGGTTTTGGAAGAGGCGAGGAAAAATTTGATTAAGGCTTATGATAAAGAGGGGATTAAAAAAGAAAATAATTTTACTAGCTATATAATTACTTTTGAAAGTAATGGAAAAAAAATAAGCGGAATGATGAATGTGCCCGCCGACAGCTCCGCAGTCTTGGCGGG
The DNA here is from genome assembly GCA_964558195.1 of uncultured Gammaproteobacteria bacterium. Lineage (GTDB taxonomy): Bacteria > Patescibacteriota > Microgenomatia > UBA12405 > UBA12405 > WARW01. The sequence continues at coordinate 37,751 of CAZLCB010000002.1, forward strand.
TAAACCGGCAATCATTATGATTCGGGGTTATGCCGAATCGACGGGTTATTTTGTAGGGTCTGGAAGTTGGAAAGCAGCTGATGAATTGGCGAGGAATGGTTTTGTAACTATAAGTTTGGATTTTTTGGGGTATGGATTGTCTGATGGTGAATCGAAAGATATTTTGGAAGCTAGGTTTGAAAAACCAATAAGTGTGTTGGATTTGATTGCGGCAGTGAAAAAAATAGATTATGTGGATGGGACAAAAATTGGAATTTGGTCGCATAGCAATGGAGGGCAAATTGCTATTTCGGTCTTGGAAATAACGGGAGAAAATTATCCGACAGTGCTGTGGGCGCCAATGACTAATCCATTTCCTCAAAGTATTTTAGAGACGATGGATGATAGTGAGGGTGGAAAAATTGTGAAACAAAAAATTGCTGATTTTGAAGAAGATTATGATAGCAAACTTTATTCAATCGATAATTTTTATGAATGGATTAAAACACCAATTTTGATTCATCAAGGAACGGCTGATGTGTGGTGTAAAGTGGAATGGCAAGAGAATTTAAAAGATAAATTAACCAAATTAGGGAAAGAGGTGGAGTTGGATGTAAGGCAGGGAAATGATCATAATTTAAAACAATCGTGGGATGAAGTAATAAAAATGGATGTGGAGTTTTTTAGAGAAAAGTTTGGAATGTAAACCCTTCCTAAATCCTTCCCTTGACAGGGCAGGACTTAATAAATTTTTATTTTCCCTTGCCCTGTCAAGGGAAAGGGGTAGGGGTTAGGGTTTAAAGAATTTATTATTGAGAAAAAGAGTTGACCTTTTAGAGAGAAATATCCTGATTTATTGAGGCAAAATGTTTGTTACAATAGGTTTAGATATGCAAATATATTTTGTAGCCTCATCTAGATTAGTGGGCAAGGATAAAGAACTTTATTCATTGATGTATAAAACAATTTCGACTGAGCATAAAATGGTGAGTGATAAGGTTTGGAGATGGGTGAAAAGCGGTGTAGAAGATTTGAGGGGTGATCCACAGGCAAAAAAAGAAAATTACAATGAAACTTTGAAATGTATTAATAAATCAGATATTGTGATTATGGAAATTTCCGGGCACAGTATGTCGATGGGCTATATTTTGAGTAAAGCTTTGGAAATTAACAAACCGGTGATTGCCATGTATAAGGAAGAAATGGAACCGGTGTTTATAGCTGGTATGGATGATCCAAAATTGATTTTGGCAAAATATACTTCGGCTAATGTAGAGAAAACTATTTGGGAGTCGATAAAAAAAGCTAAAGGTTTGATTGATGTTCGTTTTAATTTTTTTGTGTCACCAAAAATTTTGACTTATTTGGATTGGGTAGGGCAGAAAAGAATGATTCCAAAATCAGTTTTTTTAAGAAACTTGATTGAAAGAGAAATGAAAAAGGATAGGGATTTTAGAGGGTAAGGTTATTGATTTTCTTGTTTGAATTTGGCTTTGGTTTTGAGCCACCAGGGGGATTGACGGCAGAGTTTTGAGGAATCTTTTGGGTCGGATAAAATGTTTTTGACTAATTCTTCCAAGTAAATCGTGTTCTGAGAACCTTTGACTAAAATAGTTTCGCCGCCTTTGATGTTATTTTTGAGATAATCAACAGCCTGCCACCAATAAGTAAATTTTTGGGATTTGGGTCCAAAGTATTTTTTGGTTTGAGGGCCGATAGAAATTATAATGTCGGTGGATTTGGTAGCAATTTCATAGATACGACGGTGTTCAAAAGGTGTAGATTTGCCCAATTCTCTCATGTCTCCTAACACGGCTATTTTTTTTGTTTTAAAAGTGGAAAGAAATTTTAGCAATTCTTGACAGGCAAGTGGGGAGGAGTTGTAAGAGCTATCAATAATAGTAGTATCTTTGATACCTTTGAGGATTGAAGATCGTGAAGGAGGTAAAGAAAAATTATTTTGGATATTTTCGATAGCCTGTTTTTGGGGAAGATTAAAAAGTTTGGCCAAAGCCAGAGCTGCACCAAAACCAACGTCGTAAACTGGGGGAAGGAAAAAGTTTTTAAATTTAATATTAGTTGGTTCAAGATTAATAATATTTGAGTTAGTGGTATATTTGACAACCAATTTATCGTGAGGATTGATAATAGCAACTTTGGCTTGGTTGACTAATTTAGATTTTTCGGTGGCAATTTGATCAAGTGAATCAAAACACATCATATGAACTGAACTAACGTTGAGAAAAATACCAATATTAGGTTTGACAATGGATAAAAGATAATCCATGTTTTTGGGCCAGGCAGCAGAATCAATACCCATTTCTAAAATTAAGATATCGTAAGATTTCCAATTAGTTAAATATTTGATGGGAGTAAGAATTAAGATTTTGAGCCAGGAAATGGGATGGTAGTCGTTGATTTTAAGATCAAGAAAACTTAAAGGGAGACCAGACTCAGAATTACAACCGTTGTTGGTTTTGACTTTAATATTTTTGGGAAAAACTGATTGACAAGCCAAGAGAGTGGAACTTTTGCCGGCTGATCCGGTAATACCAACAATGTCCAACTGTTTATGCTTCTTCTTTTGAAGAAAATGAACTTTTTTGAGTTGGAGTTGAGCAAAGAAACGGATATAGTTTAGAACAAAAAGAGATAGATATTTTTTCACTAAACATATTTTATCAGGTATAATGGAATTCATATGAAAAAGATTAAGGTTTTACTCTTAATGGGTGGTGGTGGAAGCGAACACGAAGTGTCTTTGTCTTCGGGCGAACAAGTATTGAAAAATTTTGATAAAGAAAAATATGAAGTAATTCCGATGGTGATGGAGGCTCAAAATTTGGATTTGGCAAAAGTAAAAGAAATTGCACCGGATTTAGTCTTTATTGCCCTTCATGGCGGAGTGGGTGAGGATGGAACAATTCAAAAAATATTTGAGGATGAAGGAATTAAATTTATCGGCTGTGGATCGGAAGCGTCACAAATTGGGATGGATAAAATTAAATTTTTGGAATTAGTGAAAAAAAATGGAATACCGGTACCTAAGGGGTTAAATATAACCAAAGGTGAATTGGTTGATTTGGATGTGGTAAAAGAATTGGGAGATAAGTGGGTGGTTAAGCCGGCTGGTCAAGGATCAAGTGTAGGGGTAACTATAATTGATAATTTAGATAAATTAGATGAAGCTTTGGAAGAATCTTTTAAATATGAAGAGAGAGCGATAATTGAAGAATTTTTACCAGGAATGGAAGTGTCGTGTGGAATTGTAGGAAATGAAGATCCACTAGCTTTGCCGGTAATTGAAATTTGTCCTAAAAATAATTTTTTTGATTATGAGGCAAAGTATACAGCAGGGAAGTGTGAAGAAATTGTGCCAGCTAGACTAAGTGAAGAAACGACGAAAAAAATTCAAGAGTATGCATTGAAAGTTTTTGAATTAGTGGGAGCTAGAGGTTTTATTAGGGTCGATTTTGTGGTGAAAGATGAAAATCCGATAATTTTGGAAATGAATACAATTCCAGGATTAACACCAAATTCGTTGTTACCTAAAGAAGCAAAAGCGGCAGGAATAGAATATGCCCAATTGTTGGATAAAATGATTGAGTTGGCGCTGGAGTAAAAAGTTTTTCAGCTTGTCAGATTATCAGCTATTCAGTAAAACAACCAAAAACCCCTCCTTTCGGAGGGATTAAAGTTTAAAAAAGGAATCGATCCCGCAGTGGCGGGATTTCGGTTAAGTTTTACTTAACCTCAACTTTGACACAGGGACCCATGGTAGCACAGAGAGCCAATTTTTTGATTTTGTTGGACTTGACTACTTTGATAAGTTCTTCGATGTTAGCGGCTAATTCATCGACTGGTTGAGAAATTTTACCGACTACCATATGAACAATAGGAGCTTTTTTCTCGGTTTTGACCATAGTTTTGGCTACTGACAAACGTTTAACGGCAGTTTCTGGATCATCGGTTAGCGTTCCGTTTTTGGGATTTGGCATTAAACCTTTTGGACCTAAAACACGAGCGAAAGGTAACAATTTTGGCATGGTAGCTGGAGTAGCGATAACGATGTCAAAATTAACTTGACCATTTTTGATTTCAGCCAAAATAGTGTCGTTGAGAATAACGATTTTTTTACTGGCGGTTTCTAAATGAGGGAAAGTGATTTCGCCGACATTACCAATATCATAAGTAGTGACGTGAGCTTCGATTTTTCCTTCAAATTTTGAAAAAGAAGTGTCTTTAACTAAAGAAATGGCTTCTTTTAAGGAATAATATTTGTTAACATCGACTTTTTTCTTCGAGGCTTGATATTTTTTGCCACGAACTTTAGCGATTTTAACTTTGTGGATTTCAGCAGTTTCTTCAGTTTCAGTAGAAGTTTCTTCGACTACGGTCTCTTCAGTTACGGCCTTTTGTTCAAGCTCTTGGCTTTGAACTTCCACACTTTCTTGTTTAGCTTTTTTAGCTTTATTTTCTTGTGAGGTTTTGCTCATAATTTAGTGCGCTAGAGTGTTAGTGCTCTGGTGCTTTAGTAAAATAATAATTATTATTGGATGATTTCAACACCCATAGATTTAGCGGTGCCAATGACTGAGCGTTTGGCAGCTTCAAGATCTTTAGTATTTAAATCCGGCATTTTAGCTTGGGCGATTTGTTCAACCTGAGCCATAGTTAACTTGCCAACTTTTTCTTTGCCGGCAGTACCAGTACCCTTAGAAATACCAGTCATTTTTTTGATCATGTCAGAAACCGGAGGTTTTTTGAGAATGAATTCAAAAGAACGATCTTCATAAATAGTGACGACAGCCGGAATAACTGAGCCTCGTTGATCTTTGGTTTTTTCATTAAATTCATTACAGAAATCCATGATTTTAATACCATGAGGACCAAGAGCGGTACCAACCGGAGGAGCTGGGTTAGCAGAACCTGCCTGAATAGCGATTTTGACGATTGCTTTAATTTTTTTAGCCATAAATTAGTTGAAAGTATAAAGTTATAAAGTTTAAAGTTCCTTGGTGACTTGTAAGAAATCGAGTTCGACTGGAGTTTCGCGTTCGAAAAAGGAAACAAGAACTCTGATTTTACCTTTTTCTTGGTCAATACTATCAATAGTACCAATGAAGTCAGCAAATGGACCACTGGTGATTTTGACAATATCACTAACAGAAAAGGGAGTTTCATATTTGGGCTTTTCTTCTTCAGTGTGGTTGAGAATTTTGTCAACTTCACTTTGAGGAATAGCTTGAGGTTTGTTTTCGACACCAATGAAACCGGTGACACCTTGGGTAGTACGAACCGTAATCCAAGAATCATCACTGAGAGACATTTGAACTAAAACATAGCCAGGAAAAGTTTTTTCTTGAGATTTAACTTTTTGACCACGTCGAATAACCATTTTGCTTTGAATAGGGACGATAGCTTGAAAAATTTGATCTTCGAGACCCATGGTTTTAATACGGGTTTTGAGAGCTTCTATAACTTTGTATTCGTGACCAGAATAGGTGTTGATGACGTACCAGGCAGCATCGAAACTGGGTTCACGAGAAGAGAGTTTAAAAAGAAACTCTTTTTGTGTAGTTTTTGTAGATGTTTTTGGCATAATTATTTTTTGGTTCCGGCGGTAGAAGCGACTGTCGGAAGGGGATTAATTGTTGGTTCAACTGATTGAATCTGTTCAGTTGAAACTGGAGCTTGATTTTTTAAATTACCAAGTAAGCCAATTGAATTGGTAAAAAGATAATCAAAACCACCTAAAATAAGGGAAATGATAATCGAGATAGATATTACCACAA
>CAZLCB010000003.1:0-43395 GCA_964558195.1 uncultured Gammaproteobacteria bacterium
CGGAAAAAGAAGATGGACAAATCATTAACTCTAATCCAATAATTAATATACCAACAGAAGAAGAAACTGATGATTTAACTGAAGATATTAGCAACGAAGAAGAAGAGGAAGAAGAAAATGATTCTGAAGTGGTACTAACAGTAACCCCGACACCGGATACAAAAGTTTATGATCCAATTATACCGAGTAAATTTGATAGTGATAAAAGTGATACCAGTGAAACATTGAAGGTTTGGACGACTAGTTATGATGGGTATCGGGTAGTGAGAATTTGGGCTAAGAATCCTTATATGCAATTTCACCAATATTCGGCCAAAATGTCTGGTAAATCTCACGATACAATTGCTAATTTATTTAATGCCGCTTTGAGTAAAAATAAGAATGGAATTAAGAACAAGATTGCGGTGGCAGTTAACTCTGATCCTTCGGTTTATTATGGAAGTTATTATTATTGCCGACATTCGAGTAATAAAAAATGTCCATTCAATAGTTACACTTCTGGAGGGTTGATTATAAGAGAAGGGGATACCTATCGCAATGATGTAACAACTAATGGTAAGAGAAACCTGACTTATACAATTACTAAAGATAATAAAATGATTGTTCTGACAGATAAATATAATTTAAGCCCAGAGAAAAGAACAGCAGTTTATAAGCCGGCAATTGATGGTCAAGCAAGAAATACAGCCTCGGCTTTGACTATTTTGATGGATGATGGTCAAATTTTGAATAAAAAAAATAATCCCAAAAAGTATAGCCATCTTTATAAAGTTAATAGTGGCGGAACTTCGAGGAATGCCTTATGTCAGGTAAATAATAATAATTTTATTTATATAATTGCTAGTGGTAAAGGTGAAGATTTTTTGGCTAAAAAGATGAAATCTTTGGGTTGTAATGTGGCAGTTCATAATGATGGTGGTGGATCAACTAATTTTTGGTTTAAAAAAGACACTAGTGGTTCTTGGAAACATATTAAAGGTACCGGTTCGAGAGGGAGGATGGATACAATTGTCTATTGGACAGAATTGTAATGTTAAAATTGGTTTATGGGTGATAATCAGATAATTAAGGGGATAGCAAAAGGTTTGGGACAATTGGGTATAGAAACTTTGGAAAAAGTAAAAGAAGAAACAGGGAAAATAGCTGAAAGTATAATTACGGGAAAAGAATTATTGGGGTTGGAGAGAACTATGAGTGACAGTGAATTAGCTTTTAAAAAACAAGAAGAAGAAAAAAAGAGTCAGGAGGAAGCAGAGAAACTTAGAAAAGAAATGGGGCCGGGAAGAAAAGTAGAAGAAGAAATAACTCAATTAAGAAAACAAGAAGAACGAGAGGAAGAAGAAAAAGAAAAGTATTATCAACAAGCGAAACAACAAAAAGAGTTACAAGAACAACAGCAACAGGCAGAATATAACGGTTTAGTGATGGAGTCGTCAAATCTGGCAAAACAGAAAAAGTCTCGAGGAAGTGCTTTTGTTCACAAAAAGAAACAACAGCCGGATCAATCTCAAATGTCGCAAACACAAGAATTTAAAGGAAAGATTGATTAGTTATAATATAGTTAACTAATTTATGAAAATTTATAATACAGCCACTAGACAAAAAGAGGAATTAAAGACAATTAAACCAGACAAGGTGGGGATTTATAGTTGTGGACCGACAGTATATTGGAATCAGCATATTGGAAATATGTATGCTTTTTTAAGTTGGGATATTTTGGTAAGAACTTTAAGATACGCTGGTTATAGTGTAACTTGGATGATGAATATTACAGATGTTGGACACATGACTTCGGATGAAGATGCAGGTGAAGATAAAATGGAAAAAGGAGCTTTAAGAGAGGGGATAAGTCCTTGGGAAATTGCGAAGAAGTATGAAGGCCAATTTTTGGAAAGTTTGGATTTGTTAAATATAAAAAGACCTGATGTGCTTTGGAGAGCGACTGATCATATTGAAGAACAAATTGCTTTAGCTAAAAAGATAGATGAAAATGGTTTTGCTTATAAAACTAAAACAGGTTTAGTATTTGATACATCGAAATTTTCTGATTACGCAAAATTTGCTAATCTAAAATTAGATGAAATGGATTCGGGCGCTAGGGTAGAAGTTGATGAGGAAAAAAAGAATCCTTGGGATTTTTTGTTGTGGGTGACTAATCAACCGAGTCATATTATGAAATGGAATAGTCCGTGGGGAGAAGGTTTCCCAGGGTGGCATCTTGAATGTACAGCAATGTCAACGGCAAGGTTAGGAGAAACTTTTGATATCCACACTGGGGGGATTGAACATATTGGAGTACACCATACAAATGAAATTGCTCAAGGGTATGGGGCTTTTGGACATAATACGGCTAATTATTGGATGCACAATGCTTGGTTGACCCTTAAGGAGGGTAAAATGAGTAAGTCGTTGGGAAATGTTTACACAGTTCAGGATTTAATAAAAATGGGGTTTGATCCAATAGTGTTCAGATATTTGGTTCTGACATCACATTACAGAAAGGGTTTGACTTTTTCACTTGATTCAATGAAAGCGGCTCAAGTAGCTTTAGATAAACTAAAAAACTATGTTTTGAATTTTCATAAAAGTGGTGGGGTGGTAACAGAGATTGATGAAGAGTATAAAAAACAATTTATAGAAAAAGTTTCTGATGATTTATCTATGCCTGAGGCAATGGCGGTAGTTTGGAAATTGATGAGATCTGATTTGGATATGTCGACTAAAATCGGAACACTGCTCAATTTTGATGAGGTTTTAGGATTAAATTTATTTAGTTTTATGAGTTTTATTGATGAAGAAATACCACAGGAAGTTTTGGATTTAGTGGAAGAGAGGAAAAAGGCGAGGGAAGGGAAAAATTGGGCGGAATCAGACAGATTAAGGGAAATTATCAAGGAAAAAGGATATCTGGTTGAAGATTTACCAAATTCTTGTAAAATACAAAGAATCAAATAATTTTTTGGTTGTAAAAAAAAGTATTTCATGTTAACCTAACAAGCTAATGAAAGGAAATAAATATCAATACCAACTAGTGGTAGTTTTAAACCCAAAGACTGAGGAAAAAGACAAAGTCTTGGCTAAAGTTACTGACTGGTTAGAAAAAAACAAAATCGAGTCAACTTCTGACCATATGGGTCTTAAGGAATTGGCTTACGAAATTAATAAGAACGCTAAAGGTGATTTTTGGGCGTACAGCTTAACTTCAGAATCCCCAATAAAACTTAAAGAGTTCAATTTATTATTAAATCGGGAATCTAATATTATTAGATATTTAATCTTGAAAAAGGAGTAATCATATGCCTAGCAGATGTCTGAATAGGGTAACTTTAATTGGTAATTTAACTCGTGACCCAGAGTTAAGATATACCCCAGGTGGTATGGCAGTAGCGTCTTTTGGAATTGCTACTAACAGAGTTTGGGTAACCAAACAGGGTGAAAGAAAAGAAGATGCACAATTTCATAGAATTGTAGCCTGGAATAAATTGGCTGAACTTTGTTCTCAGCTTTTATCAAAAGGTCGAAGAGTTTATGTTGAAGGTCGAATTCAATATAGAGATTTCACCGATCAAGAAAATAATAAGAAACAGATTTCAGAAATTATTATTGATGACATGATCATTTTAGATAACAAAGGTAACGCTGATCATGGCGAATCGGTTGATTTGTCTGGTGCGGCTCCTATGGAAGCTGAAGTTAGCCAGGCTGAAGGTAGCATTGAGGATATCGTCATTCCTGATGATATAGGTGCTCCGGAAGAATCAAAGAAAGATGAGGAAATGCCTTTTTAATAAATTATGATAAAGAAAAGTAAAAAAGATAGTTTGTTGATTGCAAAAAGAAAGGGCCGGGAAAAAGGGTGTTCTTTTTGTAAAAGTAAAACTCTTCCTCGTTGGGAAGACTATGAAAAATATAGTGAGTTTTTATCACCACGAGGTAGAATTTTAGCTTCTCAATATACTGGTGTTTGTGCTAAACATCAAAGAAAATTGATTAAAGCAATTAAACAAGCAAGACATTTGGCTTTGTTGCCATTTGTAACCCAATAATCCTTCGACTTTGCTCAGGATTTGAACTCCTCTGTTACGTTGGTAATAGAGGAGTTTTTGGTTATAATTAGATTTATGAGAAAGAAGATAAAAGCTAAGTGGATAATTAAAATTTCCGGAGAGGTGAAATTTTTGGTTAAAACAGGAGAGAAGGTTCTCCGGGGTCAGGTGATAGCTAAGATTAAACCAAAAATGGTTGAATCTTTTAATTTTTCTGAGTTTTTGGGAAAAATGTCTCAAGAAAACTTAGACAAGTTAAATGAAAAATTTAAAAATACTTGGGTAAATAATGGTGATTTGGTTTGTTTAACTGGTGGAGTTTTTCCAAAAAAAATTTGTTTTCCAATGAGCGGAAATTTTTTGGGAATTGATGAATTTGGTAATTTAAAAATTGAAAAGGTTCAGGATAATGAAAAAGATATTTTATCTCCAGTAGAGAGTAAGGTTTTAAAAATAGAGGAAGATAAAATTGTTCTGGAATTTGAGGCAAAAGAATTTAAGGGGAATGGTGTGGTTGAGGGTAAAACTTGGAGTAGAGGATTAATCAAAGAAATTAATGATCTTAAAGATTTGTCTTCGAATATTGATGGCGGAGTATTATTTACCAATAATCTTTCCAGAGCCTTCTTGTTAAAGGCGGAGGTGGTTGGAGCTGCGGCAGTGGTAACCAAGAGCGAAGTAGAGATAGTTGAAGTTAATTTGCCTGTTTTAAAAATTGTTTCCAGTGATTGGGATGAATTACTGGGTATATCGGGAGAGAAAAGTATATTGATAAATTCTAGGATGGGTCGGTTGTTAATGGTGTTAGAATAAATAATGCGTTTGAAAAATATAAGAAATTTGGCTCTGGGTTTAGCTTTGATAGTAGTAGTAGGGGTGGTGAGTTATAAATTGGGACAAAAAAATCAGACTTTACCTGAGGGAAATCAATTTGATTTATCTTTGATGTGGAAGGTGAGAAATGCCTTGATGGAAGATTATCTGGATAGAGACAAGGTAAAAAATGATAAGGAATTGATGTATGGATCAATTGAGGGAATGGTAGAAGCCTTGGATGATCCTTATACAATGTTTTTGCCACCGGAAGAAAATAAAAGTGCTAATGAAGATTTGGCTGGATCATTTGCCGGGGTGGGAATTCAACTTGGTTATAAAGAAAAAACTTTGGCAGCAATGTCAATTATCCCTAAAAGTCCGGCGGAAGCAGCTGGAATTAAGGCGGGTGACTTAATTTTGAAGATTGTGGATAAAGTAAATAAAGTTGATAAAGATACGACAGGAATTAGTTTAGATGGAGCGGTCAAGTTGATTAGAGGAGAAAAAGGAACTGAAGTAACTTTAACTTTGTACCGTGAAGGTAAGACGGGCACTTTTGAGATGACATTAAAACGTGATGATATAAATGTTCCCGGATTAGAGATGGAGTGGAAAGAAATTAACGGAAAAAAAGTGGCCTGGATAAAATTTTATAAATTTAGTGAGCAAATTTTTAGTGAATGGCCGGAAATTGTGAATAACATAAAAAATGGAAAAGGGAATAATTATGGTGGAATTATTTTGGATTTGAGAAATAACCCGGGTGGTTATTTGCAAGCAAGTGTGTTGGCGGCGTCAGATTTTTTGAAAGAGGGTGTGGTAGTAAAACAGGAATCATCGAATGGTATAACGGAGACATATAGGGTAGATCAGACTAGGGGTAACTTGGTTAATGATAAGTTGGTGGTATTAATTAATGGCGGTAGTGCTTCAGCATCGGAGATTTTAGCCGGGGCATTAAAAGATCATAGTCGGGCGAAATTAGTAGGAGAAAAATCTTTTGGTAAGGGAACAGTTCAGGAAACTAAGGAATTTAAGGATGGAAGTGGTATTCATATTACGATTGCGAAATGGTTGTTGCCGAGTGGGAAAAATATTCATAAAGAAGGTATAAATCCGGATGTGGAAGTAAAATCTGGTGATGATCCAAAAGTTGATGTTCAACTTGATAAAGCGATTGAGGTTTTATTACAATAGATTTAAGCTGTTTTTAAGTTTTTGAAATTTTAATTTATTAAAGTTAGTGGTTTAATTATTTTATGAAAAGTAGAAAGATTAAATCTTTACTGATTTTTTTGATAGTTTTAATTTTGTTAGGAAGTGGAGGTGTTGGAGGGTTTTTAGTAGCTAAAAATTTTTTAAGTAAAGGTGTTTTGATTCAAAATAAAGTACAAGTTACAGATGAAGAATCGTTAACAACTAAAGTAGTGGAGAAAGCAACGCCAAGTGTGGTAACTGTGTCGATCAATAAGGATGTGGTAAAGAGTACAGCGGATATATTTGCTCAACTTTTTGGTGGTGGTCAGGCAAATTTAGAAACAGAACATGTAGAGCAGGATATTGGAACCGGGTTTATTATCAGTAGTGATGGTTTGATTGTAACTAATAAACATGTAGTGTCTGACACATCGGCAAAATATAAAGTGGTGATTGGAAAAGATGAAACAGTAGAAGTAAAAAATATCTATCGGGATCCAATAAACGATTTAGCGATTTTGAAAGTGGATAAAACCGGTTTGACTCCAGTGGAAATGGGAGATTCGGATAAACTTAAAGTCGGTCAAACAGTAATTGCTATCGGAACAGCATTAGGTGAATTTAGATCAACAGTAACTAAAGGGGTGGTTTCTGGTTTAGGTAGGGGAATAACTGCTGGTAGCTATGGTGCCGGTATGGAAAAATTGGAAGATGTAATTCAAACAGATGCAGCTATAAACCCAGGTAATTCTGGTGGACCATTATTTGATTCGGCTGGTTTAGTTATTGGAGTAAATGTAGCGGTATCGCAAAACGGTCAGAGTATTGGTTTTGCTTTACCGATAAATTTAGTTAAGTCGTCAGTTGATAATTTCCGGAAAACAGGTGAATTTGATAGACCTTATTTGGGGGTGGCTTATCAAATGATTTCTAAACAAGCAGCTTTGTTGAACGAAGTACCAGCTGGAGCTTATGTTCAAACAGTGATAAAAGATAGTCCGGCAGAAAAAGCGGGTATAAAGATAGGAGATATTATTACTGAAATTGACGGTAAAAAAATGACTGATGTCAAAGATACATCGATTGCTGGAATTATTAATCAGAAAAAGATAGGGGATAATGTAGAAGTAAAATACTATCGTGATGATAGAGAAACGGAAGTGGAGGTAAAATTGGAAAAGAAAAATTAATTTTTCTTTTCGTCTGTTGGTTCATCAAGGATGGTGAGTTCAAGGAGAATATCGTCTAAATATCCAACCATAACTTCGTCGAGATTATTGAAGGATTTTTCGATACGGTGATCTTTGATTTGGTTACGAGGATAATTGTAGGTGCGGATTTTGTCGGCGCGGGTTGATTGACTAATATTAGAACGACCACCGGCAACTTGAGCGGCTCGTTTTTCTTCCTCCATTTGCCACAATTTATTTTGTAAAAGTTTAAGGGCAATTTCTCGGTTTTGTTGTTGATAGCGCTCAGTACGAACATCAAACATTAAACCAGTTGGTTTGTGAACTAAGTGAATAGCAGTAGAAACTTTGTTAACGTTTTGGCCACCATTGCCTCCAGCGCGGGAAGCAGTAATAACGACATCGTCCATACTAAAATTAACCTCTTTAGACTCGATTTGAGGCATAATAGCAATAGAAGCGGTTGATGTTTGAATACGACCGCGTTTTTCGGTTATAGGGATGCGCTGAACTCGGTGAGTACCGGCTTCGTGTTTGAGTTGATTGTAGGCATCAAAACCAGATATTTGAATAATATGTTCATCGATTTGACTAACTTTCCAACCAACTTTGTTGGCGAAACGGACATACATATTCATTAGGTCATTGGCCCAAATGGTGGCTTCTTGGCCACCCGGACCCGGGTAAAATTCCATAATGGCAATATTAGGATTTATTGTTGGCATAATTTAGTTTATCAGCTTGTCAGTTTTTCAGTTATTCAGACAATAATTAAAATAAACAAAAAGCCGGCGAAATACAAAGTAATATTCGTCGGCTTTAAAGTAGCTAGTTAGATTTTTTGGTGGCTTTTTTAGCAGTTTTAGCTTCTTTAGTAGCTTTACCTTTAGCCATTTTTTCGTTGAATTTATCAATTCTTCCCTTAATGTCAACGAATTTTTGTTGACCAGTAAAGAATGGATGACATTTTGAACAAACGTCAACGTCAATTTTGGCAACAGTAGAACCGGTAATAAATTTGTTGCCACAGGCACAAGTGACTTGGCAATCTGAAAAATATTGTGGATGAATTCCTTGTTTCATAGGGTCTATTTTAACACAGATTGTTAATCTTTTAAAATTTTAATTAAATCATCATTAGAAACTGTTGTTTGTTCTGAATTATTTAATTTTTTTAGAGTAATTTGATTGTTTTTAGCTTCGTCTGTGCCAATGATAGCTAGATAGGGAATACCTAAATTTAGGGCATATTTAATTTGTTTACCGAGTTTATCGTTATTTGGATAAATAATTGAAGAAATATTATTATCTCGAAGGTTAGAAGTTAGTTTAATAATATTGGTTTGAGTTTCTGATCCAAAATTAGCAACTAAAACTTTGATTTTTTCGGTTTGATTGTCGGGTAAAAGTTGAAGTTCTTTAATAGCATCAACAACTCTTTCAAATCCAAAAGAAAATCCAACAGCGGAAATTTGAGGACCACCAAGGGTGGCAACTAAATTATCGTAACGACCACCACCACCAATTGAACCGTTAGCTTCGGGAACTTGAACTTCAAAAATAGTGCCGGTGTAATAATCACAGCCGCGGACTAAGGTGGGATCAAAAACATAAGAGTTTTGAGGTAGGCCAAAGTCATTTAAAAGATCTAAAACTTGTTGAAGAGTTTCATCAGGTTGAGCTTGTTTGATATATTTGAAAATCTGATCGATTTGACTATCATTAAGACCTTTTGAGATGAGCTCATCTTTTACTCCATTATCACCAATTTTGTCTAGTTTATCGAGAGATTGAAGTACAGAACTTTGACGTTCTGTAACACCACTTTGGTATAGAATAGATGATAAAACAGAGCGACTATTAATTTTAATAGTGGCGTTTTTGAAACCTAATTTTTTGACTCCCTGATAAATAATGGAAATTATTTCAGCATCAGCAATGGGGGAGGTGGTACCAAAAATATCTATATCACACTGGATAAATTCTCGATAGCGACCTTTTTGAGTATTTTCGGCACGCCAGACTGGTTGAATTTGATAACGACGAAAAGGTAATGGTAATTGATTATTGTAAATGGCTAAAACTTTGGAAGTAGGGACTGTGAGGTCGTAACGTAATCCGACTTCACGTTCACCGTTGTCTTTAAAGAAATAACCAAGTTTGTCGTCGGTTTCGCTACCATATTTACCTTTTAAAACTGAAGAATATTCCAGGGCGGGAGTTTCTAATGGTTGGAAACCTGAAATTTCAAAAAGTTGGGTCAAAGTATTTTTGAGGTAATTTCTGACATACATGTCAGATGGCAAGAAATCCCGGAAACCTTTGAGAGTTTGAGTTTTAATATTTGGTTGATTCATAGTTGAATTTTAACATTTTGGTAGAATATTCTCATGGAGATAATAAAAATCGAAAAAAATAATTGGCTTTTGGAAGTAGATTTACAAGGCGGAAGGATTGTTAATTTAATTAAAGATAATCAGAAAATTTTGGGAACATTTGAAAGAATTGATGGCAAAAAAGGAAATACTCATATTTGTACTCCAAATTTTGCTAACGAGGGAGTAGAGAAATTTGGATTTATTTTTCATGGTCCATTTAGAAATGTCGTTTGGAATTTGGTTTCACAAAATAATGATGGTTTAGAAATTGAGTGTGAAATTGAGAGTTTACTAGTAAAACAAAAATTTTTAATTAATGAAGAATTCGAGCAATTAATTGAAATTAAAAATAATTCGGAAGAAAGAAAAAGGGTTAACGTGGCAATGCACAATTATTGGGACACAGAATTTGGATGGCAGGGGACTAAGTTAAATGGAGAGGATATTACCCAAGGGTTTAAAACTAATCCAGAAGTAAAGTTAGAAAAAGAAAATATTTTGGAATTTCCGGGTAAATTACTAATAGTTTGGAAAGTGGAGAATTTTAAACTGACGAAACTTTGGACAGGGTTTAAAGAGGAAAATGGAGAAAAAATTTATGATCAAAAATATGTTTGTTTGGAGCCGGAAATGGAATTTGAAGGGTTTGTAGAAACTGAGGAAAGTTGGTTGGAACCAGGTAAGAGTGTAAATCTCAAACAGGTTTTGAATATTTAATGAAAGATTATTCCCAAGGTAAGGTAATTATTTTAGAGATAGTTTTTAGATAGAAATCCGGTTTTATCTCAGAAATTGGGAGAGAATAAAGGCAAGCAGTTTTAATTGTGGCACCTTTGTTTTGGAGATATTCTTTGGCAATAATAAGGCTTTTACCGGTTTCTAAAATATCTTCAACTAGTAAGATTTTTTGATGATTTAAATCTTCACAAATTTCAGTAGTAATTTTTCTTTGATCATTTTCTTTTTTGACAGTGAGACAATACATATTTTTAACTTGAAGTTTTTGAGCTAACAAACGAGCGGGGATAATTCCACCTTTAACGATGCCAACAATGATGTCTGGGGTGAAATTAATTTTTGATGAAAGTGTGTCTATTTCTGTAATGACTTTTTGCCAATCCACGATTTAAGTATATATGAATAGTCTTTAGGGTGGTATGCCGGACTTGAACCGGTAACCTCAGCTTTCACAGAGCTGCGCTCTAACCAATTGAGCTAATACCACCAGGTAAAAATTTCTAATGTCGAATTACTAATTTCTAATTAAGAAAAAGACACTGAAATTTGTGGTTTATTTTAACATAAAGACAAGTTTTAGGGGTTAGGAGCTGTTTCGGTTGAGAGGTCGATAATTTTAGTGGCGTAAAAAGTGTTGACTAGCTTAGTATCCGGTTGAATAATGGCAATAATTTTTTTACTAGTAACGATGGTTTTAGTACTAGTTGATTTGGTGTTTTTTAGATCAACAATTTCGGTTTTAGAATCGGTTTTTATTTGATATTGACTGTTTTTATTTTTACTAGGGATGAGAACAAAAATAGGAGAGTTTTGGGATTGAGAAACATCGACAATTTGGCCAGTGACAATTTGATTGATATTTTCAATAGCTTTTGACTCAGTATAAACGATACGACGACAGTCAAGAGATTGATCTTCTTTGAGATAACCCATAGCGATGATGGTTTGACCCGATTTAAAGTCAGAAATCTTACCTTTTTGT
This sequence comes from uncultured Gammaproteobacteria bacterium, assembly GCA_964558195.1. Lineage (GTDB taxonomy): Bacteria > Patescibacteriota > Microgenomatia > UBA12405 > UBA12405 > WARW01. The sequence continues at coordinate 11,348 of CAZLCB010000003.1, forward strand.
TTTTTGGAATTAACGAAGGTAGTTTCTTGAGTGAGAGAAAGAGTTTTACTATTTTGATCTTTTAAGGTGATTTTGATTTGGTCAGCATCGACTTGGGTAATAGTGCCAAAAAATGATTTTGGTTGTTTACTGATGTTGGATTCTGTTCCTGTATTACTAACAGATGTTTCTTTGACGATTTGTTTAAGAATATCTTTGACATCTTCAACTTTGTCGGTAGACGGAGATGGTGTAGCCGTTTGGGCGGAAACTGGAGTGGAAAAAATAAAATGGAGATAAATAAAGAATAAAAAAAATGTCATTATATTTTTGCCGTAGAATAGGTAATATTAATTTGAATATCTTTTTGAGTATTATTTTTGTCTATGGAGCTTATTTTGACAATATTAAGTCCAGTATCTAATGTAATGGGAACACTAAATTGACCATTAGTGTCACTTTGACCAATAAATGATTTACTGGCAGTGGCAATAATAATATGACTATTAGGAATAGTAACGCCACTAATTGAAGTTTTTTCGGTAGAAACTAAAGCGTTATCTTCAGGAGAGTTTATTTGGATATTATCAATGATTTGATTGTCTTTAAGAAGTGATTGAGGTTGGGTGGGGATTAATGTTGGTTCGGTAATGATAGCCTTTTGATTGTCTTTGGCAGAAATGTTTTTGTTTTGAAGGGTAAGGTATCCACCAGTAATACCCAGACCTAAAATACCCCCAATAAAGGCAGCTAATAATATCTCTTTAATCATGGAATTAGGTTAATAATAACACAAAATGATACATATTTGTGAGGGATGGATGTGTAAAAAAATAATTTTGAAAGCTGGTTTTGGGAAGGGTTAAATGCTAGAATGAGTTCATATGGAAATTAAATTTGTAAACCAAAAGACTTTTTATATTAAGGGAAAAAAAGAGGTGGTTTTGGTTAATCCGGCCAATGAGGATAAGGAGAAAATATCTTCCCGAGTAATTATTTTTACTAATGAAAGTTTAGGCAATCATAATTTAGAGGGAGATAAAGTGTTAATAAATGGTCCAGGAGAGTATGAGGTTAATGGGGTGGAAGTTAATGGAGTAAATGGTGAAGACGGAAATACGGTTTATAAAATTGGAATTGACGGATTTACTTTGGTGGTGGTGGGTGGTTTGAAACAGGAGTTAACCGATAAAAGAATTGAAAAAATTGACGAAGCAGATATTTTAATTGCGCCAACGGTTATTGGTGAGACTCCAAGTTTTAAATTAATCAAAGAATGGTCAAAAAAATGGGGAGTAAATTATTTGGTCCCAACGTCTGAGAGAGAGGTGGATATGAAGGCATTTTTGGATGCGTCAGATAATGAAGGATTGGAAGAAATGGATTTATTAAAAGTAGAAAAACTTGACGATTTACCTGATGGTTTAGAAGTCAAATTACTGAAAAATTGGAATAAATAAATATGGAAGAAACGCTAAGACTGCCGCCTAACTCTGAAGAGGCAGAATTGTGTGTTTTGGGGTCAATTTTGATTGATAACGATGCGGTCTTGGGGGTGTCGGAATTTTTGAGGCCAGAGCATTTTTATAATTCGAATTATGGCAAGGTCTATCAAGCAATGATGGATTTATATGAAGACAGAATGCCAATTGATATTGTGACGGTGTCGGAAAAATTAAATGAGGGGAAAATGTTAAAGAAAATTGGCGGTAAAGCATTCTTAACTAGATTAGCCGGAGAAGTACCGACAGCCGCTAATGTAGAAAGTTATGGCAGAATTATTAAGGCATTATCAGCAAAAAGAGAATTGATTTCAGCAGCAGGGAGAATTTCAGAAAAAGCCTTTGATTCAACCTTACCGTCGGACGTGTTGTTGGATATGGCAGAGCAGGAAATTTTTGCTTTATCACAAAGACATTTAAAATCAGTACCGTCTTCTTTGAAAGAAGTATTGACAGCGAGTTTTGATAGATTAGATGAATTACAAAAAATGGGGACTGGTTTACGCGGTGTACCAAGTGGATTTAAAGGATTAGACAATGTGTTAGCGGGAATGCAGGATAGCAATTTGATTATTTTGGCAGCCAGGCCAGGTGTAGGTAAAACAGCTTTTGCTTTGAATATTGCCAGACATGTGGCGGTAGAAAAGAAATTACCAGTATGTGTATTTTCGTTGGAAATGAGTAAAGAAGAATTAGTTGATCGTTTGTTAGTGAGACAGGGGATGATTGATGCGTGGAAGTTAAAAACCGGACAATTATCCTCGGGTGATTTTGATTCTTTGTCTGAAGCCATGGGAATTTTGGCTGAGGCACCGTTGTTTATTGATGATACTCCGGGGTTAACAGTAACTGAATTAAGGACTAAGGCTCGAAGATTACAGGTAGATAAGGGAATTAAATTTATTGTAGTCGATTATTTACAGTTAATGCATGGAAGTACTCGGGATAATAGAGTACAGGAAGTATCAGAAATTTCACAAGGGTTAAAAAATTTGGCCAGAGAATTAAAAGTACCAGTGTTAGCTTTGGCGCAATTATCCCGGGCAATGGAAGCCAGAGGAGGAAAGCCACGATTATCTGATTTAAGAGAGTCGGGAAGTATTGAACAGGATGCTGACGTAGTGATGTTTGTCTATCGAGAAGATGAGGAAGTAAGAGAAATGGTGACATGTAGTATAGAAAAACATCGTAACGGTCCAACAGGAAGTTTTAATATGTATTTCAACGGGAAACAAATTAGTTTCTTTGATATTGAAAAAAAACAAGGGTAATATTTTTGTGCCGAAAGAGGGAATCGAACCCCCATGGTATTGCTACCACACGATTTTGAGTCGTGCGCGTCTGCCAGTTCCGCCATTTCGGCTTAAAAGTATCCTTATTATAACCTAAATTGGGGTTTTTAGCAGTGGAGTATAGATGGTAGAATAAAGTATGAGTTTAGGAATTATTAGAATTGTTGCATCAGTGGTGTTTTTGTATTTATTATGGCGAAATTTACGTCAAAGTTATGATGACCAAAAAATAATTAGTTATTCGTGGTTGGCTTTGTTGGGTTTTTTGGTTTTTGGGAGGTTGGTTTATGGTTTGATTAATTGGGGAATTTGGAATAATGATTTGGTTGATTGGTTGTCAGTTTGGAACAAACCAGGAATGAGTTATATGGGTGCTTACTTGGGAGTGCTTTTGGTGTCGTGGTTGTATGCCAGGGGTCAACAATGGAAATTTTTAAATTTTACTGAAGATTTAGTGAGGCCACTTTTGGTTTTAATAGGTTTAATGATGGTGGACGAATGGGTAAGATCAAAATTTAGTTGGCAAGTTTTGATTTATATTTTGATGATAATTTTGGTCTATATGATAGCTAATTGGTTAGCCGGAAGATATCGATCTTTTGTTTGGTACAAGAGTGGAAAAAAAGGCTTTGTATTATTGGCATCTAATTTTTTATTTTTCTTGGTTTTGTCTTTTGTGTTCGGAGTTTTTAAAGATAGTTTGGTTAATTTAATTTTGGCTTCAGTTATTAGTTTGATTTCTGTTGTAGGATTGTTTATCCTAGGAGGAATAAAATATGAAAGAAAATAAAAAAGAAACACATGTAACCAGATTACCGCTTAGATTTTTAGAGCCGATACGAAGGTTTTTGGAATCGGAATTATTAAAAATTAAGAGAACTAAAAAAGATTTAGAAAAAGCTGATCCTTTTAAAGATGAGAATAGGACATTGGAAAATTCTGAAGAAGAGGATTTGGATGAACAAATTGGTCATTTTGACAGTGAGGTTAAGGTGAGATTTCTGACCAAGAGAATAGTTCAGATAAGAAAAGCTTTGACCAGAATGAAATTGGGTAAATATGGTATTTGTGAATCTTGCGGTAAGATGATTGATACTGAAAGATTATCGATTAACCCAGAGGTAACTACTTGTGTTAAATGTCAAAAGGAAAAAGAGTCTTAAATTACTTTGGTTTTTAGTAATTTTGATTTGTTGGTGGTTGCATGGTTGGTTTTCTGGTTTGTCTGGTATGGAGATTAAAAATATGGGAGTTAGTTTTGGTTTGGGTGGCGATTGGGTAGTTGGAGTGAATTTGGTTTTATTGGTGTGGTTAGGGTATTTTGCTTGGAGAGAAAATAGCCTGGGGATTTGGTTGATATTGGTAGGTGGTGGGGTAAATTTGATTGACAGATTAATTTGGGGATATGTTCGTGACTATTGGTGGTTAGGTCCGGTTTATAATAATATTGCCGATTGGATAATTTCTTTAGGAGTCGGTGTTTTTATATGGGAATTATGGAAGAAAAGGTTAAAATAATTTTTGAAAATGAAGGTTATCTAGTGGTAGATAAACCAACAGGGATGACGACGACCAAAGAAAAAAAAGGTGAGGAGGGGACACTGGAAGATTACTTGAGAGCAAGTAAACCTAATGACTTACCAAGAAACGGTATAGTGCACCGGCTAGATAAGGGAACTTCCGGGTTGGTATTGGTGGCGAAGAATGATTTCTCTTTTAAGAATTTCAAAAATCAATTTAAAAATAGAAGTTTGACGAAAAAATACTATTGTTTGGTTGGAGGTGAGGCGGTAATGGATGGTAGTATAAGCTGGCCGATAGGGAGATCAAAATACGGATTTGGGAAATTCGGGGTAACAGTCGATGGCAAAGAAGCTTTAACGGAATTTAAATTAGTAAAGAAATATAAAAGAAATGGTAAAAAATACAGCTTGTTGGAAATAAATTTAAAGACCGGAAGAACTCATCAGATCAGGGTTCATTTAAGTTATTTAAAATGGCCATTAGTAGGGGATAAATTGTATGGCGGTGAATCAGATGTTTTGACCAGACCTTTTTTACAAGCGTTTTATTTGAAAATTAGAGATCCGGTTTCCGGTAAAGAAAAATTTTTTGAAACAAAATTAGCTGATGATTTAGAAGAGCATTTGAAACTTTATGAAGAACAGTAAATTTAAAATTATCTTATCTTTAGGTTTGATAGTGTTTTTTTTGACAGCTATTTTGGTAGCTAGTATCAAAAAGAAAGATGAGAGTGGTAGTGATTATAAAATTGGGATTTTGGCTGATGATGGTATAGCTATGGTGTCAATATCTAAAGACAGACAGATGATTAATTTTTTATCTTTGGCTGATGAGTCTCAATTATGGATTCCTGGTGGAATGGGGTGGTATAGAAATCAGGTAATAAAAAGGGTCTTGACTCAGGAAAAAAAAGTTAGTTTGGTTAAGGATATTTTATTTTTTAATTTTGGTTTTATAGCGGATAAAACGGTGATTTTGGATAAAACTGGTGATTGGCAACAAAAATTTTGGTGGCAACTTTTTAGAAATAACAACTTGATCAGAAAAACCGAAAAAATGGAAGGTGATGTAGATAAGAATGAATTATTTTTGGACAAAATAATGTCCAGAGATTTTTCGGAAACGAAAGTTATTAATGACGATTTGAAATTGTCAGTGATTAATTCTAGTGGAGTTGATGGTTTGGCAGGCTTTGTAACAAAACAACTTGAAAGGTCAGGTTTTTCTGTGGTCTCATTAATAGATGGAGAAGGGTTAGATAATTGTAAGATTTTATATGGTAGAGGGGTGGATAAAACTTTTTCTTGGCAAGTGATAAAGAAGATATTTGCTTGTGATTATGCCGAAGATTTATCAACAAACGAAGGGGAAGTAGAAATTTATTTGGGGAGAAATTTTTCGGAAGTGATAAAATACCCTAGTTATAAAAAGTAAGATTTTATGTCAGGACATTCTAAATGGGCTAATATTAAAAACCGAAAAGGAGCCCAAGATAAAAAGCGAAGTGAAGCTTTTACAAAAATTTCTAAAAATATATTAACAGCTATTAGGTTGGGAGGCGGAAGTACTAATCCGGAGGTTAATGGGGCTTTGAAAGTAGCTATCGATAAAGCTAGGGAAGTAAATATGCCCAAAGAAAATATTCAGAGACTATTGGATAGATTTGAAGAAAGAAAAGCTAATTTGGTAAGTGTGGTATTGGAAGGTTATGGTCCTTTTGGAGTACCAGTGATTGTGGAGGGAGAAACAGATAATAAAAACCGCATTTTGGGGGAAATAAAATTAATTTTTAAAAATTATGGCGGGGCTTTGGGTGAGTCGAATTCAGTAATGTATCAATTTGACAGAGTGGGTGAGGTGGAATTAGAAAATATAACAGAAGAAAACCAATTAGAGTTAATTGATTTTGGAGCGATAGATTTTGATGAAAATACAGTAATAGTGGAACCGTTATTACTGAACGATTTTGTAAAAAAGGTTGAAGAGTTAGGGTTTAAAGTGATTAGGTCGGAAATGGTTTATCGGGCAAAAAATCCGACAATATTGCAAAGTGAAGAGCAAGTAGAAAAGATAATGGATTTTATTGATGAGTTGGAATCTAATGATGATGTTCTTGGTGTTTTTTGCGGTTTTGATTATAATTAGGCTATGCCGAAACGGATTAAATATTTAATTTCTTCGGTTATTGCGGTTTCAGGGTTTTATTTTTTTATAAGTTTGCCTTATTCATCTCATTACTATGGTTTATTGGTAGGGGCAGTGTTGACGGCTTTTTGTTTTTGGTTTGGATTAGGGATTATTTTTAATCAGAGTCTTTATATTAGATTAATGTCGGTGATTTTACCGGTAGGTTTTTTTGTAGGATTTGGCTTGTTCGCGGCTTTGTTACCTCAGACATTTTTGACAGTTTTATTAACAAGTTTGTTTTTTGGAATTGTAGTTTATGTGATGTTTTTAGTGGAAAATGTATTTTTGGTTTCAATAGGCTACAGAACGCCACCCCTCTATCGGGCAGCTTACACAGTGGGATTAGTCTTGTTGTTATTAACAACTTTCTTTTTGTTTGATAGTCTTTTTTCTTTTAAAGTAATTTATTGGTTGAATGCAATTTTTGTTTTTATAATATCTTTGGTAATTTTTATGTATTTGTTTTACAGTGTAACAATTGAGTTGGCTGATGATGGAAAAGAAAAGAGTTTTTGGACTTATGTGTTGACGCCAGCGTTTTTAATGTCTCAATTTGGTTTAGCCATGTCATTTTGGCCGGTAGGAATATTTAAAGGGTCAATATATTTAGTGGCGGCGGTTTATGTAATCTCTGGTCTAATACAATTAGATTTAAGAGATAGACTTTTTAGGAAAAGTTCAATTGTTTTTTCTTGGATTGCGGTGGCAATAGTAGTAGGAATAATAATCACCACTAGTTGGCGTTAAGATTTTGACAATCGGGATTGAATACTAGTAATAGCAATAGCGTTAATAATATCTTCGGCGTTGCAGCCGCGGGATAGATCGTTGATAGGTTGATTTAGTCCTTGAGAAATTGGTCCGACAGCTTGAGTGTTGGCTAAACGCTCAATTAATTTATAGGCAATATTTCCGGAATTAAGATCGGGGAATATTAAAATATTGGCATCACCTTTGATTAATCCTTGAGGATTTTTTGACTCACCAACTTCAGGAACAATAGCAGCATCGGCTTGAATTGGTCCATCAACTATTAAATTTGGGTTTAGTTGTTTGATTTTTTGGGTGGTTAGTTTAACTTTATCAACAGCTTCACCTTTACCACTGTCTCCAGTAGAAAAAGAGAGTATAGCAACTTTTGGTTCAGCTCCAATTAAATTGCGGAATGATTCGGCTGATTGAATAGCAATTTGGGCTAATTCATCTGGATTAGGATTAATATTTAAACCGCAATCGGCAAAAATGAAAGTTCCTTGAAAACCAAAATTAGTTAAAGGGGATTGCATGAGCATAAAACTTGAGGCGAGATCATATCTTGATTCGGCTTTAACGATTTGGAGGGCGGGGCGAAATGTTTCTTGAGTGGTAGTGTTGGCACCAGCAACTAAGCCGTCAGCTAAATGGTTTTTAACCATCATAGTGCCAAAATATATTGGTTTTAAAAGTAATTGTTGTGCCTCTGTTAGGGTTAATCCTTTGGTTTGTCGAAGTTCAAATAATTGTCGAGAAAATTGTTGGTAAAGATCAGGGTGAGTTTGAATATAATTCTGATCAACAAGAAGAATGTCGGCAATTTTTTGTTCGGTACAAATTTTGGCAGCCTGTTGGATTCGGTGATCTTCGGCTTCAGTAAGAATGATTTTTTTAATGTCTAATTGAGCTTGTTTTCTAATATTTTCTATAAGTGAAGTCATAAGTCGATTATATATCAAAAATTAAGCTTAAAATAGGTTATAATGGATTTTGTTAAATGAAGGATAATACCAGAAAAACTCTTCGGTTCTATTGGCAGTCAGTAAGCAACCATAAATTTGCTTTTTGGTTGACGGTAATTGCCATGTCTTTATCAAATATCGTTGATGTAGTTATACCGGTTTATTTTAAGTGGTTTTTTAATGAATTATCGTCGGGTCAAAGTCAGGAGGTTATTACAAGAAATTTGCTGAGTATATTGGGAATAATTGCTTTATTGAATTTAGCGACTTGGGCTCTTTGGCGAGTGGCAGCTTTTGGAACTAACTTTTTGGAATCGATAACCATGAGTGATTTGAGTCAGAGGTGTTTCGATTATTTACACAAACATTCTTATGCTTATTTTTCCAATAGTTTTACCGGATCAATAGTAAAGAAGACTAAAAGTTTTGTCTCTTCATTTGAGGTTTTAGCTGATCAATGGTTTTTTGAACTAATACCAGCAATGGTGAAAATTACAGTGATTACTTTAGTTCTGGCTAAAGTAAATATATTTTTAGGTTTGGGAATGGCCTTGTGGACATTGATGTTTTTAATAATTAACTGGCTGTTTTCTAAGTACAAGGTTAAATATGATATTGAAAGTAGTAAAGCGGAAACTTCGACCAGTAGTTTTTTGGCAGATACGGTAACTAACAATACAAATATTAAACTGTTCAATGGTTATGAAAAAGAGTCATTTGGTTATTCGGGTTTATTAATGGCTTTACATAAAATTAGACTATTTAGTTGGAATTTAGCGACAAAATTTTATGCCTTGCAATCATTTTTATTGTTGGTTTTAGAAATGGGGATATTTTATTTTGCCATTAAGTTGTGGAGTAAAGGAATTTTGACTGTAGGCGATTTTGTTTTGATCCAGTCATATATTATTGAAGTAGTGATGATGGTATGGGATTTTGGTCGGATTATTAGCCGGATTTATGAACGCTTAGCTGAGGCTGAGGAAATGACGGTTGTTCTGAATACTCCTCATGAAATCATGGATATAGATGAGGCCAATAGTTTAAAAATAGGATCCGGTGGAATTAAATTTGAAAAAGTTAAATTTAGTTACGAGGATGATAAGACAGTGGTTGATAATTTTAATCTAGAAGTTAAACCAGGACAGACGGTGGCTTTGGTGGGATTATCTGGTTCAGGCAAATCGACTTTGATGAAATTAATTTTGAGACTTCACGATATTCAAAAAGGAGAAATCTTGATTGATGGGCAAGATATTGCCAAAGTAACTCAGGAAAGTTTAAGAAATCAAATTAGTTTAGTACCACAAGACCCAATTTTGTTTCATAGAAGTTTAATGGAGAATATTCGTTATGGTCGATTTAATGCTAGTGACGATGAAGTAATTGAAGCATCAAGGTTAGCACATTGTGATGAGTTTATAAGTAAATTACGTAATTCTTATGATACTTTGGTAGGTGAAAGAGGAATAAAATTGTCTGGTGGCGAAAGACAAAGAGTGGCTATTGCTCGGGCAATTTTGAGAAACTCACCGATTTTAATATTGGATGAAGCAACATCGAGTTTGGACTCGGAATCAGAAAAATATATTCAGGAAGCTTTAGATAACTTAACTAAAGACAAAACGGTAATTGTAATTGCTCACAGACTTTCAACTATTAAAAAGGTGGACAGAATAGTGGTGTTGGACAAAGGTAGGATTATTGAAGATGGAAGTCATTCTCAATTAATTAAGAAAAATAAAGGTATTTATAAGCAGCTCTGGGAGATACAAGTCGGTGGATTTATAAAGTAAAATGTCTAATTTTTAATATCTAATGTCTAAAAAGGGTAGTATTTTTGTATTAAAAATAAAATATTTCGGTAAGTTAGGTATAAATTGATATTTTTAGGTTGAAAATAGGGGAGGATGGGGTATTTAGCTTGTCAGATCATCAGTCTTTCAGTTTTTCAGCTATAAAAACTAAACCTTCAGCTTAGTGGTGGTGTGAATTTAGGTTCAAATTGAGGTTTAAAAGAAGAAAAAAAATTTTTGATGGGTGGGGGTGAAGTAGGGAAGTGTCCTATAATATGCAGCCTATAATATTTTTCACAATATATCCTATAATTTTCACGGGTAGAGAAGTGATATAGTGTGATATAGTCTCTGTGGATAAGTCTAGGTTTGGTAACTATATCAAAGTGTACACATGAGGGAGGGGTTGAAAGGGAGTAAGAGGGGTGGAAATTAAGAAATTTCTAATGTCTAATTTCTAATATCTAAAAGAAATAAAAAGACTGACACTATAAATAATTGAGTGCTATCTCCTACGGTGGGTGAGCTTAAAATAGTATGTCGCACAATGTATCTTTTACGACTCTATTAAAATTCTGAAGCGGGGGGAGAGGTACTTTTGAAAAAATTCTAATATCTAATTTCTAATATCTAATTCTCTGAAAAAGGAATTTTTGAGTTTAATTAAAAGCTTAAAAAATGGGTTTATTCTCTGTTGACTTTGTATGGGATTTTTTTTGGTTTTTAGGTTGAAAAATTTGGTCTTGACTCCCCTTACCCTTGTCCGACTCCCCCGCCAAAAGCTAATCGCATTTAGGCGGGCAGGCCCAACCATTTTTTTTGAGATATTTTATATATTTTGCCTAAAAATAGGCATTTTGAACCTAAGACGTCGTTAGAGCCTCTAGAATTAACGTTTTTAAAAATCATGATAATGTATTCATCTATTTATTAAACTGGAATGTATTTTTGAACGTGGTAACATGGAAATATGGAAAAAGATTTAGCGACCTTAGAGAGACATTTTTTGGAACACCTGGAAATTGAAAGAAACTGTTCAAAATTGACGATTCGAAATTATGAACACTATTTGGGAGTCTTAATTGATTTTTTGATAACTAATAAAAAAATTGAAAATCCAATAGTTGATGATTTAACATCAGAAAATATAAGAGAGTTCAGGTTGTACTTATCAAGACAAAAAGGAACTAAAGGAGAAATGAAATTGGTAACTCAGGGTTATTATGTAATTTCATTAAGGTCGTTTTTGAAGTGGTTAGTAAAAAATGACATGGAAGTACTGCAACCAGAAAAATTGGATGTACCTAAAGTAAAAGACCACTCTTTGAAATTCTTATCCGAAGAACAAATGACTAGGTTATTGAATCAACCATTAAATTCAGCTAAAAATGGACTACGAGATAGATCGATTTTGGAATTATTATTCTCAACCGGCTTGCGGGTGTCGGAATTGGTTTCCCTTAATAGGGAACAGATAAATTTAAATACCCGAGAGTTTGGGGTTATTGGTAAAGGTGGTAGGTCGAGAGTGGTGTTTATAACTAAACAGGCAGCTGAGTGGATAGATAAATATTTGAAAAGTAGGACGGATCATTATAAACCATTGTTTATAAGAGATTTGCGACCGAAAGAAGAAATTGGTCTATTGGATGAAGAGACGAGATTAACTGCAAGATCAGTTCAGCGTTTGGTAAAAAAATATGTGAGGCAAGCAAATTTACCAGTAGCGGCGACACCACATACTTTAAGACATTCAATGGCTACTGATTTGTTGCAAAGAGGGGCTGATCTCCGATCGGTTCAAGAATTACTGGGTCACAAAAATATTGCTACGACTCAAATTTATACTCACGTAACTGACGCTCGGCTTAGAGAAGTTCATGAAAAATTTCATGTAGGGAACAAATAATAATGTCTAATTTCTAATATCTAATGTCAAAATATAAAATATATGACTCCCCTATTATTTATTTTAAATAATAATCCTATAGTAGCGGGTTTTTGTATTGAATTGGACAAAAAATTATTCAGACAATGTTTTGTTTGACTTGACAAGTATTTTTTACCCTAAATTAGGGTTAAACTAAAAATTGATGATTTGTTAGCAATCACTCCCCTATTCTGCTATTTGATACTTATTAAAGATGTATTTCCTATAATATCTAATAAATCTGTATATTTTAGTTTTTAAACAAATTAAACTTGAATCTTTAAAGCTCCGATTTTAAAATCGGAGCTTTAATTAGTTGATAGTTTAAATTTAAGCTTTATTAGTTTTGGCTTCGGCTGGTTTTTCTGGAGAAACATCTTCGACTTCGTTTTTTTCTAGAACTGTCATGGCAGTTAATTTATCGTCAGTTGATTTAAACCTCATTAAAATAACACCCTTAGTATTACGACTAAGAGTAGGGATATTTTTAAGAGGTAATTTAATAGTAACGGCTTTTTTGGAAACCAAAATTACTTGGTCATGAATTTCTGAGACGACTTGAGCAGCAGCGATATTACCGGTTTTGGAAGTTAAATTAGCAACTTTAACGCCGATACCACCACGTTTTTGGAGTGGGTAAAGATAAACATCACTGCGTTTACCAACACCATTTTCGGTGACAACTAATAAATGACGGAATGATTTTTCTTTGGTTTTGTCGGTAGTTTTTTGGACTGATTGAGGCACAATATCCATACTAACCAAGACATCTTCACCTTTGAGTAGAATTCCCCGGACACCACGAGTGTGACGACCCATTGGTCGAGTATCGGCTTCGTTAAAACGGATACATTTGCCATTTTGGGTGACTAAAAATACTTGACTGGTACCATCAGTAAGCTTAGCCCAGGCTAATTGATCGCCAGTATCGAGTTTGATAGCAGCTAAACCGCTTTGACGAATATTTTTGAATTTATCAATGGAGGTTTTTTTGATAACACCTTTGTTAGTGGCTAATAAAATATATTTACAGCCACTATTTTTGGCGATAGGTAGGACAGTATGAACAATTTCACCTTGAAGGATATTAATTAAGTTGACAATAGCTTGACCTTTGGCTTGTCGAGTACCTTCCTGAATATCCCAAACTTTTGTTTTGAAAACTCGACCGCGGTTAGTGAAGAATAATAATTCATCGTGAGTATCGACCGAAAGCATGCATTCAATTTCATCTTCTTGTTTGGTAGTCATACCAACAACGCCAATACCACCGCGTTTTTGAGTATGATAAGTTTCTTTGGGAACTCGCTTGATATAACCGGTTTTAGTGAGAGCGACTAAAACTGATTCGTTGGGAACTAAATCTTCTTCACTAAACTCTTCCAATCCCCTGATGTAAATTTTGGTACGTCGAGTGTCGCCATATTTTTCAACAACTTCTTTATTTTCACTTTTAAGAACCCCAATCATTTTTTCCGGGATAGTAACAATACCGGTTAGTTGAGTAATAGTTTCTTGAACCTGGGAATATTCATCGTCAAGTTTTTGGCGTTCGAGACCAGAAAGTTTTTTGAGTTGCATGTCTAAAATAGCTTGAGCTTGAAGATCAGTAAAACCAAATTTATCCATAAGTCTGGTTTTGGCATCTTCATTTGGCTTAGTACCTCTGATAGTTTTGATAACTTCATCGATAAAATCGAGAGCTTTTTTGAGACCTTCGAGGATATGAGCTCGCATCATGGCGCCTTTGAGATCAAAAAGAGTACGACGACGAATGATAGTTTCCCGGTGGCGAATAAAAAGGAGTAACATTTGACGTAAATTAAGGGTTTGAGGAACACCATTAACTAAAGCCAACATATTAGCAGAATATGATGATTGAAGAGCAGTATATTTAAAGAGTTTATTTAAAATAGACTTTGGTTTACCGTTTTTCTTGATTTCAACAACAACCCGGATACCATGTCGATCGGATTCATCGCGAAGGTCAGAAATACCAATAATTTTTTTATCACGAACCAGGTCAGCAATTTTTTTGACGAATTCGGCTTTGTTAACTTGATAAGGAAGTTCAGTAATAATAATTCTAATTTTTCCAGACTTAGTTTCTTCGATACTGGTTTTACCTCGGACAGCAAATTTACCACGGCCGGTATTATACATCTCTAAAATTCCGGTCTTACCGTAAATTTCACCATAGGTTGGGAAGTCCGGTCCTTGAACAACTTTGGTTAAATCTTCGACTGTGGCGTTGGTTTCAAAAATGAATTTTTGTTTTTCAAGCTCATAAACTGGGCGAAGAACCATTTCTTGAGTATTTTTGGGCGGAGCAAGAATGTTGTTAATTTCAATTTCTGATTCAACTTTTTCTAAATGACATTTGTCGAGAACAATATCGATGGCAGTACAAATTTCTTTGAGATTGTGAGGTGGAATTCTAGTAGCCATACCGACAGCAATACCATCAGCACCGTTAAGTAAAAGATTGGGAATACGAGAAGGAAGAACAGTTGGTTCTTTGATAGTAGCATCGAAGTTATCCATCATATCAACAGTTTCTTTGTCGATATCAACAATCATTTCTTGAGAAATTTTATCCATTTTAACTTCGGTATAACGCATAGCAGCCGGAGGATCGCCGTCGATAGAACCAAAGTTTCCTTGACCTTTGACTAAGGGATATCGGAGAGAAAAGTCTTGAGCCATACGAACCAAAGCCATATAGACAGACATATCACCATGGGGATGATATTTACCTAAAACTTCGCCAACGACTTTGGCTGATTTGGTATTTTTACCACCACCAAGACCCATTTGATCCATGGCGTAAATAATTCGGCGATGAACTGGTTTGAGACCATCTCTGACATCAGGTAAGGCTCGTTGGACGATGACGGACATGGCGTAGTCTAAATATGACCTTTCCATTTCCGGAACAATATCGACATGAAGGATTCGACCAATATTATTTTCTTTAATGTGAACTATATTAGGGTTGTTTGTATCTGCCATAAAGTAAATCTCTTTTTAATTCTCTCTTTGACAAGAGAGAACACTGGTTTTTTTTGAAAAAATAATTTTTTGAATCATTAGTAAATTAATTTTAAATATCTAGATTGGCTAAATGAGCGTGGGTTTGAATGAATTTTTTTCGGGGTGGAACATCTTCACTCATTAAAACACGGAAAATCTCGTCAGCTTTGACAGCATCGGCAATAGTAACTTGTTTTAAAATTCTGGTTTCGGGATTCATAGTAGTTTCCCAGAGTTGTTGAGGATTCATTTCACCTAAACCTTTGTAGCGTTGGACATCAAAAGCTTTTGAGGTGTCAATTTTTTTGAGAGCGGCTTCTTTTTCTTCTTCAGAATAAACATATTCGACAAATTTACCTTGTTTAATTTTGAAAAGTGGTGGCATAGCAATGTAAACATAACCACTTTCGACTAAATTGGGTAAATGGCGGAACATAAAGGTTAACAGAAGAGTAGCGATATGAGCACCATCGACGTCAGCATCGGACATTAAAATAATGCGGTGATAACGAAGTTTTTCTAAATTCATTGTTTCCCCTATTCCCATACCTAAAGCAATAATCAAATCTTTTAATTTGTCAGAACCAACAATTTTATCAAGTCGCATACCTTCTGTGTTAAGAGCTTTACCCCAAAGCGGTAAAATGGCTTGGAATTTACGGTCTCGGCCTTGTTTGGCTGAACCACCTGCAGAATCTCCCTCGACGATATAAATTTCACTTTCGGCAGGATCTTTTGATTGGCAGTCAGCTAATTTGCCTGGAAGCCCCATAGATTCAAAAGCACCTTTGCGCATAATCGCGTCTTTGGCGGCACGAGCAGCTTTGCGAATTTGGATAGCTAAAATTGATTTTCCGACAATGGTTTTAGCAACGTCTGGATGTTCTTCAAAATAAACTTCGAGCTCTTCTTTGACAACTTTATTAACAATAGGCTGAACTTCACTATTACCTAACTTACCTTTGGTTTGGCCTTCGAACTGGAGATCTTTGGATCCCATTTTAATAGAGACAACAGCAGTCAAACCTTCACGAACATCATCGCCAGTAATAACGTCATCTTTGGCTTTCATCATCTCTTTTTTGGTGGCGTAATCCTTGATGACTTTGGTTAATCCAGTTTTAAAACCGGTTAAATGAGTACCACCTTCGTGGGTGTTGATAATGTTAACGAATGATGGGGTATTTTCTTGAAATGTATCATTGTATTGAAGGGCAACTTCAACATTAATCCCCTCCTCTTCTCTTTTGAGAAGAATTGGTTCATGAACAACAATTTTATTTTTATTTAATTCACGAAGTAAGGATAAGATACCACCTTCGAAATAATAGTGATGTTGAGTATTTTTTCTTTCGTCATAAAAATGAAAATATATTTTGCTGGTAAGATAGGCGCGGTCTTTGAGAGATTTGATAATAACTTTATCATCAAACTCTTGAGTTTCTTTAAATATTTCCGGGTCTGGGTAAAAAGTGACGGTGGTACCGGTGACTGATTTGGGAATAAGTTTATTAATACGATCAATTTTACTTTCGGAGATTTGGGTAAGTTTAGTTTTGAGAGCACCTCGAGAAAATTCAATAAAATTAATTTTGTTATCACGGCGAATTTCAATTTGGTAGAGGTTGGATAAAGCGTTGACACAAGCAGCGCCGACACCGTGGAGACCGCCGGAAACCTTATAAGCAGCACCTTCAAATTTTCCACCGGAATGGAGAGTAGTCATAATGACTTCAACAGCAGGTTTGCCGTATTTAGGCATGATATCAATAGGGATACCTCGACCATCATCGGCGACAGTGGCGGAATTATCTGGATGAATAATTACCCAAACGTTTTTGGCGTATCCAGCTAAGGCTTCGTCAATACAATTATCGATAATTTCGGTTAAACAGTGATGTAATCCCCTGGTGTCGGTAGAACCAATGTACATGGCGGGGCGTTTTCTGACTGGTTCGAGCCCTTCCAAAACAACTATTTGTTGACCGGTGTAATTTTCTTGTGCTGCCATTTTTGCTTAAAATTAGTTAAAAATTGTTTTTAGTAAAACAGATTCATTCTAACAAAGCCGAAATAGCTTTACAATAAGCAAAAAATATGGAAAGATAGGTTAAATTTTTATAAAAATTTAACTAAAAAAATGAAGAAAAACTGTGAAAAATATTACCTATCTTTGGGTAATATTTTTGAGAGAATATCGAAGGAAATTATTGAAGTGGCAACTAAAACATTGAGAGAGATATTTATGCCATACATAGGAATTTCGACTATCTGATCAACCATCTCCAGAACTTCTGGAGAAACACCATAACTTTCACTACCAGCGATAATGGCAGTTTTTGATTGATATTTGGCTTTAAGATAATTAACACTAGTCTTGTCTTGCTCACAGGCGACGATTTGATAACCTTCAGATTTTAATTGTTTGAGGCAGTCAATAGTAGAATCAAACTGTTCCCAAGGAATCCATTTCCAAGTACCAATAGAGGCCCGATGGATTTTAATATTGGGTGGAGTAACGACCGGACCGCAGAGATAAATTTTTTCGGCGCCAAGGGCGTCGGCTAAACGAAAAAAAGAACCGATATTGTAAGTGTCTAAGACATTGTCTAAAACTAAAACAATTGGGTTGCGTTTGATTTCTTTTTGAAGTTTTTGTGACTCCCCTACTTTGGAAGCTCGGATTTGATGAGAATTTAGTTTCATGTTTCTATCCTATTTTACCAAATAAAACCCCGCCATTTGGCGGGGTTTAGATTTTTAATTAAAACTTAGTCACAGCTTCCTTGAGGAGCAGCGCCACCAGCACCAGCATTAGCAATTTCATCGGTAGTAGCCGATTTTAAAACTTGTTTACAAGCTTTTGGAGCTTTATTAAATGAGGCACAGAGTGATTCTTTTAGGAAATCAGCACTTCGGTAATCGCTTTCGGCAAAAACCTTTTTACCAACTTTTAGACCACCTTTACCGTCGGCAGTAGAAGCCTCTTTTGGTGGGAATTCGGCTCCATCAAGCATAAGAGTAGGAGAACCTTGAATTTGATATTGAGTGGTTAGAGCAATTTCTTTTTCAATTAAATCAGCTGCTTGAGTATTGAAGCATTCGGTAATCTTGTTGGTATCAAGACCAGCTTTTTTTGCTTGCTCTTCCCAACAAGTATCAGCATTTTCGGAAGTGCAAGCAGTGTTAACATTTTCAATAAATTTCCACCAATTGGTTTTGTCTTCATTCATGTTGTAAGCACAGATTTCACGGACATCTTGATTGGCTTCAGTTCGGCCATGAAGAGAACTATAATAGACATTACCAATTTTGAGATAATTTTTCTCATCGTAGCAGTCTTTGCTTAAATTAGTTAATTCTGTTTTGCATTCAGAGTCATTGGCAAAATAACCGGCCTTAATGTAATCGGCACAGTTGCTGGCCTCAAATTGTTGACATTGTTTTTTGAGATCAGTAATTTTTTCAAAAATATATTGGGGCTTAAGAGAAACAGAATTGCCAAGTAAATCAAAAACTGGTTTGATAACTTCTTCAATTTGGTTACCATATGGACAAAAACTCATGACATAGAATTGAAGTTCCGGCTTATCTGATTTTTTTGGTTCTAAAGTAGCGCTGGCTTTGACAGCTGTTTTAGTTGAACCACCTTTAAGCTGAAAAAAACTGTATCCAGCGGTAAATGAAGTGGCGGCTAAAAGTAAACAAAAAACAATTACTCCAATTAGAGGAATCTGAACAGACGGAAGATTTTTTTGGGTAGAAATTATTTCTTTAGCTTTTGCGGCTAATTTGGTTTTTTTGATTTTTTTCATTATGCGATTAACTTTTAATTAATTATTTATTCTTCAGAAATAGAAATAGCTCCGACAGGGCATGAACTAATGGCACTTTGGGTGGTGTCAGAAATTTTTTCCGGTTGGTTTTTGATTTTGGCTTTGTAAGTGGTGGTATCCATTTCGAAAACTTCTGGGTCTAAAAGAGGGCAAGTATTACAACCAATGCATTTGTTTTGGTCAAGCACAACTTTTGTCATATGTTTTTTATTGTACACTAAAAAATTAAATTTTTTGATTTTGATCTAAGAAGGTACCGGTTTTTATAATGGCTCGGAGTAAAAGATTAATACGATCCTCGGCTTCATTTTTGGAAAGACTTTTGTAAGTTTCTGGAAAATAATGGAAAATTTCATTTCGACCAAATTTCCAAGCATCCCAAAGAGTTTCGGCTAATTCTTCTCCTTTTTCATCGAAATCAGCTAATTTTTGATAAACAGAAAAACGTTTGTAACGAAGTGAGGGATTAAGAGTTTTTCCAACCCTAAAACGGTCACTGGCATAATCATTATCATTAATGATGCCTATTTTGAGAAAAAAATCTTTTAAAAAGCCTTCATAAGCTTTGGCTATCGGAGAAACCAAAAAAGAAAAATCACTAATATCGTCTTGAATTTGAAGACGCTTTAAAATAATTTCAACATCATTAACTAAATCTTTTTGGTGACCATCAAGATATTTTTTGGATTTTAAAAATAATTCAGGACTAGAGACCATCATAATTGGCTAATAATCAGTAAAACAATAAAAATTATTAAAAATAAACTAAAAATCGAAATATATCGACCAAGAAATTTTATGGGTAATTGAGAATTCTCTCGGGCAAAAAGCCATTTTTGAAGAATTTTCGGATTGTAAGTGTAATCAATTATTTCGTCGACAAGAAGGTGGAGATTAATTGAGACAACTAAACTGGTGACAAAAATATTTTTAGTGAGAGTAAAGATAAAGAAGGAAAACAAAACTAAAATGACTTGGAAAAAATAATGGTGAAATATTAAATTATAGTGAGTTTGATGGCTGGTCTTTAACAGCCTGTAAACAGCTTTAAAATCATAATTTTGGATGGCAGTACGAGCTAAACGGCTTTCTTCGAGATTTGGTTTGAGAAAAAACCAAAAAATGAAATGGTCGATATCGAGGATAAATGATCCAATAGAAATACCTAAAAATAGGTAAGAAAGTTTAATTGATTCAACTTTGAAAATGACCAAAAAAATAGAAACTAAAATAAAAATAACCGACGAGGCTAGAAGATGGTAACGGGGTTCGTGTTTCACTAATAAATAATAACAGATTATTCGTATCGGAGGGCTTCGATAGGTGAAAGTTTAGAGGCTTTGCGGGCGGGAGCAACACCAAAAATAATACCGACAAGTGAAGAGACACCAAAGGCTAGGATGACGGAGGAAGTAGTAATTTGAGCCGGAAAAAATGGTTTAATAGCTAGTGTTCCTAGATAGCCTAAAAGGACTCCAGTAGCACCGCCGATACAAGATAAAATAATGGCTTCAATTAAAAATTGGATTAAAATAGCTCGGGGGTAAGCGCCAATGGCTTTACGAAGACCAATTTCTTTAGTTCGCTCAGTAACAGAAACCAACATGATATTCATAATACCGATACCGCCGACGACTAAAGAAATAGCGGCAATACCAGTTAAGCCAACTGTGAGGATTCCAATAATAGAGTTAATAGTATTGAGTAGCTGAGAACTATCAAAAACAGAGAAAGCATCCTTGTCATATTTTTCTAATAAAATAGTAGTGATTTGTTTTTTGAGTGGTTCGATTAAATCTTTACTGGGAGCTTTGATAATAATACTTTGAATATCATTTTTACCTGATAGCTCAAAAGCGAGGTTTAGTGGTATATATCCTTGTTTATCAAAACTCGGACCACCGAAAGAAGCGCCTTTTTTATCGCTGATACCAATTACTTTGAGAGTTTTACCTTTGACAATTACTTTTCGGCCAACAGCACTGGATTTGGGGAATAGATCTAGGGCTAATTGATAACCTAAAATAATAACTGGAGTGTTTTTGTCATTTTCTTCTTTGGTAAACCAGCGACCATTACCTTCAGAGGGAGTGAGATTATTGTTTTTGCCAAAATTTTCTGTTGAACCATCTATCTCAATATTTTTTTGAGTAGAAAAAGGTGAGGAAATATCGGCAAAAACAGCACTCGCTGGAGTAATATCGACATTATTTAATTTTCTATTTAGAGTAGCGACGTCTTTTTGGGTAAAAGTGTTCATCATCATACCGCCACTTTGAGAAAAACTACCATTGTCATTAAAAATCTTTCCTGGGGAAACGTAAATAGAATTGGCACCTAAAGAGTCGAACTGGTCGATAACATATTTTTTAAGACCATTACCAATGGAAGTTAGTAAAATAACAGAGGTAACACCGATAATAATTCCTAGAGAGGTTAAAATGGTTCGACTTTTATTTTTGAGAATGGATCTAAAACTTGATTTAAGAAGATCATTTAAACTTGGCTTAAGCATGTTTTTCCTCCGAAATTTTACCGTCTTTAATAATGATAGTTCTACTGGCTTGTCTGGCTAAGTCCATGTCGTGGGTAACAAAAACAATGGTTCTGCCCTCTTTTTCGTTGAGGTGATGAAAAAATTTCATGACCTCGTCACCGGATTTACTATCGAGATTTCCGGTTGGTTCGTCGGCTAAAATAATTTTGGGATTGTTAACCAAAGCACGAGCAATAGCGACACGTTGTTGTTGGCCACCGGAGAGTTGACCGGGAGTATTAGTTAATTTATCTTCTAAACCAACTTTAGTTAAAAGATCAATACCTATTTTAGTTCGGGATCTTTTGGGGACATCAGAATATAAAAGAGGGAGTAAAACATTTTCTAAAGAGGAAGTTTTGGCTAATAAATTGAATTGTTGGAAAACAAAACCTAAAGTAATATTACGGATTTGAGCGAGTTGATGTTCTTTTAGTTTAGAGACATCTCGGCCTTCTAAGAGAACTTCACCAGAAGTAGGGTTATCGAGCAGACCGACAATATGCATAAGAGTCGATTTACCTGATCCTGATGGTCCAGTGATAGAAACAAATTCACCTTGATAAATCTGTAAGTTGACTTTATCTAGGGCGTTAAATTGAGTAGTACCGGTAGTATAAGTTTTGGTGACATTTTTTAATTCTAAAACTACCTTAGAATTATTTTGAGATGACGACTTGATCATTTTCGGAAAGTCCTTCTAAAATTTCAACAGTGGTGTCGGTTTCAATGCCAATTTTGATTTCTTTTTTGACCAACTGATTACTATCATTTTTGACAAAAACATAAGGTTTTTCGGTTTCTTGATGAATAGCGTCAATGGGTAAAGTAAAAGTATTGTCGATTTGGCGAAGAGAAATAGTAGCATCACCTTCCATACCAAGTCGGTATTTAAGATCTTGATTAGAATCACTGATTAATTTAAATCGGATTTCGTAAACAGTAGAGGTTTGACCGGAAACCGGAGTGAATGAAATATAGGTAACTTCTGAAGTAAATTCTTCTTCAGGGAAACTATCTAAAGTAATAACAGTTTTATCACCAACTTTAACTTTGGTAACATCTTCTTGGTCAACTTGGGCTTTGAAATAAATACTGTTTGGATCAATGATGGAAAAAGTAGCTGATGCGGGAGTAATGTTTAGACCACTATTTGGTTGTTCAACAGCAGTGACGACACCGTTTATAGGGCTAATTAAGGTGGCGTATTTGATGGCTAAATCTTGAAGTTCGTAATTAATAACTGAATTATCAAGAGTATTTTGAGATCGGACTAAAATACGTTTCATATCGTCGGTTAAAGTAAGATTATCTTTTTCAGTTTTGTAATTGTCTTGAGTGTCATCAAAAGTCGCTAAAGCCGAACGATAAGTATTAAAGTCGGCTTGAAGTTGTTTTTTGAGAACTTCTTTGTTGAGACTAGCAATGGCCTGATATTTTTTGACCTTATCCCCTACTTTAACCCCAACCCAGGCAAGTTGACCGCTGGTTTGGAACTGGAGGTTGGCTTTTGAGGCGGCGTCAACCGAACCAGTCAGAGTAATTTCTTCTTTGATGGTTTCTTTTTTGAGAGAAATAAGAGTTTCTTTTTTGACATCAAACTTAGGGGTTTCAGATGTTTTAGTTTTGGCATTGGCGCGATAGACACCAAAACCAGAAATAAGTAAAAGGACAGAAATAATAATTATTTTTTTGAAATGTTTTTTAAAAAATGACATATAAGTTGGTAGTATACCACTGGGGTTAATTATACTATGGTTTTTTAGTATTTTCTCTTAATTGACGGAGTTTCCACATAAAAAGCTTGTATGGAGTTTTAATGGCACCTGGGTTTTGGTCTTTAACAAAGTATCGGGCTTGTTCTAAAATTTTTCGGTCCATGGTTTTGGACATGCGGATATAAATAGACCGATTTTTCCAATCCCCTAGTTCTTTGGCTAATTCCAATCCATAGGCCTGATACTCCATATGAACATATTTTTGGCGCTTTTCTATGGTCTCTTTGTATTTTTCTAATTGAATAGCAATACTTTCAGGCTTATCCTTTCTCATTTTATGTATAGTATATAAGCTTGTCCGTCGGTTAAAAAGCTATTACCACTCCCCTTTTTGGAACCATACATTAATCCAGTTAAGTCAATCTTTTCGGATTTTTGAATAAATCCTTTGATTTCTAGTTCTGATTTAATCCTTTCTCTTTCAGTGTCGACTTTTAGTTCGGTGCTGTGAAATGGCATAACCATGCCGAGCTTTTTTTGAATCTCCTCATCAAAATGGGCAGTACCAACCCAAATTAAATTACCGTTAGAATCAGTGAAATCAGTTTCCCAAAGATGAATATGTTGGCGGGCCCCAGTAAAAGTTTGATCGACAGGTTTGCCATAACCGGTTTTGTTTGGTTGAGTAGCCCAGAAGACAGGCAATCCAGGAGTTTGAGGATAAAATTTTTTAAATACAAATGAAGTAATAATTTTACTATAAGCACTAATGCTGGGCTGATCTAATAAATACCAACCTGATTGAGTGAAGGCTTGGTGAATTTTCTCTTGACTACCAACAACAATAATATTGATAGGTTCAGCAGGAAGCGAAGTGATACTTTCGGTGATTTTGGGTAACTTTTGAAAAAGTTTTTGACTAATTTCGTTTGTCTCTATGGTTGTTTTTGGGGTTTCGGTAATAGTTTTATTTTGGAGTGGATGAGTCATAAAAAAGGCAATGATAAAAATAATCCAAATTGAGATTAAAAAGGAAATAAATAGATTGATTATTTTTCTAGATAAATGAATTTTTATGTCGGGTAAAGGGTTAAATTTCTTTTTGATTTTGAGAGAAGTGATAATGATACTTAACCAGGCTAAACCGACAGCTAAACTAGCAAAAACATCGGAGGGCCAATGGGCGCCGAGGTAAACTCGAGAAACACCAATAAGGATAATTAGTAAAAACCCAACAATGAAACTAATAATTTTGAGAGATTTATTTTTCTCTGATTGGATGACGAAGTAAGAAAGAAGGCCATAAAAAGCAATAGCAACAAAGGTATGACCGCTGGGAAAGCTGTAACTGGATTCAGTAACCAAGGCGCTAACCAATGGAGGGCGAGGTCGATCGATAATATTTTTAATAATCCAAACAAAAATTTCGCCACCAATAACAGAAATCAATAAAGTGTAAAGAAAACGCCAATTTTTATGAAGATAAAAAATGGTACAAAAAACCAACATACCAATAGTAATAATTTCACCTTTGGCGAGATAGGTAATAAAAAGCATTTGTTGATTAAGATTAGCGTGACGGAGAGTGGCAAAAAGGTTAATAACCCGAAGATCAAATTGGATAATATTTTCCTGACCAAGAAAATCTCGGGTGATACCAAAGAAAATATAGATAAAAATTAAGGTGAAAATAATACCAAGTGTTAGGTAGGCACCGTATTTTTCGTTGGGAGTAAATCTTTTTTTGAAGAAGTGGCAGAGTTTGGGATGCTTAGCGCGAAATTTATTTATTTCCGGATCATTTTTAATACTATGCCTAATAGACTTGGTGATTGATTTGAGAAGTTTAACCATGAGATTTATTGTTTGTGGACCTACTGGGAATTGAACCCAGAATACGTCAATGCGAATGACGCGTTATACCGTTTAACTATAAGCCCTTAATATAAATTTCTAATATCTAATTTCTAATGTCTAATAAATTAGAAATTAATAATTTTTGATATTTCTTCAAAAATTTTTGGGACAATGGATTTTATTATAGCTGATTCTTCGGATGAGAATGGCTGTAGAACGTAGTCTTCTGTTGGAATATTATTTGGTTTACCAATGCCAATTCGAATCCGATTAAAAGCTTGGGTGTTTAAGTTTTCAATAATAGATTTGATGCCATTATGACCGGCAGGACCTCGGTCAAATTGGACACGGTAATCCCCTACTTCTAAATCAAGGTCGTCGTGAATAATATAAATGTCTGATGGATCGATTTTAAAAAAATGAGAAATTTTTTGAGCGGTAACACCTGAATGGTTCATATATTCAGTAGAAATAGCAAAAATTGTTTTAGTAGTCCCCTGCCCGGTTTCGCAGGTTTTGGCAGAAAGTCGGTCATTATCTTTAAGACGACAATTCTTTTGAGTTTCGAGATATTGGATAATAATTTTTTGGCCTAAATTATGACGAGTATTTTGATATTTTTTGTCAGGATTACCAAGACCAAAGATGAGTTTCATGATAAATTTTCTTCGATAAATTTTTTAAACGAACGGTCGTAAGTTTTTTCGGTTTGTGGAGTAAAACAACAGGCGGGTAATTCTTTGTCTTTTAAATGTGAAGCCAAACATTGACAACATTTGCCTTTAAGTTTGCAGTCGTAAGTACAAGGACAATTTTTAAGATTGGCTTTCTGTTGGCATTCCATGGTTTATTTTAGCATTGGTTGAGTTTGATCTATTTTGATATATAAAATATCCCTAAAGACAGGAAAAATAAAAATTGACAGGTTTGTTAGCAATTAAATTGTTAGTCTGCTAACTTTTGAAACTCAGCTTCAGAAATAATTTTGGTGCCGAATTTTTGGGCATTAGTAAATTTTGATGAATCAGATTCGGTTTCATTGGTAATTAAGTAGTCAGTATTGGAAGTGACTGACGAGGCTAATTTGCCACCGAAAGAGATTATTTTATCTTCTAAAACTTTTCGAGGTTGGCTGAGGGTTCCAGTAATGGCGAAGGTTAATCCTTTTATAGTTGAATTTCTAATTTCTAATTTCGAATTTCTAATTAAAACATTAGATAAAATTGATTGGATAAAATCGTGGCGGGATTGGATGCCTTGATAAATTTTTTCGGCCAAAGTAATTTGAATACCGGGCAGAGATTCGAGTTGAGGAATGGTAATATTGAGGATTTTTTCGGGAGTATTGAAGCCGGCATTAATGATTTGAATAATTCTTTGAGAACTAAAATTAGGAATAATAGCGGCGTCTAAAATTTGTTTGAGAGTAAGAGTTTTTTTGGCTTGAATTTCGCGGATGATATTGGTGCCGGACTTGTTACCCAGACCGGCAATATTTTCGAAGTCAGAAACTTGAAGATGATAAAAATCGCCAGGTAATTTAACTAAATTTAATTGGTAAAGTTTGGTGATGGTTTTATCAGAAATGCCTTTGATTTCGAGAGTGTCACAAAAAAGTCTCAGAGAACCTAGAATTTGGGCGGGACAATTTTGGATGTTGGGGCATTTTAAGAATTTATTTTCCTGAATTAGAGGGGTGTGACATGAGGGGCAGTGAATCGGGGCGAGTATATGACCTTCAGCGACTTTGGTGATAACACCTTCAACATGAGGAATAACATCACCGCGGCGTTGGATTTCGACAACGTCGTCAATATTAATATTTTTTTCTTTGATTAAATCGTAATTGGCCAATGAGGCAAAAGTAATAATGGCACCGGAAATTTCAATCGGGTCAACTTGAGCGACTGGAGTGATGGTCCCCATAGGACCAACTTGCCAATCAATTTTAATGATTCTGGTTTGACTGGAACGCGAAGGAAACTTGTAGGCGACTTGGCCTTTGGGACGATTGTTTTTGGAACCAAGTTGATGTTGAAGTTGGAGATCATTGATTTTGATAACTAGACCGTCAATTTCAAATGAGTATTCTCCCCTACTTTTGTTTAAGAATTGCTGATAAATTTTTTCGACTTGATCGAAATTTTGGCATAAGAAGTTATCGACAGTAGTGAAGCCGTATTTTTTGAGAAAGTTGATTTTTTCGGTTTCAGTAGAAAAGTTGTGTGAGGAAGAAAAAATATCAACAGCATATAAACTACAAAATTCGGCATATTGACCGTCGAGACGTTGTGAAATACCGGAGGCAGCATTACGGGAATTGGAGTAAAACCATTCGTTATTTTTATTTTGTAGAGACGTTGCGCGCAACGTCTCTACATTAGTTAGGTTATTTAATTTCTCAAAATCTTTGTTTAACATAACGATTTCACAGCGAACGGCACCAGAAAAATCGGTATCGATTTTTTTGACAGAATTTTTCATTTTGACGACATTTTGAGTAATGACATCACCAATATGACCGTCACCACGAGTAATAGCTTCGATAAGTTCACCATTTTTATAAATAATTTCTAGTGATATACCATCACATTTTGGCTGAACAACGTAAGATATGCTTCGCATATCAACATTGCCTGCGGCTGCACTTTTTAGTTCAAAATAATGAACTAAGTCGTTAAAAGTATTAACCTTGTTTTGGGAACCCATGGGCATGGAATGGGATTTTTTATCAAAACCAGTATTAAAGTGATGGCTGCCAACTTTGGTAAAAATACGATGATAAGGTAATTTTTTACGTAAAGTATCTTCGAGGATATCCCAAGTATGATCATCCATAATGGGTTTGCCAGTATTATAGTAGGCTTTTTTAGCCTCGATCATCAACTCACCAAGTTTTTCGGGGGAAATGTTTTTAAGTTCGGGAGAATCAAGAGTGATCATAAAGGAATTATAAACTAAAATTTTTAGACCCACCCTACCCTCCCTTAAAAAGGGAGGCTTTGTTGAATTAAAAAAAGTTTCCCTTTTTAAGGGAAATGTCACGAAGTGACAATGGGTTTAAATATTTACTAAGCAATAATAGGCGCCTTTGGTGGAACCGCGTTTTTCGACGGCGCCACTATCGACTAGTTTTTTGAGATCACGCCAAATAGTGTCGTCGGAAACCATGGGTAAAAGTTGTTGAGCATCGGGCATACGAAGACCACCGAATTGTTGCATGTATTCGACTAATTTAATTTGCCTTTCAGTAAGATGAATTTGTTTACCACCGAGTTTTTGTTTGAGTTTGATATCACGAGAAAGTGACTGCACTTTTTCTTTGACTCGGGAGAGTTCGACAGAAAGAGCTTGAGTAAAATACTCGATCCATTTGGTTAAATCGCGCTTGAAAATATCGGAAGATAAGATATGAGTGTTTTGAATAGTGTTGTAATAATCTTCGGCGTTGCGATCGAAATATTCTTCCATAGAAAATAAACGGCGGATGTCGTAACCTTGGGCGTAAAGTGGCAACATAGCAAAAGCCCGAGAAACACGACCATTGCCTTCGATAAACGGATGGATAGCGACTAAAACATACTGACAAACGGCTGATTTAATAGTCGGGTGGATATCTTGAGATTCAGAGCTATTGAGCCAATCAATTAGGTCGGCCATAAGATACGGAACTTCGATGGCCGGAGGTGGTCGGTGGGCGATTTCGCCGGTGCGGGTATTTTTGAGAACTACTTGTTGATGACGATATTTGCCGACTTCGGTTTCAGGAATGATTTTGGCAGTAGTTAATTCATGAATTCTTTTGACAATGGCTTCACTGTAAAAAAAAGGTCGATGTTTGTCATTAACGTCTTTTTTTTCTTCCGGAAGAGGCATACCGGCATCGTAAAGAGACCAGAGTTCTTCGAGATAAGCCATAACATTTCGGTAATTAATGACTTCCTGAATGTCGCGTTCAGCAGCGGTGACTTGATGACCTTCGACAAGACGAGCAACTTCTTGAAAAGTTAGGTCATTTCCTTCGATACGAGTACCGTAATGAACAGTTCTAACAATAGCTTCTTGTTGAAATTGTTTTTCGTAGGCTGGAATAAGTGGAGCTTCATCAATAATGGCTTTGGCGGCTTCAATAGTGCCAATATTTTTGAGAATTTGATTATTGATTGAAAAAATCGGAGAAAACATACTCTGGGAAATTATATCATCTTTTAACGAAACGTTAAGGGGAAAATGCGGAAATAAAAATATCTAATTTCTAATATCTAATGTCTAAAATTAAGACAGAAAAAGAAAATCTAAAGCGGATTTAGGATCGACATTGGATTCAATCATTTTTATGGCTTTAAGAATTTTTTGAATAGTCTTGGAGTTTTGAACTGATGGATTCGATTTTAAAAGTGAATGATATATTTGAAGTTGATTTTCGAGTAAAGGAAGAACTTGGGTTTTGTCTTTAGATAAAGTCTCACTTAGAGTTAGATCTTTTTTAATATTTTTAGAGAAAATCAGACAATCTTTTGCTTGACACTGAAAGGACACATTTTTTATTTTTATAGTTTGACAGCGAGAGGTAATGGTGGGTAAAAGTTTTGCCGGTTTAGAAGTGGTAATTATTAGGTAATTATTTTCTCCTGGGTCTTCGAGGGTTTTGAGGAGAGCATTTTGTGACTCAATATTTAATTGATGAACATCGTAAATAATAATGATTTTATTGGTGTGATTGAATGGTTTTTTGGAAATGAAATTTTTGATCTGCCTGATAAGTTCAATGGTCCAACCAGTTTGTTGATCAATGATAAAAATATCAGGGTTGTTTGGATTTATTTGATTATTTAAGATTTTACAAATTTGGTCAATTTTTTGGTTAATCTGTTCTAGATTTGATGAGGTAATTAAAGTTGAGGGGAAGATATTCATTTTGATTGATTTGATGTTTAAAAAAATGTACTATGAATGTAGTATTATGGATAATTTTAACTCAAAAACCTATAAAAATTTACGGGAGGTTTTGAAGGATGATGGTTTGATTAAGGATGATGTTTTTGAGGAAATTAATTTGCGCCAATTGAAAACCGGAGAGTCGGAGGACGATATTATAAAATCGATGAGATTGGTAAGTGACGATGATTTTGTAAAGGCTAAAGCAAAATTTCTCAAAGTTTCATTTGTTGATCTGGATAATACAGCTTTTTCTCCGGAGGCTTTAAGTTTAGTACCGGAAAGTGTGGCTCAAAAATATAATATAGTCCCCTATCGGTTGGATACTAAGACAAAAACTTTATTTGTAACGATGGTTAATCCGTTGGATTTGGAAACATTGGAGTTTTTGGAGAAAAAAACTAGTTTAAAGATAAGTGCAGCGATATCAACTAAAAAACAAGTAGAGAACTTTATTAAAGAAAAATATATAAGGGAAAAAAGCATTACTTCGGAAGTAAATAAAGCTTTGGATGAGAGAAAAATTGATGAAGGAGAGTTAAAAAAGGCGCAAGAGAAAGTAGCGGTTGAAGCACCAGTGGCGAAGATAGTTTCGACTATTTTAGAGTATGCAGTTAAATCGAGAGCTTCGGATATCCATATAGAGCCACAGGAAGATAATGTAAGAATTAGATATAGAATTGACGGTATTTTGCAGGAGAAATATTTGTTACCAAGAAATGTACATGATGCAGTGGTTTCAAGAATTAAAATTCTATCTGATTTAAAAATTGATGAAAAACGGGTACCCCAAGACGGAAGATTTTTCTTTTCGGCAGACGGTAATGATGTTGATTTACGTATATCTACTTTACCGACAACTTATGGAGAAAAAGTGGTAATGCGTTTATTAAAAAAATCCCAGAAAGTGCCAACATTGCCGGATTTGGGATTAAGAGGTTTGGCTTTGAAGAATTTAATGAGTTCGATTCAAAGGCCTCATGGAATTATTATTGTTTGCGGTCCGACTGGTTCGGGTAAAACTACAACTTTGTATTCGATTTTGGATGTAGTATCAACTTCTAAAGTAAATGTGGTAACAATTGAAGATCCAGTGGAATATCAAATGAAAGGGGTTAATCAGGTACAAGTAAATGTACAGGCGGGTTTAACTTTTGCTTCAGCTTTGAGGTCGTTTTTACGTCAAGATCCAAATGTGATTATGGTGGGAGAAGTCCGTGATGCGGAAACGGCTGATTTGGCAATAAATGCGGCTTTAACCGGTCATTTGGTTTTTTCAACACTACATACTAACGATGCGTCTGGTGTGCCGCCAAGATTGTTAGATATGGGAGCTGAACCGTTTTTGCTGGTTTCTTCATTGAATTGTGTGGTGGGTCAGCGGGTGTTGAGAAGAGTATGTAAAGAGTGTATTAGTGAAAGAGAAATGACTCCCGATGAGGAAAGGGAAATTAAAACGACTTTAGGTCCGATATATGGTTTGGTAGAGGATAAATATAAAAAGGAAAATAAAAAGATAATGTTGCCAAAAATAGTCGGGTGTGAAAAGTGTAATAATACTGGATATATGGGTAGAATTGCTATTTACGAAGTAATGCCTATTTCGGAAAAAATTTCAAAATTAATTATCGAAAAAGCGGCGGCTTCATCGATTCAAAAACAGGCAATGGAAGAAGGAATGTTGACTATGAAGCAAGATGGTTATGTTAAGGTTTTAGAAGGAGTTACCACTATGGATGAAGTGGTAAGAGTGGCACAATATTAATTAGTAAATTAGTAATTAGCTAGTAGTAAATAGCAAAACAAAAACAAGATGCATACAAAATTACAGGAATTGTTGAGTTTGGCTTTATCAAATAAAGCGTCTGATATTCATTTAATGCATGGGGTGCCACCAAAAATAAGGGTTGATGGTGATTTGATCACGGCGCCAAATTGGATGGAGGTTGACGACAAGTTGACTGATGAGATGATTTTATCTTTATTAACAGAGGAACAGTCAGGTGGGGTTAAACAAAATAAAGAATTGGATTTTTCATTTGATGCGATAGAAGCAAGGTTTAGAGCTAATGTTTATTGGCAAAAAGAGACTTTGGCTTGTGCTTTGAGAATCATTTCTCCAGATATCCCCTCTTTTGATTCGTTACATTTACCTCAGATATTAAGATCTTTTTTGGATTATAAACAAGGGTTTGTATTGGTAAC
>CAZLCB010000004.1:0-7596 GCA_964558195.1 uncultured Gammaproteobacteria bacterium
GACTTTGTTTAACTAAGTTAGTGGCTAAAGGCAGAGATAGAGCCAGAAAAAACATGAGAAGTAAGACAAGGGTTTGGGAAAAGCCGTTTTTAATTAATTTATTCATTAAACGTTTTTTTTAATATTACTAGTTTAAGAATAAATTAAGATTAATGTTTTTACAAATCGAGTTGATGAATAAGTTCTTTTTGTTTGAAATTAAGACGAGAAGGAATTTCGACCATAAGACGAATATAGAGATCACCATAGCCATAACCATTAACATCTTTGACTCCTTTACCTCTGAGACGGATTAATGTATTTGGTTGAGTGCCTGGCTTAACTTTAACTTTGAGAGCTTCACCGGTAAGTGTAGGTACTTCAATATTAGTACCTAAAATTGCCTGAGAAATTCTTAGATTAACAGTAATAAAAACATCATTACCTTCACGTTTAAAAACTTTATCGGGTAATACATCAATATAAAGAATAAAATCTTGAAACTTAATTCGTTGGCCATCGTCGACACCGGCAGGGATTTTTATGCTTTTCTTTTTACCATCAATATTGACTTCTTTTTGACAACCGTTGGCGGCTTCTAAAAAAGAAATACTAATTTTGTAAGTTTCGAGACGTTTACTTTGACGACCTTGACTGAATCCCCCACCACCAAAAAATTGTTCAAAAATATCAAAAGGATTAGAAAAACCACCGAAATCAAAATCGGCACCACCAAAAGGATTGCCACCAGATTGAGTGTAGGTAAAATTGAATGGACCATTTTGTTGAGTATAAGTTCGGCCACCAAAAGGACCGGAATTTGGGTCAAAAGCAGCATGACCATATTGGTCATAAGCTGATTTTTTTTGATCATTACTTAAAACTTCGTAAGCTTCGTTAATTTCTTTAAATTTTTCTTCGGCATCAGGGGCTTTGTTGCGATCGGGATGATATTTTAAAGCAGCCTTACGATAGGCACTTTTTATTTCATCTTTGGAAGCACCTTTGGCGACTCCCAATACTTCGTAAAAATCTTTTTTCATAAAATAAATGTAGGGCAGACACAACGGTCTGCCCTTACAAATTTACATTTTTTTATTGTACCACCTCTCCTTCTTCGGCTTGTTTTTTATCTTCAGATTTTGGTTCTTCAGGATTTGGTTGGCCTTGAGTTTCTGGGCCTGGTTGTTGCTGTTGATAAATAGCAGCACCAACAGTTTGAAGAATTTGACCTAAATCATCAGAGGCTTTGTTGAAATCATCAACTTTAGCATCAGATTTGGCTAAAACTTCTTTGGCTTTTTTAATTTCGGCTTCAATTTTTTCTTTATCTTCTGGTTTAACTTTATCGGCAAAATCTTTAAGAGTTTTTTCGCCAGAGAAAATAGTACCGTCGAGTTTGTTTCGGCTTTCTGCCAAAAGACGTTTTTGTTCATCGTCTTGAGCGTGAGCCTCAGCATCTTTTTTCATTTGCTCAATTTCTTCGTCTTTGAGATTGGTAGCATTTTGAATAGTGATGCGTTGTTCTTTGCCAGTGCCTTTGTCTTTGGCCGAAACTGACAAGATACCGTTACTATCGATGTCAAAAGTAACTTCGATTTGAGGCATACCACGAGGTGCTGGTGGAATACCATCAAGAACAAAGCGACCGAGAGATTTGTTGTCGGCGGCCATAGGACGTTCACCTTGTAAGACGTTGATCTCAACTTGTGGTTGATTGTCGGAATAAGTAGTGAATACTTGAGATTTCTTGGTAGGGACGGTAGTATTTCTATCTATCAATGGAGTACGAACACCACCAGCAGTTTCGATACCAAAAGTTAATGGAGTGACGTCGAGAAGGACAATATCTTTGACTTCACCAGTCAAAACAGCTCCTTGAACAGCGGCACCAATAGCGACAACTTCATCCGGGTTAACAGAATTGTTGAGGTCTTTGCCAAAGAAATTTTTGACAACTTCTTGGACTTTAGGCATACGAGTCATACCGCCGACCATAATGATTTCTTTGATGTCGGACTTGGTAACACCAGCGTCTTTGAGAGCTTTTTCGACCGGAGTAATAGTTTTTTGAACTAAATCATCAACTAATTTTTCTAATTCAGAACGGGTCATTTTTTTGGTTAAATGGAGAGGATTACCATCTTTTTGAGTAATAAATGGTAAATTGATTTCGGTTTCGGCAGCAGATGAAAGTTCAATTTTGGCTTTTTCGGCAGCTTCACGAACACGTTGTAAAGCTTGCGGATCTTTAGTTAAATCAACACCATTTTGTTTTTGAAAATCGTCGATAATCCAGGTAATGATTTTTTGATCGAAATCGTCACCACCAAGGAAAGTATCACCGTTAGTCGATTTAACCTCAAAGATACCATCGCCAATTTCGAGAATGGAAATATCGAAAGTACCTCCACCTAAGTCATAGACAGCAATAAGTTCGTTATTTTTTTTGTCCATACCATAGGCTAAAGCAGCAGCAGTTGGTTCGTTAACGATACGTTGAACATTAAGGCCAGCAATTTCACCGGCTTGTTTGGTAGCCTGACGTTGAGAGTCATCAAAATATGCCGGAACAGTAATAACGGCATCAGTAATTTTTTCGCCAAGATATTTTTCGGCATCAGCCTTGGCTTTTTGAAGAATCATGGCAGAAATTTCCTGTGGAGTGTAAATTTTGCCGTTGATTTCAACAGCAGCCATTTTGTCTTTGCCGGCAACTATTTTGTATGGAGCCACAGTTTGGGTTTTCTTGACTTCTGGATCATCAATACGGCGACCCATGAGACGCTTGATACTATAAATAGTATTTTGAGAATTGAGAACCATCTGACGTTTAGCCAAATCACCAACTAAATTTTTGGTTGGTTCAACAATTGAAGGAATAGTGTTGCGACCTTCGGCGCTAATTATAACTTTAGGGTTACCACCTTCCATAACAGCAATGCAGGAGTTGGTAGTACCTAAATCGATTCCGATGATTTTGTTTGACATAATTTTTTGGTTCGCTAGAGCGCTAGAACGCTAGATTAAAAAATAATTAATAATTAATAATTTAATTTAGGTCAGATTTGCCGACGACGACTTGAGCCGCTCGGACGACGTGACCATTTAATTTATAACCTAACTTACGGACATTTATAATTTTATTATCTTCACCAGGAACAACTTCAACACATTCCATGGTTTCCGGATCAAATTGAATATTAATAGGATTTATTTCTTCAACACCTTCGGATTTGAGAGCAGAAATAAATTTATCGATAGCCATTTTGAGACCCGGATCTGGAAGATGACTGTAAGCTAAATTGAAGTCATCAAGAGCTTCAATCATCTTAGTAATTACGGCAGTAGTAGCTAAAGTGACAAAAAACTGACGTTGAGACTCAACTCGTTTTTCGAGGTTAGAATAATCCGCTAAAGAACGATTGAGTTTGTCTTGTAGAACAAGATTTTTTTGTTCAAGATTCTGAATTTTGGTGGCAGTTATATCCGGATTGGTTTTTTTTGTTTTTACCATAAATTAATTAACGAGTAATTTTTGACAAAAGTTGGGCAAAGTAATCAACTAAAGGAACAACATGAGTGTAGTGGAAACGAGCGGGGCCAATAACACCAACGATGCCTCGATGAGGACCGGCTTCGTAGTTTTGATAAACAAAACCGCAAGGTTCAAGATGTTCCATACCTAAATCTTCACCAATAAGTAAGTGAACAAATGCTTCTTCGTTTAGAGCACCAGCTTTACTGATAATATCAAACCAAAAATTACTATTATCTAATAAAGAAAGGACGGTTCGAGTAACATCAATATTATAAAATTCCGGTTCTTCGAGTAGATTTGAGGCGCCGTAACTATAAATTAACCCATGATCGGTGGTAGCAATGGCCATAGAGCGAGTTTTGGTAGCCAATTCTTTGGTTGATTCACGTAAAAGACGGTCAAATTCATTTCGGTAGTCCCAAACTTTTTCTTTGACACCAACTTCTTCGCTGACAGATAAATTTTTGGGGGTCATTAAATTACGAACGTAATATTTGAGACCCATAGAAGTCGGAGCTCGACCAGCAGATAAATGACCTTTTTTGAGAAAACCCATTTGAGTTAGTGCAGCCATTTCATTTCGGATAGTGGCCGAAGAAATGCCCAAAGAGAATTTTTTCTCAAGAGTTTCAGAGCCGACTGGAGCGGCAGTCTCAATAAATTCTTCAGTAATACATTTAAGGATTTTGATTTGGCGTTGGGTTAAATCCGACATATTAGCAATATAATAGACGGACTGCTAGCAGGTGTCAAGAGGGAAAAACAAATTAAATTGGAATAGGGGCTGCGCTGGAAAATTCTGGATAGTTCCAGCGCAGCCCCAAAGGACGGTCTTGTAGAGTTAGATGTTGAGAGTGAATTGCGGCGCATGTTTTAGGTTCAGGTTGAAGATATACCAATAGTAGTATCGGCTGTTGTAGTGCTCATCCATCTTTTTCAGACTTTCGGCGACACGTTCCCATTCAATCTGGTTACCAATGATACTAGAGACTATTCTTCGACAGGCAAATCCATCATCTTTAAGACAACAGACGAAGTCTTTACCGAAGCAAGCCTCAAGGTCAGCATCTAGCTCCATTGGCACCGCGAACTTCTGCCATGGCCACTTACGCATCTCATCTTCCTCCACAATTGATCATTAGATTTCACTATCTGGAAGTGATGAATTGTTGGATAGCGACGGTCGGTTAGTGATGGAACAAGCAAAAGTGAACAGTGATCAACGCAGTTATCGCTATCCACGAGAGATAGAACCCAACACCGATGGCAATAAGCCATTTATCGATCTTTTCCATTGAAATGCGCCTCCTTAGCTGAGCACACTAGGAAAAGTCGGGAAAGTAAAACACCCCTCTTTCTTCTTTTCTTTGAGACTGTATCAGCAGATTCCTTTAAACCCGAATAGGTTGGCAATGCGACTGATGTCACTACACCTGACGCGACTCTTTCATACCCTCACTACTCTCAACAGTGGCGGTTGAGTCTACATGTTGAGAAACCACCTGAAGATCGGCGAGATTCCTTTTCAGGATCAGCGTCTTCAGAAGAATCTGGATTACTGATCTTGTTCGGAGTGGTGAGCGGAACGATGATAATGTTGGTCATAGTGAAGAAACAACCCAACAGAATAAGGACGGACAGAACAGCAACAACCTGTTTCATGACTCCCCTTCCTTTCTTGGTCGATGGGTTAGTTGGAAAATTAGTCGAGAACTCTACAAGATGTGAACGTGCGACAAAAGAGGCTTGATTGCCTCCAAAAAAAACAAATAGATTCCGCTTTTGGATTCTGGCCTATTATAACTCATTAAAGGACAAACTATTTCGTATCTGATTTGTGGTAACACAAAAAGAAAAGACAAATAAAAAGACAGGTAAGAAAAACAAAATTCATTAGAGATAATTGATGGAGAAATCGGAGCAAAAAAAGTGAAGTGATGTAAAGAGAAATAAAAATATTTAAACAGTGTTGCTTGGAAAAAATATAGGTGGTGGCTAACAGGGAAGAAAGTAGAATCAAAAAGAAAATAATTTTGGACC
This sequence comes from uncultured Gammaproteobacteria bacterium, assembly GCA_964558195.1. Taxonomy (GTDB): domain Bacteria; phylum Patescibacteriota; class Microgenomatia; order UBA12405; family UBA12405; genus WARW01. The sequence continues at coordinate 5,561 of CAZLCB010000004.1, forward strand.
ACAAAGCGTCAGGAGAAACAAGGTAAGTAAATGTAAAAAAACCAATCCAAAGCATGATGGAAAAGACCAGGTATTTTTTATTCATGGAGGGTTTTGATTTCTTGAGGTTCTTCGGTTTTGATTTTGTTGACAATTTTAACTAATTGATTGGTACGAGTAGTGTCGACAGCGACATATTGTTTTTGGAGTGATTCAATCCGGGTACCTAAATCTTTGAAACCTTTGTTGTAATTTTCGAATTCTTCGCCGAATTTTTTGATGTAACCAATGATGGTGGCGACATTTTTTTGATAACGGAAATTGTCGTAAGCTTGATGAATCATACGCAAAATGGCGGTAAAACTAAATGGCCCAGCTAAAATAACTTTTTTGGCCATAGCATCTTGCCAGACTTCGGGAAAACGATCATAAATAAAACTAAAAATCATTTCGTTAGGAATAAATAAAATGACAAAATCAACGGTATTTTCTTCGGGATTAATATATTCTCTGCTAGTCACCTCTTTGATTTTGGTTTTAATATCCTGTTCAAAAGCTTTTTTGTAACGTTCTTTTTCTTCCTTACCATCAGTCTCACTCATTTTGACTAAATTTTGATAAGGGAATTTGGAATCGACATTAACCTTCATACCATCGGGCATATAGACAGTAAAATCGGGACGAGAGGTATCACTAGAAACTTGTTTGTCGTAATTGACACCACTAACAAAGCCGGACATTTTGAGTAAATCTTCGGCGACTTGTTCACCAAAAGCACCACGCATTTGATTGTTACTCAAAACATTTTTGAGACCTTCGGTCGTAACTTTGAGTTGGTTGGTAAGACTTTTTTGTTCTTCAAGTTTTTCGGTTAAAGCAGAAAAAGAACCAGTGCGTTTGATTTCGACTTCTTCCATTTTTTTATTGTTCTTTTCGATTTCGACTAGAGCTCGCTGGACTAATTCTTCGATAGCTTGTTTTTTGTTAGACAAATCGGTGCCAATTTTTTGATCGGCAAGCGTGATTAATTGTTGATTGGCGTTTTTGAGAACTTCAGGAAAGAGTTGGTTTAAACTGTTGGCAATTTCTTTAGAAATTTCCTGATTATCGGGTTTTTTATTCTTGACGATAAGAAAGATGAGGGTCGCCAAAATCAAAATTAAGAGAATATAAACAAAGGTCATAGAATGATTGTACTATAAATTATTTTTTTAATTAAAAAGGCATTTCTTCAATTACAATCTCATTTTCTATTTCAATATGATATTTTTTTTCATAAAAATTTATTAAAAATAATCCAATAGTAGAGACACTGTTTACAATAAAATAAGCATACAAATTTTCATTTACAAGATAATCTTCACTTAATTTTCCGTGACTTGCTGTTTTCTCACTCCTTATTTTTTCAATATTTTCTAGAATCGATAGTAAGCGGCTTCCAATTGTTTTGATTTCTACAGGTAAATCTGATTTTGGAAAAATTTTAAATTCTTCAAGAAGTGTAGAAGATAGGGTATAAAGAGTATCTTTTTTATTGAATTTTTTCCCAATTTTTACAAGAAGAGATTTAACTATACTTTCTAGTGTTGAATTTGCTAAAGTAATGGCAAGATCAGGATTTTCTTCTATCTGCTTTAAAGATTTTGAAAAAGCACCAAAAGCAGTTTTTTCAACGTCTTTAAATTTATTCTTAATTACAGGAATAGATGGCAAGAGATATGGGGTTTCAATTCCTAAGTCACCGGCTATTTTCATTAAAGTTTCTTGATCTAAACAGTGTAAAGTTTTCTCAGAATCAATAAATCCATCGCTTTTGCGGAAAATTTCAAAATTATAACTGTAAGAATCAGAGTCAAATGTTTGCCATTTTAGAAAATAGTATTCCACATTTCTATAGCCACCAAAATTGTCATAAAGTAGTTTATTTATCTGCTTGATTAGGACCATTAAATATTTTGGAGATACATCCATACGTTTTTATTTTACTCCGGTCGAACCGATACCGCCGCGGTCGGAGTTTCCCATAGTATCGACTTCATCAAACTCGAAATTTTCAC
>CAZLCB010000004.1:7696-43249 GCA_964558195.1 uncultured Gammaproteobacteria bacterium
CCGCCGCGGTCGGAGTTTCCCATAGTATCGACTTCATCAAACTCGAAATTTTCACATTTGATTAACAATAGTTGACAGAGACGAGTTCCCTTTTCGATATTTACCGTATGATCGGTAAAATTGTAAGCAATAAATCCGTATTCATCATTGTCACCGCAAAAATCACGATCGAAAATACCAACTCCGTTGGCGCTAGTAAGACCAAATTTGTGAGCCGATGAGCGTGGAGCCATAAGAATAAAATAACCATCGGGAATTTCGATGGCGACGTTCATGGGGATATAACCAATTTGGTGTGATTCAATAGTAAAGTCTGTACGAGCACACAAGTCGACAGCCACAGCACCACCAGTTTTATAAACCGGTAATGGTAAGGATTTATCGAAACGTTTGATTTTGAGTTTCATAGGTTATTTTAATAGATAATGAAGATGGTCTTTGTCTTTGCAGTCTTTGCCAATTTCAAAAAATTCTAAATTGATTATTTTTTGATAGACCTCTTCAATTTGAGCTTTTAAATTATTTAAATCTTGCTCAGTAACATTAATAACTTTCCGAACAAAAACTTTTTTGGATTTACTTTTTTCAACAAAATCTATAATTCCCTGATTGAATTGCCATTGAGGATCGTTTTTGATGTCGAGCAAAAGTTTATAAAAAACAATTTGACGATAATAATCACCACCGGGTGAAAGATCTTTGGTTTTGTAATCAACATTGCCGGTTTTGAAATCGACAACATTGACTTTGCCATCATCAGTTTTTTCGATTAAATCAATTTTCCCAGTTAAAGGAATATTTTTGTAAACAATATTTTCGTTGGCGAAATTGTGTTCACATTCATTGCCGTCTTTAATTGAATTTTGATATTGGTCGTAATAATCATTTAAAATTTTTTGGCCGTTGTCGAGACACCAAAGATAATCTTTTTGGGGAAGTCGTTCGTTTTTGAGAGTTTGGCTAAAAATATCAATGATGTCGTTTTGGGATTTTTTGAGATAAATACCAGAAACGGCAGCATGAATAGCAGTACCAAAGCTACTAAATTTTTCCTTATTTTGGGGGATTCGCAAAATAGTTTTGTAATAAAAACAAAGAGGACAACGAAGATAAGAATTGAGATGAGAAACGTTGAATTTGTATTTGTTGGTCAAATAATCCTTGAGGTATTCGGATAAGTCTGGTTTTAGCTGGTGATAAATATTGGCAAATTGATAGTAAGTTTTGAGAGCAGTTTCTTTGTCACTAAACTTTATATTTTCAATAAGATGACTGTCGATTTCAGAAATAAAGACGGAGGCGTTTTGATTTTTGCCAGTTTCTTTGTATTGAGAATAAGACAGGTAAATTTGTTTTTTGGCCCGGGTGAGAGCGACGTAAAACAAACGACGATCTTCCTCATAATCATCTTCGATAGTTTTAGTGATTTCACTGGAAAGAAGACCAAAAGGAAGTTTGAGTTTGTTGATATCACGCTGTTTTTCCCAAGAATCTTCGAGGAGACGATAAATAAAAACATGATCGAACTCTAAACCTTTGGCACCGTGAACAGTCAAGATTTTTATGGCATCGGAGGAATCGTAAGAAATTGAGGGAGAAGAAAGAGAAATTTTGTTATCAATGTAAAGATTGATGCGAGTTAAAAATTCCTTGAAAGACAAATCTTTTTGAGTGACAGTGTCTTTGAAAAATTGATAAAAAACATGAACTTGATTAAGAGATTCAATGTCGTTTTTGGCCAAAACATATTTTAAGATTTTGAATCTTTTAAGAATTCTGTTGAAAACTTTTTCGGGAGAATAAATTTCTAAATCAAGTCTGGTTTTGGCAATTTTTTTGCCAAATTTAGAAATTTTATTTTTGGATTTTTGAGAGATTTCGAGTGAATCGATTGCCTCTTGATCGAAAACTAATTTCGAAAGTTTAGTTTTGGTTTTTAAAACTTTAAGTAAATCGAGAGAATTTAATTTTATGAAAGGGGCGGCTAAAACATGATAAGCCGAAACACTTGACTTGGGGTTTTGAACAAATTCTAATAATCTAATTATTTGAAGGATAAGAGTATTTTTGAGAATGTTGGCGTCGGACGGTAAGAAAAATTTAATATTAAAAGCAGATAACATTTTGGTAAGTTCATCGGCGTCGCGATTTTTGCGAAGTAAAATGGCAATTTCCTCAGGTTTTTCACCAGACTTAATTAAATTAGAAATTTTTTGAGCCAAATAATAATCTTCTTCAATATTGGAATTGAGAACTGTTAAATTAATGGGGTCGGGGTCGTAATTTTTGTTGGCAACCAAACTTTTGTCGATGTCGGTAATTAAATTGGCGATACGATTTTTGTTGTGATTAATGACACTTTCCGAAGTTTCTAAAATTAATTTATGACTACGATAATTATTTTTTAAAACAATTTTTTGAGGATTATATTTTTGATAAAAAGTATAAATATTTTCGATAGAAGCACCTTGAAATCGGAAGATTGATTGGTCATCGTCACCAACGACAAAAATATTGGGTTTATCGTAATAATTACCTAAGAGATCGATAATTTTGTTTTGACTAGAATTGGTATCTTGGTATTCGTCAACAAGAATATATTGATATTTTTCTTGAAAATTTAATAATAAATCGGGGTTTTGATTAAAGGCATTGATGACAAAAAGAATCATGTCTTCGTAGTCGTAAAGAGATTTTTCTTGAAGTTTCTTTTGATAATTTTCAAAAATTTTAACTAACTCGCGTTGTTTAGGAATATCTTTTTCGAAGTCTTGATAGAATTTTCTAATTTCACTTTTGACCTGACTTAAATTGTCTTTACCACTGCGAATAATTTGAAGATGACTTTTGAGATTTAAAGAAAGATTAGGAATATTTTCAAGTTTGTCTAAAATTTGATTAATTTGAGGATAATTATTTTTGGTAGCCCTGATATTAGTTAATTCAGCAATTTCATTTTTGGCATTGTCAAAAAATATTTCTTCTTCGTCAATTAATTTCAAAAGAGTTTGAGGTAAAATATTTTCCCGTTTAATCAAATGAATAGAGTCAAGAATACTTTTTTGGTAAGAATATCTGTCGCCCCAAGAAATAAGAGGAGAATTGTTACTAAGATGGTCAATAATATCTTTGATAATTTCAATAGTTTCCAGATCGTCGATGGCTTTTAATTTTGAGGAGGCAAAAGGAAAATATTCAGAATTTGTGCCGATAATATCGTTACAAAAAGCATGAAAAGTACAAATTTTTATTTTGTAAGCATCGGGGCCAATCATATTGAGTAAACGGGCACGCATATTGTTGGCAGCAACATCGGTATAGGTTAAACACAAAATAGAACTAGGCTTGGTGTCGGTTTTATCTAAAATATTGGCAATTCTAAGGGAAATAGTTTGAGTTTTACCAGTCCCCGCTCCGGCGATGACCATAACTGGACCTTCGATAGTATCGACCGCCTGACGCTGTTCTTGATTTAATTTCTGATACTCATTTAAAAATTTTTGTTGGAAATCGGTCATTTAATTTATTTTACCAGCGGATGAACTAAATTTTTTAAAAATTCAAAATCATGTTTATGGAAAGCCTGAATAATGGGATCGTAAATTTGACTTAAGCGCTCTTCGGTTTCGGAAAAATAAGTTCTGCGACCATAACTACCTGGGGCAAATTTTATTGATTGATGTTCGGCAGCTCGTAATATTTGACCGTCGTCATCTAGTTCTGGATTATTTTTCAGACCATATTGGTAAGCCCGGTTAAAAGCGTCGTCAGAAGTTTCACAACCACCGCCTCGATCAGCATCACTGATGATTTTGGCAAGAATAGTTTGAGGGTTGCCAGTAGAGGCGCGATGTTCTTTGACAGCATGGCAAATTTCTTCAAAATCTTTTGGAGATAAATTATTAATTAGATATTGATCATGACGAATAAGTTTTTCACCTTCTAATTCATGATTTTCTCGGTCAACTGATAAACCGATATCATGTAAAGTGGCTGCAATATAGGCTAATTCAACTTTTTCGGGTAAATATTTTTGAGCCAAGATAACAGCCATATCGCGGACAGCTAAACAGTGTTTGATATCGTGTCCACCATCAAAATTCTGATACATTTTTTCGTAACGACTAAGATCAAGATGAGTAAACTTTTTCATGCGGCAGGTATATTCTAACTCAAATCAAACAGAATTGGTTCAGCAAACAGATGACCCGAGATGCCTTAAAACAGGTAAAATTCGAAATTAATTACTGGTTATAAATTAGAGGCCGATTAGAACTACCGCGATGACTATGAAAGCAGCGAGAAGAACTAAAAGAAAAGTATTCTTGGTAGAAACTTCTTGCTGAAGAGCAGGTTGTTTTGGAGCAGTAACTTTTTTGGTTACTTTTTTTGTCACTTTTTTGGTGGCAGATTTTTTTGGAGCAGTTTTTTTGTTAGCCATATTAATTAATACTAACAAATTTTTGAGAAATTATTTTAGAAGTTTTTCAAGAATTTCTTTGGCAAGCTGAGGGTTAGCACTGCCTTTGGAGGCTTTCATGAGTTGGCCGATTAAGAAACCGATACTAGCGGGATTCTTTTTGTAATCTTCAACTGCTTTGGTGTTTTGAACTAAAACTTCTTGGGCAATCTTTTCAATTTCACCAGAATCAGAAACTTGAATTAATCCCTTAGATTTGGCTATTTCAACTGGGTCGGTACCCTCTTTGTAACTATCAACAATCACTTGTTTGGCAACAGTGGCCGAAATTTCAGATTTAGAAACAGAATCGAAAAGATTTTTGAAAAATTGAGGATTAATTTTAGCAAAATCCATTTCCTCTAAAGTCTCATTAAGATGAGTTTTGAGAGCACCAAGAAACAAATTGGCGACAAATTTGGCCATATCTTTGGTTGGGTTTAAAGAAATTGCCTGTTCAAAACATTTGGAAAAATTTAAATCTTGAGATAAAAGATTAGCATCGTAATCGTTGAGACCAAAGTCGCTTTGATAACGAGTGAATTTTTGTTCGGGAAGTTCAGGAAGAGACTCACGGATTTTATTTATTTCTTCATCAGTAAAAACAACTGGTGGAATATCAGGTTCGGGGAAATAACGATAATCGGCGGAACCTTCTTTTTCGCGTTGTAAGAAAGTTTTGTTTTTGACAGCATCCCAACCACGAGTGGTTTTGTTGGTGTGAGACTTAACTTCACGAGTTTCGGCAAAGGCTTGGGTTTGACGATCGATTTCAAATTGGATAGCAGATTGAACACCGGTTAATGAGGCGACGTTTTTGATTTCGGCCATGGGGGTGTAAAGAACTTCACCATCATCTTCAATTTTTAAATTGACAGTTGGTTCACAACGCATACTCCCTTTTTCAATATCAGCATCAGAAACTCCAGTGTATCGGACAATTTGTTGAATCTTGAGAAGATAATTTTTGGCCATTTCTGGGGAAATAATGTCAGGTTCAGAAACGATTTCGACTAATGGGACGCCAGAACGGTTGTAGTCAATTAGAGTTGAGTCTTCAAAATCGATGGTTTGATGAACTGATTTACCCGTATCCTCTTCCATATGGGCTCGGTTAATGCGAATGTCGTGACCATCGACAGTAATTTTGCCGTGAACAGCAAAAGGTTTTTGAAGCTGAGTGATTTGGTAACTTTTAGCTAAATCTGGATAAAAATAATTTTTGCGTTCAAAAAAAGTTTCATTGTTAATAGTACAGCCAAGAGCTAGTCCCAAGCGAATACAATATTCACAAGCGGTACGATTAGGAACCGGCAAAGCACCAGGAAGACCTAAACAAACGGGACAAGTGTGAGTATTTGGAGTGGCATGAAAATGAGAAGCATCACAACTACAAAACATTTTTGATTTGGTTTGAAGTTCAATGTGAACTTCTAGACCAATGATGGGTGTAATTTTCATAGCAAAACCTCTCTGTCAATAAATTGACATCTCCCTTTAAAAAAGGGAGAAATCAAAAATTTAAAAATTAAATTTTTCATAAATTATAACTTGGGTTTTTGTAAGTGATAATCGGTATTGGATTCGAAGAGTCTAGCAATATTGATGGCTAAGTCTTCACGAAGTTGAGGAGTGATGATTTGGAGACCAATTGGCAAACCGTCACTAAAACCACATGGAACAGAAATACCCGGAAGACCGGCTAAAGTTGATGGTTCAACCAACATATCTTCGAGTTCACCAAACATAGATTTACCTTCGGTAGCCCCAAGTGGTAAAGCAGTAGTGGGAGAAGTTGGACCGATAATGGCGTCAACTTTTTGAAATTGTTTATCAAAATCCTGAATAATAAGGGTGCGAACTTTTTGGGCTTGTAAATAGTAGGCGTCGTAATAACCACTAGATAGTGTGTATGTTCCCAACATAATTCTTCTGATAGCTTCATCGCCAAAAGCAGAGCGCGGTTCACCATAGCGAATACCGGTGAAACGAGCTAAGTTTGAAGAAACTTCGGAGCGCTGCAAAACAGTATAAACAGCGATGGCATATTTGGGATCAAGAACATCAAGCTCGATAATTTCAGCACCCAATTTTTTGAGAGTTTCACAAGCACTTAAAACTGCAGTTTTGACAGCTGGTTTCATCTGTTCTGGAAAATAAGCTTTTGGTAAACCAATTTTGAGACCTTTGAGATTTTTAAGTCCGGTTGGGATTTGCCAAGAACTTTCCGAAATACTCGTGGCATCTTTGGGGTCGTGGCCAGAAATTATAGAAAGTAAAAGGGCGGCATCATCAACAGTTTTGGTGATAGGACCAGGACAATCCATAGATGAACCCATAGCAATAACACCGTAACGACTGACACGGCCGTAACTAGGCTTGAGACCAACAGTACCACACCAAGCAGATGGTTGACGAATTGATCCGGCGGTTTCGGAACCAATGGAAGTAACTACCTCATCACTGGCAACAGAAGCAGCAGAACCACCTGATGAACCACCAGGAAGATGTTTAGGATTCCAAGGATTTTTGGTTGGGCCATAATCAGAGGTCTCAGTAGACGACCCATGAGCCCAAGCATCCATATTGGTTTTACCAATAATAATAGCCCCAGCATCGAGTAATTTTTGAACTACAGTGGAAGTATATTGAGCAATATATTTATCCAATAGTTTGGCAGAAGCAGTAGTGCGGATACCTTTGATACAAAAATTATCTTTGATAGCGATAGGAATACCGGCTAAAGGTTTATTAAAATCAATTTTTTTTGATTGATCGAGAGCTTGATCTTTGTTGATGGTGACAAAAGCATTGAGAGTTGGTTCGAGTTGTTCAATCTTGGTCAAGCAATCAGAAACTAATTCAGTCGAAGAAAATTTCTTTTCTTTGATACCTTTGATGGCATCGATTAGAGTTAATTTATTTAATTCCATAATTATTTTTTGATAGTAGCTTGAGTTTTGAAATAACCGTTATAAGTATCTTTGGCCTGAGATAAGGCGTTTTCTTGAGTTAAAGATTCACCAATGACATCATCACGAGTAATATTTTTGAGATGATTAGTTTGGTAAGTTGGGTCGATATTTTTGGTATCAAGTTCGCCTAAAACATCAATATAAGAAGCGGTTTCGGAAAGCTGTTCGGCTAAATAATTTTCTTTGTCGGGATTGATTTCGAGACGGGCTAACTTGGCAATGTGGCGGAGTTGATCGAGAGAAATTTTGCTTGTAGACATAGAGTATTTTATAGCAAAAATTGAAAATCAGCTAGCCTGATAATATCATATAGTATGGTTGATTTAGATAAAATCAAAAACGGAAAATATTTTGCCGGAAAAATGTCGGATTTTGAAAAAACTAGAGGCTGGTTTGTGGGATCATTTTTTGAAGAAGGAAATCCGTGTAAAACAGATAAAGTTGAAATATTACATATAGACCATAAACCAGGCGATATTTCAGCCAAACATTATCATCAAGAAAAAATTGAACTAATTATAATTCTAAACGGTGAGGCAAAATATTTTATTAACGATAAATTAATTATCCTTAAAAAAGGCGATTTTTTGTTTGTGGATGTAAATAATATTATTGAAGCAAAGTTTGAAAAGAAATGTGAATTGTTGGCAATTCATTCGCCGAGTATTCCGACAGACAAAGTAAGGTTAGAATAAATTAGCGAGTAAATAATTTGGCTTTAAAACGAAGAAGTTTCCAACGAATTTTATCAACCGAATTATAGAGTTTATAAAAGAAGGGATTGATAACAAAATCGTAAGTACCGACATATTCGTAAGGGTTACCGTTAAACCCTTGTTTGAAACGATGAAAACCGTAACCATTTTCCCCTTCTTTAGCATCGGGACTGAGACAACCCCACATATCAAAAGTATTGCATTTCATTCTTTGACCTAATTTAATTGACTCCCACATAAGCAAAGTTGGAGCCATGACTTCGCGATGAATATCAAGAGAAGCACCGTAGGGATAAAACAATTGATCTTTAAGTTTGAATAACATAAAAGCAGACAGGACTTTACCTTGGTATGAAGCCAACATAATATGAGGCATATCGGTATTTTTGAGAATTTTCCATAAATCACGGTGATATTTAAGAGTGTGTAAATAAAAACCTTGACGTTTGGTGGTGTCAAAAAGAAGTTTGAGATAAATTTCAAAACCTTTATCGTTAGTCATTTCTTTAACTTCGACACCATATCGATTGGCAATTTTAATATTGTAACGAGTTTTGGAATGCAGGTCGGAGAGAAGTTTTTCTTCGGGTTTAGTCAAATCAACTTTAAAAGTATGAGGATAAAAAGCGACTTTGGGTGAAACAATTAAATTAGCAAAATTCATAGAAGCGTCGGATTTGGCGATATCTGGCTCAAATTTTATAAAAATAGCGTTTTGATCTTGGGCGATTTTACGAACGGTTTTTAAAATTTCCTCGGTGACTTTGGGACCACGAAGAATAGTACCGATGGAATATTTAGTTTTGGGAATAGTATGAAAACTGACAGTAAAAGCGGTTTTGATTTGATCTTTGCAATCAAAAACACCAAAACGGAAAATGGTATGACCCTGAGATTTCTGAAATTCTCCCCAATTCCAAGTCTGAACTGGATGTATAATGACCGAATCGTAAATTTTTTGATCTTTGTCAGTAAGAAGTTTAATGGACATAAGTTTAATAAATATCGGGGTCGTAGACGAGATCGTCGTCGGAACTGCGACGGTGGCGATAGTCGCGAACAGTTTCTAAACTTTCTTCTAATTCTACCAAATCATTGGGGATATCGGCCAAGAAACGACTGGGTTCGTTGAGAGAGCTTTTACCAAAATAAAGACGTTGGCTGGCATAAGTAATATATAAATAATCTTTGGCTCGGGTAATACCAACATAGCAAAGACGACGTTCTTCTTCGACTTCGGTTTCATCAACTAAACAGCGAGAATGGGGTAAGATCCCCTCTTCGAAACCAACCAAAAAGACAACTTCAAATTCCAAACCTTTGGCACCATGAAGAGTCATTAGTCGGACACCATCACGATTTTCTTTTTTCTTATTTTTTTCCTGCAAAGAATATTCTTGCTGAACTAAACTGACATTTTCTAAAAATTTTTCGAGTTTAGGAAAAGTGGCGGCGACAGATTTTAATTCTTTGATGTTTTCAATTTTCTTTTGATCATCTTCATCTTTGGGGTCATAACGATCGAGATACCCCGAATTGACCATTAGAGACTCCATAACTTCAAGCGATGACATTTTATCAATTTCGATATTATTGAGATGTTCCATAAAAACAGCGAGTCTTCTTTTGCCAAAAACTTTGCCTAGTCTGTCGGAGGAAACTTTATCTTTGGGATTATCGGCAAAGCGAATCATAGATAAAATATCCTTAACTTCGGCACGTTCATAAAATCGAGTGCCTCCAATAAGAACATAAGGAATACTATATTTTAAAAAACCTTCTTCGAGGACGCGGGATTGGGCGTTCATGCGGTAAAGAACAGCAATATTGCGAAGAGGAATTTTTTGATTATCCTGAATAAATTTGATTTTTTGAGCAATAAATTCGGCTTCAGCAATTTCTGAATTGGCTTCGAAGAGTTTAATTTTGTCAGCTGATTTTTTGTTGGTAAATAATTTTAGAACCGGGTGAGAAGTATTTTTACAAATGACAGCATTGGCAGCATCAAGAATTATTTGAGTAGAACGATAGTTCTGCTCCAAATTAATAATTTTAGTATCTTTGAAATCGGCCACTAAATTCATTAAGTTTTTAAAATCAGCACCGCGCCAACCATAAATGGCCTGAGATGCATCACCAACGGCAGTAATTTGACGGTATTTTTGGGCTAAAAGTTTGGTTAATAAATATTGAATTTGATTAGTATCCTGATACTCGTCGACCAAAATAAAACGATAAATATCTTGATATTTTTCGAGAACTTGGGGGTGCTCAATAAATAATTGAACAGTTTTAAACAATAAATCATTGAAATCTAAAGCCTGATATTCGGCCATCTTTTTTTGATAGACCTGATAGACTTTGGCGGCATATTCCTGCCAAAAACCATGTGACTGAGCAATCATGTCTTTGGGTGTTTGAAAAGAATTTTTGGCGGCTTCGATAAAATACATAATACTGGCTGGTTTAAATTCTTTAGGATTTAAATTGAGATCAATGAGAGACATTTTGATTAAATCTTCCTGATCATTAGTGTCGTAAATAACAAATTTGGGATCGATACCTAAATGGTGACCATCTTGACGCAAAATTTTGCAACAAAAAGAATGAAATGTCCCCGCCAAAAGCTTCGCATTTAGGCGGGCAGGCCCGCTTTGACTTGTAGACTTGGTGGATAGGCCCGACTTATTTCCCGTATTAACAGGAAGATTTGATAATAATTTATCCATCCGCTGTTTCATTTCTTCGGCAGCTTTGTTGGTAAAAGTTAAAAGAAGAATTTGATCAGGAGTGGCTAATTTCTGTTCAATAAAATAGGCGGCTCGATGAGTGAGAACTCGGGTTTTGCCAGAACCAGCACCAGCTAAAAGCAAAAGAGGAGTGCCGGTATAAGTGACGGCTTGTTGTTGTTCGCGATTGAGACCTTCTAAAATATCAGACATGTAGATTTACTATAGTTGGTAAATAGCCGTTTGACCAGACTGAAAAATAATTTTGGCACCAATGGTTTCAAACTTTTTAGGATCAAGATCGGCATATTTTTCGTATTCTTTGGCGCCGACAAATATATATTGAATTTGATATTTATCAATTAATGATTTAATTTCGGACAGATCAGTAGATTCGTAAATTGTATTGACGTCTTTTTGACGAGCGGCGGGAGCATCGTAGCCACCACGCCACAACCATTCATGAACAATCCAACCTTGAACCGTGGGTAAGCCAGTAGCTGAAGAGACTTGATTAAAAGTAGTATAACTATCTCCCGGTGCTTCTAGTATAACCGGCTGACCAGAAATATTTTTGTTGATCCACAGAATGGCTTGATAATTGTCTGGATAAAGAGATTCTAAATATTTTAAACCATCAAGGCTTTTATAATCTTTAAGATCGTTATAATACGATTTAATGGCAAAATAAGGGTAGATTAGGTGAATACTAAAAACTATAGCAAAAATAATTTTGTAAAAAATTTTTAAAACCGGTTTTAATAGATTTGAAAGATTAATTAAAATATAACCGCTGGCTAATGAGTAAAGTATAAAAGCCTGATAAACAAGTTTGAACATAGTATTAGCCCGACGGTGCTCGTAAATATAAATATCTTTAATATAAATAAGCTCAGGGATAATAATTAGAATGGTAGCAGTAAGAATCAGGGTGACAATAAAAATATCTGAGATAGTGAAGGAATTTTTAATTTTTAATTTTAAACCTGCCTGCCGGCAAGGCAGGTTTTTAATCAATTTGTAAATTAAGTGAATTAAAAATGGAATACAAATAAGCCAAAAACCACCGTACAAAACAAAAAGTTGATAAAAGGGGCTGTGGCCGTCAGAAATTTTTAATCCCTCCATCATGGGAGTAAAGTTTAAGGAAAAAGGATAAGAAAAAATGTACCAAAAAACGATAACTAATAAACCGTTAAGAATAGTTTTAATTAAACTTTTCGGTCCGTCTTTTTGAAAATTAATTAAAAAAGTAAAAATAGCCAAAACTAAACCATAGACGGCAAAATCCCAAGCATTGGTCATATAACAAATAGAGAGAATAAAGCCGGAAATAGCGGCAATAAAATTATTAGAAAGATTTTTTGTTTTGTAGACAGCAAATAAAAAGGCTAAGAAAAAAAGAACGATAAAAATATCGTTCATGTGACCATGAAGATCAGAAACAACAAAACTATATAAAGGAAACTCGTGAATAGTTTTATCTTGAGTGTCAGGATCGTGACCAATAAAACGGGTGGCATCGGGATACCAATAGGAAGAAAAAGCCTTGGTCCAAGCGGTTTTGGTAAAAATAAAATGATTGTCGTTTTGGGTGTAATTTAATTTGGCGATTTTAAAAGCGGAGTGAAGATTGCCACCAAAGGTTAAAAGAAGAGCTGAAATAAGGCCGGCGATAATTATTTTTTTATAATTAATTTTTGGTAATGAAAGACGAGTGATATTGGAGACTAGAGAAAAGGCGCTGGTGAAAGTGAGGGAACAGATAGTGGCAATAGAAAGATTGTAACTGATAGAAGAAATAACACCGGAAATTTTAGTAATTAAAGCAAAAATTAAGTGACCGAAATAGTAATAATTAATAATTTCTCCGGAAAACCACATATCGATTGGCGGCCAGAATTGGGACCTTAAAGCAGTATTAACAAATCCCCAATCCATATATTTTTCCAGACCTTCAATATCAGGAGCAAAACCACGAACAAGAGACCAAATGGTAAAAATGATAAGAAAAACTAATTCTTCGATTATAAAAATAGAAAAATTTTTTTTGACGGTAGTAAAAAAATCAAGATAACGATGACGATGGATTAAAAATAGACCATCAATAGCTAAAAATATAATTATTAAAGCAGACAACCCTAAATAGTTAAAAGGTAATATTTTGAAAATACCTAAAATTAGGGTGAAATAAGTAATTAAAATAAGAGAGATAGTTTTAGCAAAAATATAGCCTTTGTCCCAAAATTTAGAGAATATATGAAAAACTAGAGGTAGAGATAGAAGGCTTAAACCAAATATGGATAGCCACCAAGTAAAAATAGAAATTAAATCAGAAGTCATTTTATAAAAAATATAAAATTGAAGATGGGGCGGATAAATTCAATTAGAAATATCGGAAAATTAATTTGTCCAAGAGACATACCTAATATACCACCAATTACAAAACCTCCCAAGAGATCGATAGGGTAATGAAGACCTAAAATAACCCGAGAAATAGCCAATAAAAGAGTCATGAATGAATAAGGTAATAAAGGGAAAGAGCCCGGGTTTTGAAGTAATAGAATAAAGAAGAAAGCAATTTTTATAGAATGACCAGAAGGAAAACTGCCATGTTTATAACAGGATTGAATCATCCCATTGGGAACACAATTGTCACGTAGATGAATGGGGCGACGCCAAAGAACCTGTTTTTTGAGAAGCTTTTCGATAATTTCACTCAAGAGAGTAGCTAAAAACAATTGCCAAAAAAGATTTGTGTCTTGTTTAATTAATTTATATGAAACATAAAAAAGAAAAACCCAAAGAAAATAATTAAAAAAAACTAAACAAAAGTTGCCGTATTTTTTTTGAGAAATAACTTTAAACCAGTCGACTGATGGTTGCCAAAAAAGGAATTTATTGTCTTTGATAAGTTTAAGCATGGAGATGATTAATGATAATACATAAACAATTATTTTGAGTCCTTTTGAAAAATTAAAACCTGAGGGTGATCGTAAACAGTAAACGATTCCTCTACCAGATCATCACGAAAATATATTCCAGGATAACTGCAGGTATTATCGATACGGAAAAGTTTATTTGGAGTGGTTTGATAGGGATAATTGGAAAAACCAATTAAAATACATTTTTTAAGGAAAGGTAAATAAATTCCCGGGTAAGAATAAAAATTTTGGATTAGTTTATAATTAGTTTTGTTTTCGAAAAGGTCTTGATAAAAAGAAGTGGTAAGAGGATATCTTTGACTGTCTTTAGGGATTGATCCCCAAAAACGATTAGAAGATAAAATTAAGTAATCGGTTTGGTTTAACTGTTGATTGATTTTTTGCCACTTTCGGTCTGATTCGGTATCGTATAAGGATAATTCTTGATGAGAATAATAGTTTAAACATGAGGGGCTACTTAGAGGCAAAGAGTCATCCCATAGCTCTGATGAGAGGACAGAATTTGATGGTATATTTTGACAAATCCATTCAGACGCCTGATAGCGACTATGAGGGAATAAATAAATATTTATAAAAAATAAAGTAATAAAACAATTAATAATTAATATTATCTTGGTTTTAGCTTGACTAATTTGAGTCAAAGTATAACCAGCAAAAATAATTAAAATCGGATATATGGGATAAAAATATCTCATATATTTGGCTAATAAAACTGAGTGGTAAACAAAAATAGTTAAAATAACTGAAAAGATAAGTAAAAGAGTATGGTTTTGACGATTTTTTTTAACGGAAAAAAACTTAAAAATTCCAAAAAAAACCAAGAAAAAAGTGACCGGAGCGAGACCGACAAAAAATAAATTACCTAAAGTGTGAATAAAAGGTAAGGTGTGTTGCCATTGAATATTCGGTGGATAATCAATTTCACCGGTAATCATTTGGTGAGCTTGGTGAATGCCGGCGATAAATTTAAGAGAAGGGTTGATAAAATCAGTAAAGGCGTATGGTTGAAAAATTCTAAAAGCGAGACATATTGATAATCCAAAAAAGAAACAACGAAAGAAATTTTTTAAATAGTTTTTACTTTGAAAAAAGATAAATAAAAAGAAAAATGGTAAGACAATACCAATAGAAGTTTTGCTGGCTAAAGTGGTACCAAAAATAAACCCGGCAAGAGGTATTTTTTGAGAAATAAGCAAAAAAAATGAGAGAGTAAAAAGAAAGACAGTGATGGAATCAACAGTAAAAAAATGTGATTGTTGGATAGGGAAAATACAAATGGAATAGATAAAAGCACTAAATAATGAGGCCTTAGTATTTTTAAGAATTTTTTGAGAAATTAAAAAAACTAAAAAAATAGTAAAGGTGTCAAAAAAGGCGGAAATGAATCGACCAACTAAAAATATTTGATCGTAAGAAGTGAGACGAAAAATAGAAGCAATAATTTTGATAATCAACAAAGGAAAGGTACCATAGACATAAAAATCAAAACCATTATTATTGGGATTAAACTTTGAGTTGGCAGTATTGAAATAGTCAGGAATGCTTTGTGGCAGACTAATGGTTGAAGAAACCATGGTCATAAATCTTTCATCTGGATGAAGATGTTGCCCTTGGTCCCAATTGATACCAATTAATCGTAAACTAAAACCTAAAGACAGAATAAACCAAAGAATAATTTTAGTTTTAAAGTTTAATTTATTTTTGATTGTATGTTTCACTGACGCTGGTAAATTCTAATGGTGGGATTATCGAAAACTGACCAGGTTTCCTCGGCGTTTTCGGAATTTAAAAAGAGACTATTGGAGTTGGAAAAAAACTTAATTTCTTTAAAATTTAAATTTCCGGAAAAAAGATTTTGATAATAATTTTGACTAAAGGGAAAATTGAAATTGCTTTGATTCTTAAAGACCCGACGTGACGGAATGAAAATGTAATCACTTTTTTGAATTTGTTGATTTAGATCCTGCTGATAAGATGAATTTTCATCGAGAGTGTAAAAATCAAAATTAGTGACATTTATTTTTGAATTAAAAAGAGGTAAATTGACAACATTACCAGATTCAGAAAGAACGATCTTATTTTCTTTGATGTTTTGATTAATCCACTCTGTAGCTTGAATTCGACTGTCAAGAGAAAAATAAGTTTTCATAAAATAAATTCCAGGAAAAATACTTAAGAAAATTAAAAAATATTTAATTAATTTGTTTTGGAAATGATAAATAAAAAAGATTGATAATAAGGGTAAAATAAAAAATATCGGTGACATAAATCGAGTCCATTTGGTAAAAAGTTGACCCTGATAAATAAAGTAGATAAGGGAAGAAAATAAAGTAATTAATAAATACGGGTTGATTTTTAGGTTTTTAAAATATCGATAAATTAAAATCCCAAAACCAATAAAACTAAAAATAAAAATAAAGATACCGTTAGTATAAGGAAAAATATTTTTTAATTGGAATAAATAAGGGATTGAATTAATAAATTGACGGGTATAAAAAACCGGGGTAGAACCATTGGCAACACTGATTTCGTATTTTATTGATGAAATAAAATCAGAAAAATTAATTAAATTGTACGGCGACAATAAAATACCAATTAAAATTGTGAATGAAATAAAGAAAAGAGTTTTTAAAATAAGCGGTTTAGTTTGGTGATTTTTGATAAATAAAAATAACAAGCTAAGAAAAATTGGTGTAGTTAAGATTAGAGCGGATATTTTACTGGCAAGACCGAGACCAGAAATAATTGCTGGTATTAATAAATAAATATTTTTTCGGGGATGATGGTAAATTAAAAATGATAGAAGTAAGTTAATAGCAAAAACGAAAATTAAAATTGATTCAGTGGTACCAAAATGGGCTATTTGAATTAATCCTGGGGTAAAAATAAGGGCAAAACAAAAGACAAATGATTTTTTAAAAGATTTAAAAATTTTTTTGCCGATTAGATAAAAAACACCTATTGAAAGTGAAGAAAAAAAAGCCGACCAAAATCTGAGAGTCAGAGTGATTGAATTTAAATCATGTTTTGGTGTAGTAAAAAAAGTCAGATACAGAGGAAATTGGCCGTAGGCAAAGAAATTAGGATTGAGATGGTGGATATCCATTTGTAGAACAGACATAGCCATATTGTTTTCGTCCGGATGAAAAGAAAAACCACTATCCCAATTGAGTTTAAAAAAACGAGTAAAGCAAGTAAGTGTAATTAAAATAAGGAAAAAATATTTCCTTTTGTTAAATAACATAGATGATAGTGATCATCATCAAACCCCAGAGGAAAATTATCATAAGTAGGGGAATATCGGTAGCAATAACTTTTTCCGGCCTTTCCCCTTCTTCCATCTCAAAAATAATTTGGCCGTAGCGCATAAGACCAAAAATAACCGGAAATAAAGTGATCATATACCACTTTCGGCCTAGAGCTTTGGGAAAATTTTCTAAGAGAAAATCATGAATTAAGCCATTGAAAAGGATTGGCTCTTCAAAAAAAGTAAACATGGCGTAAGTGATAAGAGTACAAACAGCAAACATAGTGGTATAAAAATCAAGAAGAGTTCTGTCGTAGCCGGCAAGAGAACTTCTGGTTTTAGTCCCGGTGTTGGCAAGTTCGGTTCGACGTTTACCGCTAGCCAAGAAAAGTGATAAGAAAATAACAGCCAACATAATCCAAACAGGGAGATGGTAGCCAGTAGCTAGTTCACCAGCATAAGCCCGAATGATGAATAAAAAAGCAATACCAATAATATCAACAACGGCTTTCTTTTTGAGAACAAAAGAATAAAGATACTGAAGAATGATAAAAACTAAAGAGATAAGAAAAAATCCGGGTCCAATAAATTTAGAAATTAACAAACCAAAGATGAGAAGTAAAATAGCGGTAAATTTGGCGGTTTTTATTGGTAAATCCCCTCTCGCTATAGGTCGATTTTTCTTGGCTGGGTGAAGTCTGTCTTTTTCAACATCAACAATATCATTAATTAAATATGATGATGACGAAAGGAAACAGAAGGTGACAAAGGCCCAAAGACTTTTGAGAAAAATTGGGCCATTGAACAATTGACCATTAAGAATAACAGCAGCAAAAAGATTTAAATTCTTAATCCACTGAATAGGTCTAAGACCTTCCCATAGAGGTAATATTTTTATTTGACCCTTTTTAAACATAAGCTATGTTATCAGGATTTAACTTTTTTTGTAATAAATAAGGGCAAAACTTAAAGAAATAACAGTAAAAGATAAAAGCATAATAGTAGGCAAACTATTGCCGGTTTTAGGGACACCTGAGGAAGTACTTGGTTTGATCACTGGTATGGGAGTTGAAGTTGGGGCAGTAGTTGGTTTAATAGTTGGTGTAGGGGTAGTGGTTTTTGTAGGAGTCGCCGTAGGAGTGATAGTGTTAGCTGAAGATGAAGCAGAAAAAGAAGTATTTGATTCGGCAGCTAAAACCGTAAATTTACGGGTAATAATATTATTGTTCTCATCGGTAACGGTAATAGTGTGTTCTCCCGGAGTGAGATCTTGTGGTGGTGACCAATTCCAACTTCCGTTATTATCAACACCAGCAGTACCATTGATGGCTATTGGAGAATGGACTTCAATTTTTAAATTACTACCCGGTTTGGCCGTACCGAAAAAATCCGGTCGTTTGGTGGAAATTTGTTCACCATTTTTTGGGTTGGAAATATCTAAAGAATTGGTTGATGTTAAATCATAATTGCCATCGATAAGATTTTCGCCTGATGCAGACTGAGGAGTAATAACCGGTGCAGTTAAAACATTTTCACCTAAAATGATGTCAGGAACCGGGTTATTTTGAGAAGTATTATTGATGATTTGAGTTTGATTGTATCCCGGAGAAATAACAAAGATATTTTCTTCGACATTCCCAGGCGGAGTAAACCAATCATTTAACGATTCATCGAAGCTGGTAGATAAGGGAATATTCCAATTACCCGATGAAGTAACCAAAGCCGAGAGGGGTGAGGCTCCTGGTATATTAAGATAAACAATAACTTCCGAGGCAACTGTCTTGTCTGGTTTTAAAACCTTTCCCCAAGCAAGATTGGAATTAGGAATACTTTTTTCTGTTTTTTTTCCGGTTTTAAAAGTATATTCATCTAAAGAATAACTATCACCACCACTAATAATAGTGAATTGGTAGACTTTAGAGCTTTCGAGATTGCTAATATCAAAATAATGAACAGTAGTTTTGTCCTTACTATCTTTGATAATTTGATTATTAATACTTAAATTAGTAGGGCATTGACCGGAAGTGGTAAAAGAAATTGAAGCTGAGTTGTGAGTAATATTGGTTATTTGAGGATTAACTGGCTCACAATCGCCACTAGCTTGACTAGAGGTGGTAGTGCGGTTCTGGGTTAATTTGACACCGAAAAAAGTAGTGACAACTAAGAAAAAAATCCCGATAATGGTAGGAAATCTTTTTTCATTTTTCATAATTATTCTTCATTATTACTTGGAGCAGCATCATTAGTGTCAATTTTATTTTCGGGCGTGGCCTGGATAACGCTTATTGTTGGTATAGGAGTTACGGCATCAGTGGTTATTGTGGGTTCATTAATAAAATTGAATTCGCCAGAATCAAGAGATTCCGGCCGACTTTCAATCTCTTTAATAATGTCCGTATCTAAGACAGGATTTATTTTTTTTAGGAGGTGTTCAGTGCTTATTTTTTGCGATGCCCCAATAAGGTTGGAATAACTTTTTTGAACAATTAAAGTGAAGCCAGTGATAACTGTAAAGACTGAAATAAAAACAAAATAGACAGATAACTTATTTTTGATCATAGTTTTGGGGAAGATAATAGAGATTGGCAGAAACGTTTAAATTAAGTTGACTACTCTGCACGTTTTTATCTTTATCATCAACTTGGCTAATTTGAATTGATTTAATATCGACCAGACGTCTAATTTTGGAAATTTTATCAACAGAAGCAACTAAAGAGGAGTATTGACCGATAGCGCTAATATTGACACCAAAGGTACTATCACTGGCATTTTTTTCTTTATTATTTTCCTGATTAATTTGGAATCCTAGTGTCTTAATAGGAGTAGATGATTCTTTGGAAATATAGGAAAAGTTTGAGGCAGATTTATAAAAATTTGGCAGAATAGGATAGCTTGATTCTAAAATCGAATAATCGCTTTGAATTTGAGAAAAGGACTCCTGAGCAGCCATAATGCTGCTTATTTTAGAAGACATAGCAGAAGAAAGAGTCTCTTTTGATTTTATCTCTCCAATTAAAGCCGAGATAGCAGTGGCGGTAGGCATGATAGCAAAAAATAAAAAGATAGCGATAAGGAAAAAGGTAGAGCCAATTTCAATATATTTAAAAAATCGGCGATTTTCTGATTGTTGTCGAATATATCGATATAATGGTTGAAGTTGAAACCAACTAGTTTGTTCTATCATATTTGTGGAGGAGAATTTTTAAAGACAACAGAAAAAGAAATTGAATAATTATTTTCTTTCATCTTTTTCTCGATTCTATTAATATTAACTGTTTCAATAGATGTATTAGCCATAAGATTCGAGATAAATTTAATGATAGAGCTTTCGGAAAAAGCAGTGACTGTAGCGCTGGCACTAATTTTTTGAGTAGTCGAGTCGGGTGCCAGACTGAGATTTTGATAAATTAGATCAGAGGGGGTACTTTCGATTAAAGTGTTAATTTTTGAGCTATAACCAAAGTCTTGACTATAGAAATTTTTTATAAAGGATAATCGCTGTTGAAGAGATAAAAATTCGGATTCAAAATATTGAGTACTTTCTAAGATTGCCTGTTTTTGACGAATCAGGTCAGAAAGATCAGAATTTTTTCTATCGAGCCAGAAACGCGAAATAAATGCGGAAATTACAATTAATTCGGTTAGAGTCATAACCCAACGGCCAATGGTAGTTAACCATTTGATAAATCTAGCGTTGAATGAGTTAGGATTATAAGAATCCGGCAAAAGAGATATCTCTTTTTTGGTAGCCATACATTCAGTATATATGACTATTTTGTGAATTTAAATACTCACAAATTTAATAGGGTTATTTTGCCTGACGATGTGTAAAGCGGCTAAAAATATTTTGGGTTTTTAATATGAATTTGTAGTAGTCTTTGAGTTCTTCAATATGGAGACGATAAGCGGTAAAAAAATAAGTGAATATACCTATTAGACTGGAAATAGAAAAAACAATAGCTAAAGGTAAAACTCTGGTAGTATCAAGGATGAAAAGATCTAAAAATTTTAAACTTATCCAACTAGTAACACCCATTATCAGTGAAGCAAAAAGCATTTGGTTAACTTTTTTAAGAGTTTTGGTCCAATCAAAACCATCGACAATCTTTATGAAAAAGTAGAAAAGTCCTAAAAGTTGGGTAATATTGCCGACACTGGAACTAATAGCTAAACCGACAACCCCGAGATTGGTGTAATTGACTAAAATGAAACTAGTGGCAACATTGGCAAATAAAGAAATAAAGGAAACTTTGAATGGAATTTTAGTATTATGAAGAGCATAAAAAGCTCGAATTAAAATTTGAATAATGGCCTGACAAATAATAGCCGGAGTTAAGAAAGCTAAAATTCTAGCAGTAGTTAATGTAGCTGACCAGGGAAACTCATGAGAACCGAAAAGAAGACGAACAATAGCTAGTCTTTGAACCAAAATAATAACCGTTACTGGTAAAGCAAGAAAAAGACTTTGGAGGAGGATTTTGTTGACAGTTTGGCGAAAATTATCGAGCTCATTTCGGGCAATATTTTTGGATAACATTGGTAAAGAAGCTTGACCGACAGTAGTGCCAAAAATACGACTCGGAAGATACATTAATTGAAGGGCTAAATTGAGCAGAGACAATGATCCAGCCGAAAGAGAACTGGCAAAAAATAAAGTGACAGTGTTTTCGATTTCACCTAACCCAAGAGATAAACTTCTGGGAATCATGAGACGAAATACCTCTTTGACTTCAGTTAGTTTAGTATTGAAGATTAAAGAATATTTAAACCCCTGACGGTGAACAGCAGGAATTTGAATGGCCATATGAAAAAAGGCACCAATGACAGCACCATAGACAACACCATGAATACCAAAGACCGGAGCAAGAGTAAAAATACTTAAAATAATAAAGACGTTATAAATAATAGGGGAAATAGCAGGGAGGATAAAAATTTGATTGACCTGAAGAATGGCGGTCAAGAAATTACTAATAAGAAAAAAGATTTGGGCCAAGAGTAAAACCCGAGTTAATTCGACCATTAAATTTATTTGTTCGCCGGTAAAACCTGAGGCAATGAGAGAATTAAGAGGTTTAGTGAAAATTAGGGCAATAAAAGCAGCTACAGAAAAAATTATTACCAAAATATTAATGACATTGGAGGCAATTTGATAAGCTCGTTTTTCATCTTTTTGAAGGGCACTAGAAAAAACCGGAATAAAAGAAGCTGATAAAGCGCCGGTAACTAAGAGTTTAAAAATAAGGTCGGGAATTCGGAAAGCGGCATTGTAAGCGTCGAGATCAGCGACACAACATTTAAAGAAAGCAGAGTAAAGAAAGCGACTACGAAGAAAACCTAATATAGCGGAAAGTCCGAAAGTAATTGCCAAAACCAACGAGGCAGAAAGAATAGTGTGTTGTTTTTTTTGGCTTAAAAGACTGATATGTTCAGACAACTTCATATGTGTATTATAAATTCTTGTAAAAGATTGGTATATAGGATAGAATATCTGTCATGCCAATAAGTTTATCTGCAAAAAAATCTTTAAGAAAGTCCTTGAAAAATAACAGGGATAATGTTTTGTTTAAAACAAAACTAAAATTAACCGTCAAAAAATTCTTGGTTAAACCAACCACTGATTCTTTAAAAGAAGTTCATTCTATTTTGGATAAAGCGGTTAAGAAAGGAATTTTTCATAAAAATAAAACTTCCCGACTTAAGGCTAATTATGCCAAGAAATTAAAGACCGGGGTTGTCACTACTAAAGTTAAGCCAAAGAAAGTAACTAAATCAAAATCTGCTAAAAAAATGTAATGGCCACAAAGTTTGGAATTTGTCCAAATAATGTGGCATATAAAAAGAGTACTGAAAAGTACTCTTTTTTGTTGAAACCCTTTGTTTTCAATCTCCTCTTGTTGGCAAAGCCAACTTTCCCCTCTTTAACACGAGGGGAATAAAACTTTTTGTCTTGATGACTCAGAATAATTACTGATAAACAGGCTTAAAAGGGAAACTTATAAAGTATAATAATAGTATGAAAAAATTTTTTATTACAACTCCAATTTATTACATTAACGATATCCCCCATATTGGTCATACTTGTACTACGGTGGCGGCGGATGTTGCGGCTAGAACTCATAAAGCTTTAGGCGAGGAAGTATTTTTTTTGACAGGAACTGATGAACATGGTCAAAAAGTGGCCGAATCGGCAGCAAAAGAAAACTTAAAGCCAATTGATTACTGTGATAAAATTTCCCCCCGTTTTGAAGAGGCTTGGAAAAATTTAAATATTGGATTTGATTTTTTTATCCGAACAACTAACCCAAATCACGAAAAAGTAGTAGCTGAAATGCTGCAAAAAATTTACAATAACGGGGATGCTTATAAAGATAAATATGAAGGTTGGTATTGTATTGGTTGTGAAAAATTTTTGACGGAAACAGAAATGGTTGATGGACACTGTCCACTTCACCCACCAGAAAAAACGGTTAAAAAATCAGAAGAAAATTGGTTTTTTAGATTAAGTAAGTATGTCCCAAAATTAATTGAGTTAATTGAAAATGATGAGACTAATTATATTTTCCCTGAAGGTAAAAGATCGGAAATTTTGGCTAAATTAAAAGCCGGTGTTCGCGATATTTCATTGTCTCGGGAAAATGTAGAATGGGGGATTAGTGTACCCTGGGATACTAAGCAAACGGTGTATGTGTGGTTTGACGCTTTAATTAATTATTATTCGGCAACTCAATTTGTTGAAGGCAAAAAAGATTTTTGGCCAGCAAATGTTCATTTGATTGGTAAAGAAATTTTGTGGTTTCATACTGTAATTTGGCAAGCAATGCTACTATCGGCTGGTTTTGGTGTCGATCAGTTACCAAAGAAAGTTTATATTCATAGCTTTTATATGATTGATGGACAAAAAATGTCTAAATCGTTGGGTAATGTTATCTCCCCTGGTCAATTAGTGGAATTGTTTGGTGTGGATGGAGCCAGATATTTGATTGCCCGGTCTTTCCCTACCGAAAATGACAGTGATGTGGGGATTGAAAGATTTAAAGAAAGATATAATGCTGATTTGGCCAATAATTTGGGAAATTTGGTATCACGAATTGCAAAATTGGCTGAAAACCAATCTTCCCCCAGCCCCTTCTTTGACAAGACGGGGAGCTTAGATGAGAAATTTGTAAAATTGATTGATAGTTTTAAATTTGATGAGGCGTTGAGTTGGGTATTTGGTGAATTTGTTGACAAAACCAACAACTATTTAAATCAAGAAACTCCATGGAAACTGGAAAAAACTGACCCAAAACGAGGAGAAATTTTGCAAATTTGTATAACTAATTTACAAAAAGCAGCAGTTTACCTTGAGCCAGTGATGCCAGAAACTACTAAAAGAATTTTGGAGATTTTTAGTGGGGAAATTAAACCATTGGAAAAACCATTATTTCCGCGGCTTTAGTTTAAGCCATTTATCATTGAGTGCTTTTTCAATGTCAATATTGTGGATTTTAGCGTTAACTAAAGCCATACCAATAACATCAGCTAGTTCGTGACCTAGTTCTTCTTTGGAAATTTTTGGGTCAAGATATTTTGATTCACGACATTTGCGCTGATGAATTAAAAGAGCTTGATTGAATTCGCCAACTTCTTCATTTAATTTAATAGCGGCAAAGTCTGGAGTAAATTCGATATGGTGTCTTTTGCCATAATCAAAACCAGATTTGACGATTTTTTGAATTAACAATTTGAAATTCATATATTTTAAGTTAATATACCACTTATGATTGATACACATGCGCATTTGTCGAGCCGGTTTAGTGAAGAGATAAAAATTGAAGGACTAGATTATGTGGTTTTGGCGGCTAGTTGCTTGCAAGATTCCAAAGATAATCTGGAATTATCAAAAATAAATAAAAAAATAGTGCCAGCAATTGGAATTCACCCCCAAGAAATTAATGATGATTTTGCGACTCTAGAAAAATTGTTTGACGATAGGGTAGTGGCAATTGGAGAGTGTGGGTTGGACTATTCCGAGTTCCCAGATAAAGCCGCCGACAGCTTTGCAGTTATGGCGGCCAAACAGGAAAAACTTTTCCGTTTGCAAATTGTCATGTCGCAAAATGTAAACCGACCTTTGATAGTCCATGCCAGAAAAGCGGTTGATGAAACAGTTGAAATTTTAAAAGAGTACAAAAATATTAGCGGTGTGTTTCATTGCTATGCTGGAGGAATTAAAAGAATTAAAAAAATAATTGAATTGGATGGCGAGTCGCCTTCGCTTAAAAGCTTCGGCGGACCAAGGTGGTATTTTGGAATTGATGGAAATTTAACTTATGAAATTGGATTGGAAGATGTTATAAAAAATATACCTAAAGACAGGCTTATTTTGGAGACAGACAGTCCTTATTTGACACCAGTCCCCTTCCGTGGTCAAAAAAATTGTCCGGAGTATGTAAAATATGTGTATCAAAAAGTATCAGAAATTTGGCAAATGAGTATAGAGACAACCGAGAAAATAATTGATGACAATGCCAAGAGGCTATTTAACCTCGTCTAATTCCCCACCAACAATAAAGATAATTAAAAAACCCAGAGCAATAGAAATTAAATAGCTCCAAAGTTGATTATTAGGAAAAACAAACAGATCAAGAATTCCCCATATCCCCCACCAAATAGCGACAGCAGCAAGGATTTCTAAAATTGTGGTAAGGCGAGATCTTTTTTTGATAAATTTACAAATATTTTTAAACATATTATTTAATCCTCTCTCCGGATAAACCGGAATCTCTCCTTAACAAGGAGAGAAATCTTTTTTAAAAATCGTTAATAATGGTTTCCAATTCTTTTTGACTGGGATACTTATCAACAAAAGCGACTTCCCCATCGATTAAAAGAACAGTGTTTCCTTGGATACCCATACTATAAACTCGAGACATGTCTTTGATATATTCCGGATCATAATCGATTTGCATTCGCTGACAAACAATTTCTAGATCAGAGAATAATTTTTTGCCTTGGGGTAATCCCCTGTCGTAAAGTTGAATACGCATATACCGTATTATAACAATTTCAAATTTTTAATTTTAAATTTTTAATTATCGATCTTGATAAAAATCAAAACATTTTATGTTTGGAAGAAGAGTGTTGCCAGTAATAATCTGTCTGGGTATGAACTGGTGGTAACCATCTAAAACGAAGCGTGAATCAATTACAAGTTGTCCATACCGATCGTACATCTTACCCATAAAACCAATTGTTTGATTGTTGAGGAAATCGAAAGTGATCCTGCCGACAATTCTTTCAGTGAACATGGCGTCAATAATTTTAGACTGTTCGTTTGGGGGTAAATTACAAAGATCGGAAATATAATTATCGTTTGGGGAAAAAGAGTACTCAATTTGAGATATTTCTACCATCTAATGTGTAGAATACCACATGTTTAAGTATGAGACCTATGAAGGATTTCCCAATCATTTAAGTCGTTCGGGTTTTGATGATCCATCATCTTATGAAAAATTGCTATCATTGCTTCGTCTGCAGTTTGGTAATATCTACCAAATCTTACAGAAACGCCGTTATTATTTGGATTATATTTTGTGGCTTTTTGACTTATCAGATCCTGATATTGTCTTTTATTTTCTAATCTAGAGAACATTTTTTTTGGAAATTTCCACAGTATTAAACAAAAGTGAGGCGACGGTCATGGGACCGACACCACCGGGAACTGGAGTAATGTAACTAGTTAAATCCTTGATAGTGTCAAAATCAAAATCACCGCTGGTTTGGCCAGTAGTTGGGTCAGTGGCATAACCAACGTCAATAATAACGACATCTTGTTTGACATATTCCCTACCCAAAAATTTGGGTTTACCAATGGCAGAAATCAAGATATCGGCTTGCTGGCAAATCTTGGCCATATCTTGAGTATAAGAATGACAAATAGTAACGGTACAATTTTTAGCCATAAGCTGGGCGAAAAGTGGCAAACTTACATCAGGACTACGACCGATAATTACCGCATTTTTGCCGCTAAGATTAATTTTGTATTCTTCAATTAATTTAATAATTCCTAAGGAAGTAGCGGAAGGAATGGCTAAAGAATTTTTTTGAAATAAAAGAGCCAAATTAATAGGGTTAAGACCATCAGCATCTTTGCTGGGTTTGATAGAAATCAAAACTTGGTCAGTATTAATTTGTGGCGGTAAAGGAAGTTGAACCATAAGACCAGTAATTGACGAGTCATTATTTAACTGATTAATTAGGGAAACAACTTCGGTAGTAGTAGCGGTTGAAGGAAGTCTGTGAATTTGACCACCAATGCCGATAGATTCAGCTTTTTTTTGTTTAAGTTCGACGTATTTTTGACTAGCTGGATCATCGCCGACCAAAACAATATCAAGTCTAATATCTAATTTCGAATTTCTAATTTCTAATGATAAATTTTCAAGAAGTTTTTGAGAGGTAGTTTTGCCATCGAGTAGGATCATATTTAAGTTTAACAACTATTTAGTTAAGATTTCATAACCATTTTGGGTGATTAAAATGGTGTGCTCGAATTGGGCTGATAAGGAATGATCGTAAGTTCGGATAGTCCAAGAATCGTTTTGGTCCAGAGTAACTCGCTGATCAGCGGAAGCATTTATCATAGGTTCGATGGTAAAAATCATACCTGGCTTAAGAACAACTTTTTCTCGAGGATAATCAAAGTGATAAACAAAAGGATCTTCGTGAAATTTTATACCAACCCCATGACCGCCTAATTCGCGAACGACACTAAGACCATTTTTCTTAGCAAAAGGTTCGATAATTTTACCAACACAATCATTTAAAATTCTCCCTGGTTTAAGAGATTTTATTGACATATTAAGTGATGTTTTGGTAACTTCAATAAGTTTTTTGGCAACTGGAGAAATTTGACCAACAGCAAAAGTGGCCGAAGTATCACCATAAAAACCATTGAGAGTAGTAGTGATATCAAGATTAATAATATCTCCGTTTTTTAAGATTTCTTTTTTAGAAGGAATGCCGTGACAGACAACGTCATTAATAGAGGTACAGATACTTTTAGGGAAACCGCCATAATTCAGCGATGAAGGAATAGCGTGATGAGAGGTTATATATTCGTGAGCCAAAGTATTTAGTTCATCAGTACTAATACCTGGTTTAACAAAACCGGATAAGTATTTTAAAGTCTCGGCAGCTAAATGAGAAGAACGACGAATACCCTCAATTTCGGCAGAATTTTTTATAATGATCATTAACCTATTATAACGCGAATAGAAACGGCAATATGATACACTTTGCTTATGCAAAATACCTCATGGGAAAAGTCGAGTAAATGGTATAAAAAAATTGTGGGTGAAGATGGTCATTATTTTCACCAGGCGGTAATTTTTCCTAATTTAAAGAAAATAATTAATTTGGATAAAATTAATAAAGTATTTGATTTAGCCTGTGGTCAGGGAATTTTTGAAAGACAGTTAATGCCGAATTGTGAATATGTTGGAGTTGATATTTCAAGAAGCTTAATAGAGGAAGCTAAACGAAAAAGTCAAAATAGTAAACACACTTTTTTGGTAGCTGATGTGAGTAAAAAACTACCATTACCGGAAAACTATTATGATTTAGGAGTAATTATTTTGGCATTACAAAACATTAAAGATTTTGGTGGAGTGATGAAAAATGCGGCCAGTTATTTGAAATCAGGGGGACGATTTGTAATGGTTTTGAACCATCCTGTTTTTAGAATTCCCAGACAAAGTTCTTGGGGGGTGGACGAAAAGAGTAAAACTCAATACAGAAGAATAGATCGATATATGAATGAATTGGAAATTCCAATTATAACTAATCCAGGGAGTTTTGAAAGATCAGAAAAAACTTGGTCATTTCACCACCCCCTATCAAAATATAGTGAAGAACTGTTTAAAAATGGATTTATGATTGAAAGAATTGAAGAATTGGTGTCTGATAAAAAGAGTACCGGGAGTAAGGCAAGAATGGAAGATAGGGCTAGAACAGAAATTCCGATGTTTATGACAATAGTGGCAGTAAAGAAATAATTATTTCTCTTGGACAAAGATGTGACAATGCCAAATTTCAGGGATTGATTTGGTGACAGTGCTATTTTCAAACCAAAAATATTTTTTACCAGAAAATTTCTTATTGATCTCTCTTTCGATAATTTCCGGCGACAAATCACCTATACGACTCCAAAGACAATAGTGTTTCACATTTGGGAGATTTTTTAATAATTTTAAATAAGGAAAATTATTCGGAATAATTTTGTAATCATTATCGCCAATTAATTGTTTGACTATCTCTAAACGAATATCACGAGGAACAAGTTTAGTATAAAGTTGGTAAAAAGCTAAATCTTCCGGAAGACGGGCAGTTTCTGGTGTTGAATGGCGAATTTTTGGTTTTAATTCAACCAATTCTTCCCAGGTTTGAGGTGGATCGAAAACATTTAATTGTTCTGTCATTTGAGTTGTTTACCAAAGGCGACACATTCCTGGATAATATCAACGAGAGCAAAACCAGGAAATTCCATGGCTTGTTTGATAGTGTCGTTTAGCCTAGTAATGTCTTTGACATCAACTGATTCAACAAAAATTTCTGGGTTAACAGTTTTGAGCAATTCGACTGGATGAATCGGTTGGTTAATATTGCCGGTAGGAGTAGATTTGGTATGAGCACCCTTTGGAGTAGTCGGACTAGTTTGGCCGGTGGTTAAACTATAAAGAAAATTATTAGAAACAAAAACTTTGATATTAATATTTGATCTGGCAGCGGCAACTAAATGATTGAGACCTTCACCATAGATACCACCATCACCACCAATAACACAAACGGTTAATTTTGGGTTAACAATTTTTTCGCCCATAGCCATAGCAACAGAACGACCATGGAGGGTGTGAGCGCCATAGGTTTTGAAAAAATCAGCCATATTACCGGCACAACCAATGTCATAGTTCATAACTAAATTATCAACGTCAATTTTGAGATCGGCAAAATTTTTCTGAAGACCGGCATAAACTAGATAATTGTGACAACCAGGACACCAGGTGGGAGTAATATTGGAACGGTAATTAAGCATAAATTTCTAATGTCTAATTTCTAATGTCTAATAATAATTTTGTGATTTCTTCGGGAAAGAAAGGGCGACCATCATTTCGGAGATGGATTTTGGTGGGATTAAAATCGAATTGTGATTTTAACAAAGTAACTAATTGGCCAGTACCATTGTTTTCAATAACAATAGTGTTGGCAAAACCATCGATGATTTTTTTGATATCTGGATTAATTGGCCAAAGAGTTTTTATTTGAAGGAAAGCAAAATCGTCTTTGTAGGGAAGATCTTTGAGAGCCTCAAGAATTGGGCCTTTAGTAGAACCCCAAGAGATAATTAATGTTTTGGCAGTATTTTTGCCAAATAAATTGGCTTTGGGAGCTAATTTGATAGCTAATTTATTTTTGGCCATACGTTTGTCAAACATTTTTTGAGAAATTTGGGCGTCTTCAGTGGCAAAACCAAACTCATCATGTTCGTAACTATTGGCTAAAAATTGACCATTGGAAGTACCTGGGATAGTTAGAGGAGAAACACCGTTACTAGTAAATTTGTAGCGAGCATAATCTTTACTTGGTTTAGTTTCAATATCGCCATTATCAATTTTTACCTTAATTTTGGATAAATTATTAGTGCTAGCAGATGACTCACCTAAAAATTTATCACTAACAACAATAACCGGGGTTTGAAGTTTGGCGGCTAAATTGAGCGATTGATAACCCATTTCAAATGATTCGTCGATATCACCCGGAGCAATAACAACTTTGGGGAATTCACCATGGCCAGAATAAATAGCATGCATGAGATCACCTTGAGCGGTCCAAGTTGGTAAACCAGTAGCCGGACCAGGTCGAGAGACTAAATAATAGACCAAACCAATTTCGGCAACACCACAGTAACTGACAGCCTCGTTCATGAGGGCAAAACCACCACCGGAAGTACCGACAGCGGCACGAGCACCAGCAAAAGCAGCACCAGCACCCATATTGGCGACACCAACTTCATCTTCGGCATGAATAACTTTTATATTAGGAAAAGCTTCTTGTTTGGCAGCCAAAAAATGAAGAGCACCAGTAGCTGGAGTCATAGGGTAAGCGGCGTAAAAATTACCACCACCAGCTAAGAATCCCCAACCATAACTTTCATTACCCTCATAAAGTTGTTGGTCGTTTTGGGAATTAATTTTAGTTTTTAAATCGAGTTTACATTTAGGAAAATTGGTTTTAGCGTAATCATAACCGGACTGGATAGCCCGAGCATTGAGATCACTGAATTTTTGGTAAAAACCACAAACAATTTCTTTGGTTAAATTAAGATCAAAACCCAAAAGATAAACCGCCACACCTAAACTAATAGTATTAACTACCAAAGGGCTACCAATTTCGTTAGCTAATGTTTTGAGAGGAAGATTGTAAAAAATACCCTTTTTAAGTTCTTTTTTGTCTATTTCTTCATCAGAAAAAATCAGAGTTTTGCTATCAAACTCTGATTGGTGTTGTTGCCAATGACCGGGATTGATGGCAAAAAAAGCGTCGATTTGATAATGAGGAGCAAAAACTTTATCGAGAGAAAAACTAATTTGATAAGTATTGTGGCCACCACGAACCAATGAAGGATATTCACTATAATCGGCTAAGTTAAAACCGTGAGCGATAAGAATTTTGGAAAAAAGTTGACCGATAGATTTGATACCTAAACCTGCCGGACCAGCTATCTTGAAAGTGTAAACTTTATTGGCCATGGCTTAATTTTACACGATTTTGGATCTTTGAGAACTAATTGAGGGATTAACATTTATAAAATAGCGGTTAATTTGCAATTAAAAATTGATATGGTAGACTACAACCTGATTTAAGCAATTGAGAAATTGATAATAAGCTGCCCAAGCATAGGAGACTATTTAAATTAATATTTTTGGGCATTGTTAGTCTTGAGGTTACGGCCAAAAGACATTGCTGCTCAAAAATATTATGTACAACAATAGAAATGCGTCGTTTGGACGTAGAAACAGAAATAGTAATGGTAATTCCACTGGCGAATTCAGACATTTTGGCGCCGCTAGGCCAAGTTTTAATAATCAACGACGTCGTTTTGGTTCACACAAAAAGAAAAGTTTTGGTAGTGATATTAATCCGGCTTTGTTTATTAAAAAAGCTTGTCCGGTAGTTAAAATTGAAGAAATTGAAGTAAAACACAAATTTAATGAGTTTGGTTTTGGTCAAATTTTACAAAGAAATATTGATAGTAAAGGTTACATAAAACCAACTCAAATTCAGGATGAAGCTATACCAGCAATTTTAAACGGAAATGACGTGTTGGGAATTGCAAATACTGGAACCGGAAAAACAGCCGCTTTTGCTTTGCCATTGATTGAAATGATTGTCAAAAATCCACAAAAAAGAGTTTTGATTATGGCACCAACTAGAGAGTTGGCTCAACAAATTAAACAAGAAATCCGATCTTTCACTTTTGATTTGAAAGTTTATATTGCCTTGGCTATTGGTGGGGCTTATATGCGAGAACAAGTGATGGAAATTAAAAGAGATCCTCACATAATTATTGGAACTCCAGGAAGAATTAAAGATTTGGCTGATAGAAGAGTAATTAACTTTTTTAAATTTGATACTTTAGTTTTGGATGAAGTTGATCGAATGTTGGATATGGGATTTATTAATGATATTCGAAATATCGTTGACAGAATTCCGACTCCAAGACAAACTTTATTTTTCTCGGCAACCATGGATAGAAAAATTGAAGCTTTGGTAGATACTTTTTTGGTTGAACCAGTAAAAATTTCAGTTAAAACTCAGGAATCCTCTGACCATGTAGAACAAAACGTAGTGATGGTAAATCGAAACAATAAAGAAGAAATTTTGATTAATTTATTGAGAAAATCCGATTTTAAAAAGGTTTTGGTTTTTGGTGGAACAAAAATGATTGTAGAAAAAATCTGCAATGATTTGATTGATAACGGTTTTAGAGCTGGATCACTTCATGGAGACAAACCGCAACACAAACGACAAACTACCTTAAGAATGTTTAAGGAAAATCAAATAAATATTTTGGTGGCGACCGATGTGGCGGCTAGAGGTTTGGATGTAAAAGATATTAGTCATGTAATTAATTACGATAAACCACAAAACTACGAAGATTATATTCATCGAATTGGCCGAACCGGACGAGGAGATGCTATGGGAATGGCGTTGACATTTGTGGAATCAAGATATTAATTCAGATATTCAGATTTTCAGCTTGTCAGTTTTTCAGTAAAACAAAATTTATTTTTGTTTTTTGGAGTTGTTGTACTTGCGGCCAGTGAGAGCTTTGGAAAGAGTTTCCCGGTAAGCAATTTTGGGGAGAGAATCTTTGTTATCTTCAAGATATTTGAGAACTTCGTCTTTGTGAAAAGAAACTAAAGATCGCAAAATCCAAGAAACAGCTTTGGTAATTAAAATATCGGTCTCCCCTTTTAGGTGTTCGACATTGGTAAAGGCTAATTTAGATAAACGAGGATCGTTGGATTGACGAAGAGATTTGGTAAGCAAAACTAAACTAGCCCGACGTTTGTTAATATTGGAACTTTGATTAAATTCTTTGAGAATTTTTTGCCACTCGGACCAATTATTAAGTAAAATATCTGCGGTATAATTTGACTGACAAAGAACATCGTTTTCTGCCCATCCATGTGTATAATTTAACCATAAATCTAGATTTTTAGGGTCAAAATTTTGGAGAGTTTGAGGTGAAAGAGATAAAATCATAGGACCAATTACAATTTCAGTGTAGCTGGTACCGTGTTGATAAAGAGAATTTAAAAGTTGGATAATTTCATCAGGAGTTAACTGATTTTCTTTAAAAATTTTTTTGGCAAGATCGGTAATTTGTTTGGTAGTAAAGCCGTGATAAGGTTTGTCGGTACCGATATATCGTTGGCCAAAAGCCAATCTCCCTAAATCCCTCTTTGACAAGAGGGACTTTTCTAATTGATTGATTTCTTTTAAAATTTTTTGGTGGATGGGATTAGTGATCATTTTTGAGGGTGGCGGTGACTAATAAACGTTTGATGGTGGTGCCGGGCGGCCAACAAGTCATGAGAGTTAGTTGGTTTTGACCAAAGTTACGATTTAAATAATTGGTTTCTTGAGAATTGATGGTTTTGATTTGATCGACGGAATAAGTATATTTTTGATTTTGATAATAAACAAAAATTTCATCGCCAGAGGTAAGTTTATTTAATAAATAAAAAATACCGTTGTATTGATTGGCCTGATACCAGTTGCCGGCGGAGTGAGCAAAAATAAAAACATTACCAGATTTGTCGGGAGTATCGGAAGTAGAGGCATGAGCCACTCCTTGAGTGAGAGCTTGTTGATAAATTTGAGAATTAAACGGATCGATATTTTTGATAACTTTGGTGTTGGCGGCGATTTTGGGAATGACTATAGAAAAATCAGGATCAACTGGGGTAATTTCGATATCTTTTTTGGGTGGACTGATTTGATATTTGATTTCTGAAGTAATGACCGGGGCAAAAGTCTTTAGAGGAATAGCGAGAGCAATTACAACAAGAATTACACCAATAAATCCAATCTCCCTAAATCCCTCTTTAACAAGAGGGACTTTAATTTTATTTTCTGCGGAAACTTTTTTTACCTTGCCTGATTTTTTTGAAGGCATAGATTATTATAGCCAAGATAACAATAGCAATGATACCAGAAATAATTTTGTGGTTGGTAATAAAATTACCGATTTTTACTTGAGTACCTAAAATTTGTCCAGTGGATTGGTTTTGATTGCCGGTTTCTGGTTGATTGTCTCCGGAAATATTTTGATCATTGTCGGATTCACCAGGAATATTACTACCAGCAACAGGAATAGCACCCTGGGCTGGAGTACCAGTA
Source organism: uncultured Gammaproteobacteria bacterium (assembly GCA_964558195.1). Classification (GTDB taxonomy): domain Bacteria; phylum Patescibacteriota; class Microgenomatia; order UBA12405; family UBA12405; genus WARW01. Next base: position 42,717 of record CAZLCB010000004.1, read on the forward strand.
ACATTGGTTTGATTGTAAATAGTTTTGACAGTAATAGTATCGCCAATAATGTCAGAACCATTGCCGGCATTATCAAAAGCTCGGAGAGCATAATAATAAGTTTTGGAACAATCAGGAACACTATTATTAATGTCAGCTTCTTGAGTAGAACCGATATTAACTGAGTGAACTAAGGAATCATTGTTGGCGGTAAAGGCGGAGTCGGTAGAACGATAAAGTTCTACTTTGACAGTGCGGCCTTCATCGTTGGCGGTACGGAAATGGATTTTGAAATCGCAATTACCATTGAGACTTTCTTTACGATAATCGGTTGGCGTACCCGGAGCAATGTCTTTGTAGTCAACATTGATAGTATTACTAGAAACACCATTAGCTTCAACTTTGAATTGGTAGGAACCAACCCGGTCGATAGCCGATAAAGTATTACACTGAGAAGCGTTGCCGCCGGCGGATAAAATAATGTCGGAACCATACTGACAAAAAAACTTTTTTATTTTTTTGAGAAAATTTTAGAAGAGTGTCACGGATAGGAT
>CAZLCB010000005.1:0-32105 GCA_964558195.1 uncultured Gammaproteobacteria bacterium
ATTTTAGTAACTGGATATGTGGGATCACCAATGGGTTTGCCACATTGTGATGAAGTAGGTCATCAAATGAAAAAAATGTTGAATGAAGATGGGTCAATATCGGAACATTGTGTGAGAACAGTGCATGCAGAACAAAATGCGGTTTGTCAGGCGGCAAAACTGGGAGTATCGATTGACGGAGCGACAGTCTATTGTCGAATGACACCTTGTAGAGTTTGTGCGATGTTACTGATTAATTGTGGAATAAAAAGAGTGGTGTGTGAGCGAAGATATCATGCGGGGGCGGAATCAGAAGAAATGTTTAAAAAAGTGGGGATTGAGTTGGAGTTTGTTTATGATGAAGTCCAACAATATTTGACTAAAAAATAATGAGAATAAAGAGCCGAGAAATAATAGCTCTGAAAAAAAAATTAAGGGAGAATAAAATTCAAGGTTTGGCTTTGGATATTGATGAAACCTTGTCGTTTACTATTGGTGGTTTGGTTGATGGTTTAGTAAAAGAGTTTGGTAATCCAGAGAATTTGACAGTGGAGGAAATTGTTAAAAAATATAAACATACGGACAAAATTCCTTATTGGCAAAGTAAAGAATGTGATTTGTTGATAGATAAAATTTTGACCGATGAAAAAATACAAAAAGATTTACCATTGATAAAAAATGCCAATAGTTTGACAAATAAGGTAGATAAGATAATTCCGATAGTTTCATATATTACTATTAGACCAAGGATAATTTTTGAAGCGACAAAACACTGGTTAAAGAAAAATAATTTTCCTAAAGCGCCAACAATATTGAAACCAAAAAATATTTCTAGGAGAATGGGAAGCAAATGGAAAGCTAAAGTGTTGGAATATTTATATCCTGAAGTGGTGGGAATAGTTGACGATAATCCGAGTTTGGTAAAAAACTTGAGCAGGAGTTATAAAGGGATAATATTTTTGTACGATCACACTGAAACTGAGAGAAAAGATATTAAAGTAGTTCCGTGTAAGGACTGGAATCAGGTATTAGTTGAGGTCAAAAAACGATTTAACGTCGACCGCGGTTGATCGTTCCCATACGAGCAGTTGGTTTAAAGTTTACTGGAGATTTGGTTCCAGGAAAACTAGGAATAGTTGGTTTAACAAAACCTTTGATAATAGTAGATCGATTGTCCGGCTTAGATTTGGATGCTGGTTTACTCATATTCAATTTTAATTATAGTTATTCTTGAATTAACTGGGAAGTAGGGAAATAAAGAACATCTTCAATATGTTGACTATCGGCAATGAGCATGGCGAGTCGATCAACACCTAGACCAATGCCGGCACATGGAGGCATTTGACCACAAGCATCGACAAATTTTTGATCATAAGGATGAATGGGTAAATTATTTTGTTGTCTAAATTTGGTTTCGGAGTCAAAATTGTCTTGTAAAATTTTAGAATCAGTTAGTTCGGTGTAAGCATTACCAATTTCCATACCACCGATATAAAATTCAAAACGCTGACTGAAACCAGGAGAGTCAGGACAAGTCTGACAGAGAGGTGAAGTTTGAGTTGGGTAGTCAAAGATAATAAATGGCTTATCTTGAGGAATTTTGGACTCAATTTCGTTAATAAAAATTTGAGTGTAAAGTGGTTCCCAAGTAGTAACACCATCGATGTTGTAACCTTTAGTTTTAGCGGTAGCGATAATTTGGTCGGCGGTTAAATTTTGAGATAAATCAATGTTGGCATATTTTTGAAACAATTCTTTGAGGGTAAATTGATACCAATCGCCGCCAAGATTGATTTTTTGACCTTGGTAAACAATATAATCGGTTCGAGGAATTTTGAGTTTTTGTTGGACGTAATGAAGAGTGTTTAAAATTAATTCTTTGGTGGTGGTGGCGATATCGTGATGGGTTTTGCCCATTTCATACCATTCGAGCATGGAAAATTCTAAATTATGGGTCGGGCCAATATCTTCGAGATCACGAAAAACTTTGGCAACTGCGAAACAATTACCAATGCCTTGAGCAATAAGTCGTTTGAGGGCGCTTTCGGGAGAAGTGGGGAGGTAAAAAGTGAAATCACGTTCGGTCCATTTGGTTTTTAGAGGATACAAATTGGGTTCAATAGGAATTTTGGCCAAAAGAGTGGGAGTATCGACTTCATGAAAATTTCGATCGATAAAATAATTTCTGATAGCTTGAATGGTCCATTCGTGGATGAAATGAGATTGAGAAATCATAAAGATATAAAAAGTTGAATTTTTCGTTACGAACTTTTCCGCTGGAAAATGAGTCTGGTCGCCCAGGCTCAAAATCGCTCCAAAATTGTAATTTCAAAATTCAACTTTTTGGTGTTTTGATTTATTGAATAATTTAATTATATCTTGACAGGAGTTTTTATGGAATTCTTGGGGGTAACCACAGAGATAAGAAGGATCGGTACATCCGTGACATTTAATTTTCAATTTACAATTTACAATTTTCAACGAATTATTTAATGTTGAAATTTTACAATGAGAACATTTTGAAAGAGAATTGATAAATTTAGAGATGTAAACTTGAGGTTTGTCGGTAATCTTTCCTAAAGATATAGCGGATTCACAACAACCGGTAATATTTCCATTAGATTGAAGACTAAGTTGGTAACAACCAAAGTTTTTATTGGGAAAAGTAGGGTAGTGGAGTTTGATATCAAGACATTGGTCGTTGGTTAAAGACATTTTTCGATCAGTAAGATAGGTAATATTTAGATTACTGGTACTCTGGTGCTCTAGTTCTCTGGATAGAATTAAAGGGAAAGAATCTTTATAAGGATAAGAGTCTTTAGTAACTAAATACATAATACCAACAGGAAAACCTAATTCTTGAGCATGTTTGATATATTTAATAGATTTGTCAAAATTGCCAGAACCGCGATTTTGGTCGTGAATGTCTTTTGGACCATCTAATGAAACTAAAATCTGGCAACTATCGGGCTTTTTTATTTCTTGAAGTCGGTCAATAGTGCCGTTGGTGATTATTGTGACAAATATATCTTTATCAATCAAACTATTAATTAGTTGAGGAAAATCGGGGAGTAAAAAAACCTCACCACCGCACAAGATGATAGATCTTAGATGATAGATCTTAGAATTTTTTGATAATGTTTGAAGATAGGAATTATATCGTTTTACAAAGTTAAAAATCTGTTCATTAGAAAGGACATTGGTTGTTTTGTGGGTATAGCAATATTTACAGGCCAAATTACAGCCTTCAAGAGGAGAGATATAAATACTTTCTAGATTTGATAAATCTAATTTCATTTAATTTTTTATAAAAATTCTTGATACAAATTTTTTATCTCAGTCAATACTGGCGTGTTGAAATTCGCTAAAAAATTATATCTTCGAATTTTTACGTAAAATTATTTAAGTTTAGCGCTTTCTTTGTGTTCGGTTCGCTTTTTACACCATTTACAGTATTTGACAAATTTGAGTTTGTCAGGAGTGTTAGTTTTATTTTTTTCGGTTAAATAATTTTGAGCACCGCACTCAGCACAAACTAAGGCGATCAAAATTCGTGGTGTTTTTTTAGATTTAGACATGAGTGGTATTTTAAACTAATTTAGGCCAAATGACAATTGTTAGTCGGCATGCTTGTACTTTTTAATCTGACGTTCAACAGCTTCTCGAAGATCAACAATAGCACCGGTTAAGTCAGCGTGGGTAACTTCGGCATGAATAGGGTTTTTAAGACCGGGAAGACTCATATCAAACTTGGCAGTGTAATTTTTGTACTTCTTATCTTTTTGAATATGTAATGAAGCGGTTTTGAGCTCATTATTGAATTGAGGAAGAAGCTGATCGAGTTTGTTGACGAATTTCGTTTGAATCATTCGCCTGATTCTAAGAGAAATGATTAAATTGACTCCATTAATTCTGGTGTTCATAAAAACCTCCAATGAATTATTAATAGGGTAATGGCACTTAATATAGTTTATTTTAACATTATTCGGTAATCATTTGAACGATGTCACAAGGGCCTTGGTATTTTTGGGCAAGATCGAAGATGGCGTCAATTTTTGGTTCATTGGTTTGATAAATTTGACCATTTTTGTCCCGAATGGTGACCTCTAGGTTATGTTTTTGAAAAATGACCTTAATTTGACAACTAGACATGAGTTTTTCGGTGGTATCCCAGTCAATATTTTTGATTTGACCAGGAGTGACGTTGGGGACGACAAAAGTTTGTTCTTCCGGAGAAGTGTAAATATGACTTTGGTCAGTAACAGATTTAGTAATAATTAAACCGATACAGGCAATAAGAATGATAAGAAGTAGAATATAAATTTTTTGTCGGATAGTTGACATAAATAATATTAACAATTTTATAAATGGAAGTTTATTTTTAAATCAACTATACTAACGAATCGAGTTTATATGAAGAAAGGGAATGTAGGAATTTTAAAAGAAATAAAGCCATATTTGGGCTTATTAGGTCTATTACTTTTGGTATCTTTAATAAATAATGGATTGAACTTGTGGTTACCAAAAATAACATCGGGAGCAATAGATTCTTTTGGTAATCAGGGTTTTGAAATAGTGAAAATAGTCTATGAAATGGCCGGAGTGTCGGTAATAATTTTTGTTTTTGCGGTAGGACAAAGTTTTTTACAGACTTTTTTGGCAGAAACGGTAGCTAAAAAAACCCGAGAGAAATTAGTAAATAAAATATCAGAACAGGATTTTGGTTTTGTGAATAAGATGACTTCGGAAAAATTGCTGACAATAATGACCAGTGATGTGGATAATATAAAACAGGCAATGACTACGGGATTGGTACAGATCTTTTCATCGATAGTATTGGTGATAGGATCAGCAGTAATGTTGTTGAGAATTAACGTGAAATTGGGATTAATGGTGTTAATAATAGTACCAATTGTAGCGTTGGTGTTTTTTAATATATTTGGTCGGATTAGAAGTTTTTTTAAGCGAGCACAAGCGGTTCTGGATAGATTAAATAAAGTAATTAAAGAAAATATTGTGGCGGCAGGTTTGGTAAGAATTGTTAATAGTCAAAATAGGGAAATTGATAAATTTAATGAGCAAAACGGTCAGGCAAAAGATTTGGGTTTGTCGATTATGAAATTGTTTTCTGGATTGATTCCAACAATCGGTTTATTGGCTAATTCAACAGTAATTTTAATTTTGTTAGTGGGAGGAAAATTAATTTTGGAGGGAGAGTTTACGGTAGGTGATTTAACAGCTTTCAACACTTATGTTTCTATGTTGATTTTTCCGATGATAATGCTGGGTTTTGTGAGTAATATCATTGCCAGAGCGATGACGTCTTATCAGCGAATTGAAGAGGTTTTGAATTTTGAAGGTAAAGATGATTTTGGTGATCTTGATAAAGAGATAGAAGGAAAGGTGGAATTCAAAAAAGTGTCATTAAGTTTTAGTCAAAAACAAGTGTTAAAAGAGGTGTCTTTTGAGATTAAACCAGGGTCAAAAACGGCAATTCTAGGACCAACGGCGGCAGGAAAAACGCAGATATTTTATTTGATGTCGGGGTTAATGAAACCGAACAGTGGAGAAATTTTGATCGACGAGGTACCGGTAAAAAAATATTGTCAAAAATGTTTGTCAGGACAGTTAGGATTAGTGTTTCAAGATAGTTCATTGTTTAATTTGACGATTAGAGAAAATATTAATTTTCAAAATAAAGAAGATGAAACTAATTTAAAAAAAGCGATTGAAACAGCGGCTCTGGATGATTTTATTAAGACATTACCAGAAGGATTGGAAACAAAAATTACAGAAAGAGGGTCAAATTTGTCTGGCGGACAAAAACAGCGATTAACTTTGGCCAGAGCTTTGGCAGTGAATCCAAAAATTTTGTTGTTGGATGATTTTACGGCCAGGGTGGACCGGTCAACAGAAAAAGATATTTTTTCCCGATTAAAAAAGAATTACGGCAAGATTACTCAAGTATTAATCACTCAACAAATTGCCTCGGTAGAAGATTTTGACCAGATTATTTTGATCATGGAAGGGGAAGTATTGGCCAAAGGAACTCATAAAGAATTGTTAAAAAAATCACCAGAATATCAACAGTTATATAGTTTACAAATGTCGACCGAATGAAAGATTATTGCTTAAAAAATTTTGATACCAACAGTAAATTAAACCTAAAAGTCGGTAAAATCATTGGTCGATTCGGAGAATTTTTAAAAGGTGATGGATGGAGATTGGCATGGGCAATAGTGGTAGTGTTAATAAATTCGGTGATGAATGTGGCCACGCCATTAATAGCAGGGATAGCAATAGACAAATTTATTGTTGATAAAAATTGGCCAGAATTGGCTAATTTTGGATGGTTGTTGGCAGGTATTTATATAGTAGTGGCGATAACTAATTATTTTCAAACAGTATTAATGGGTAGAGTGGGGCAAAATATTTTATATCGATTACGGAGTCGGGTGTTTGAAAAAATTCAAAGTTTGCCTTTGTCATTTTTTAATCAAAATAAATTGGGTGATTTAATATCGAGAATTAATAGTGATACGGACAAGTTAAATCAATTCTTTTCACAATCACTTAATCAATTTATAGGTCAGGCATTTACTTTGTTGGGGGTTGGAATTTTTGTGTTTTATACTAATGCAAAATTGTCGTTCTGGATGATGTTGCCGGTAGTGGGTTTAATGGGGATAACTTATGCTATGTCGTCTTATATGAGTAAAAGGAGTCGATTGAGTTTACAGTCTTTGGGAAATTTGTCGGCAGAGATTCAGGAAAGCTTGAGTTACTTTAAAGTAATTGTATTGTTTAATCGGAGAGATTTTTTTAGAGAAAATTTTAAGAAAGCTAATGAAAATAATTTTGCCATGTCAGTGCGGTCGGGGATGGTTAATAATATTAGTAGTCCGATTTATGATTTGGCCTGGAATACGGGATTAACCTTGGTGTTAGTGATGGGAATAGGAATGATTGTTGGAGGGCAAATTACAATTGGATTATTGATTGCCTTTTTGGCGTATACGGATAAATTTTATGCACCACTAAGACAGATGGCTCAAATATGGTCAAACACTCAAATGGCGTTTGCTGGTTGGGTAAGAATTTCGGAAATTTTGGATTTAAAAACGGATTTGGGAGTAGTAGAGATAAAAGATAGTTTAAAAGTTAAAGAAGATGATGTATTAGTGTTTGATAAAGTTAAATTTTCGTATGATGGTGAAAAAATAATTTTGGATAAAGTAAATTTGGATTTTAAGAAGGGGAAAACTTATGCCATGGTGGGACCAACCGGAGGGGGGAAGAGTACAATGGCAGCATTGATGTGTCGATTGTATGATCCTGATTCGGGACAAATTTATTTTGAAGGGAGAGATATTAGAAGTTATAGTGGTAAAGAATTATCGGAACAAATTGGGTTTATTTTGCAAGAACAGTTTATTTTTACCGGAAGTGTGGGTGAAAATATTGTTTATGGTAACCCTAATTATGAAGTTTATGATAAGAAAAAATTAAAGAAAGAATTGAAAGAAGATGGTTTGGAGGAGTTGATAGAAAGATTTGAAAACGGATTAGATACAGAAATCACGCCAGATACAGAGGTAATTAGTTTGGGACAAAAGCAATTGATTTCGTTTATGAGGGCGATTTTGAGACGGCCAAAATTGTTGGTGATGGATGAGGCCACAGCTAATATTGATACAGTGACTGAAAGTTTATTACAAAAAATTATTGATAAATTGCCGACCGAAACTACTAAAGTAATTATTGCTCATAGATTAAACACAATTAAAAAAGCGGATGAAATTTATTTTGTGAATGATGGGGAAGTGGTGAGTGCGGAATCGCTAGAAAAATCGGTGGAGATGATAGAAAAAAGTAGGAGAAAAAGTTAAAGCGCCTAGTAAGTAAATGATGGATGTGGATTTAGCCACAACTTTAAATCATTCACTGTTCGGCGCTTTGGGTATAGAAATCTTGTTGAGTGGGTTAGCCCGCTATTTGACCGTTGTTAATGGTCAAATTATAGGCATTATGATTGTCATCCCAGATGGCATCGGCAATAGTTTTGCCGGCTTTGTCGATGATTAAAAAGACATGTTTTTTGTCATGTCCTTTTGGGACGGTTATTGAATACCCAATAGGGTATTCGACCATGGATTCGCCCGCACCAATATAGGTAATGGAAATGCCGTATTCCTGAAGAAGTATAGACTTGGTTGCCATGGTCGCCCAGATCTTGTGGTAACTTCTAGTACTTGCCATCGAGAGAACCTCCTTCTAATATTGAGTATCCAAGGAATTATGTAAAAGAACAAGATTTATATATCAGAATAAGATATAGTTTTAAAACACGGCAAAACGTATTTATATATCTTATAATCTTTAATTATACCAATATTAAGGGAATAGTCAACATTATAAGATATATTTTGTGTTCGAAAGAGAATGTTATAGTGGGAAGTTTTTTAAAAAATAACAGAGAGTTTAAATGAGCGGCCAGTAAATTTGCGGGGGATTTTACTGGCCGTAGTGGCATATCTACATTAGATCTTTAGCAGAGCAGATTATCTGCAAGATCTTTGATTCGGGATTGGTCTGTAGTGGGGGTTAGAATAACAGTTTTGGTGTGGTGTTCTCTGTCGGTGTAGTTGATTATCTTAGTAGAATTGTCCGGATAGTTGAGTATGTGACTTTTGTTGCTGACAAAGATAACAGTAGTAGCGATCGGTCCGGATATTCCATTTGGTCTCAATGCTTGAGGATGCTTAATTGATAGGTAGATTCCATAAGTACCATTAGAAACACATGAAACTGGGCCGTAACAAATTCGTCTCTTGCCATCACCAAAAATGATGGTTTTCCCTTTTGGATTGTAATCCGGAACCAATCTACTGAAGTCCATCAACAACCCACCTCCACTAATTGTCGAAAGTTCATGAACCAACGAACTATTCTGATGAGGATTGTAATTGAAGTGGGGGAAGAAGTCAAAAAAGCGGAGGGTATAGGATTCGAACCCATGCGGACTTTCGCCCACCAGTTTTCAAAACTGGCGCCATAAACCACTCGGCCAACCCTCCCGATTGAGTTAAAAGTGCAAAGTAAAAAGTGGAAAGTATTTTGAGCCCGGAATGAAACTCGAATTCATGACCTTCCCCTTACCAAGGGGATGCTCTACCAACTGAGCTATCCGGGCATAAAGTACAATTTCTAATTTCTAATGCCTAATTTCTAAATTAAGGCAAAATCAATTTGATTTTACTTTGATATTGTATCAAAGATTTTGGTAAAGATGAGCCTGAGGTGGGATTCGAACTCACGACAACCAGTTTACAAAACTGGTGCTCTAACCAACTGAGCTACTCAGGCATAGGCTTATTATAACAATAACTTTGGGGTTTTGAGGTAAAATAAACAAAGTATGAAAGAGAAGAAGACAGTCTTAGTATTGACTGATGATATGCCGTGGGGGCATAGATCGATTGCTAAGGCGATTTATGGATATTTAAAGACAAGAGAAAAAGAAGATGATTATAAAGTTGTTTATCGGGAGATAAAAGCGACAACCGGGATTGTTGGTGACTTGTATGTTTTTAGTTATAGATATATGCCACAGTCAAATAGAATGGCGCATATGTTATCAAGGAAAAGAGTGGGAATAGAGTTGTTAGAGGAAGCATCGGTATTTAATTTACCACGACTAAAAAAAGAAGTAGAGGAAATTAAACCAGATCTAATAATTTCAACTTATTTTTTTCATAGTCATTCTTTGGCTAGGTGGAGAAAAAAAGAAAATAAAAAGTTTGGTTTATGGACAGTAGTGGCTGATCCATGGACAATTAATCCAACCTCTTTTGTAAAAGAGGCGGATTTACACCTGGTTTATGACAGGGTTGGATTTAATGAAGGATTAAAGTATGGGATTAAAAAAGACCAATTAATGATTACTGGTTGGTGGACAAGACAGGAAATGTATAAAGATTATGATTATTTGGAATCAAGGAAGAAGTTGGGTTTTGATAATGATAGACCGATAATTTTTTTGGGAGGGGGAAGTTTAGGGACAAATTCATTAACTAAAATTTTACCATCGTTATTGATGGTAGATAAAAAAGTGGGTTTAGTAATTAACACAGGGATAGATAAATTGGCCTTTAATTTAGTGGAACAATACAAAAAGATGTTTGAAAGGATTAGAAAAGATGGAATGGTAAAAATTGTAAATATGGGATGGATTGAGAATATGGCCGAAGTTTTGTCGGCGTGTGATATTGTGTTTGGTAAAGCCGGACCAAATTTTTTATTTGATACAGTAGCAGTAGGTAAGCCATTTGTGGCAATGACTCATATTGGTGGTCAAGAGGATGGGAATATCGATTTGATTAAAAAGAAGAAATTGGGTTGGATAAGGGAAAAAAATGGGGAAATTTCAAATTTTTTGTTTGAATTTTTAGAAAATCCGATTTACTTTGAAAAGAAATTTGAGAAAGAGATCAAAGTGGAAGGAGAAAAGAATAAAGAAACTTTACCAATGATAGGGGGAATGGTGGTTAAAGAATTGTCCCACCTAAAGTAGCTTCAATATTGGCTTTTCCACGCTATAAAAACGTGGGGAAAACCGGACTAATAAAACGAATCTTAATAGTCACAAGTTCTCCGTTTAAGAAGTTTAGCTAGAAAAAACACCTTCTTAAAGCAGTAGCTTTAGATAGGACAATTAAGTCTAGCAATTATGGAATAGTTTGTCAGAAATTAAAAATGGAGTTTGCGGTGTTAATGCGAAAATTAGGTTTAGAAATAAAATCCCCTTGGTGCTTCTGTAAGCTGTTGCGCACAATGCACAACCCAAAGGGATTTAAAGATAAGGCTAGAGAGTGAATTGAGCAAATTTATAAAAGCTGGTTAAACCGAATTGGCTAAGATTAATTCGAAGAACACTGCCAGCTTTGATATAAAAAGCAATATTGGTTAAGTTGCCACTGAAGTTTCGAACTTTATAGATATTGTCCTGATTGGTTTGTTTTATGTCCGGCATATACCTGTTATTGAAATGGCCCTGAAGGAATCGTAATTCTTTGTCGGTCATAATAACACCAGAAAAAATAATTACGCTTGGAGGTAGAAGAAACCAAGTATCATCTATTCTGTTTTTTGGACTAAGGTGATATAGAAAAGTATATCCGGTATTGAACCCGTTGGTAGTGACAACCTGACAAGTCCGAGTGTTTGAAGTTAAAATGTTGGACATGATGAGCTTAACCCTCTCTCTTGTTGTTATAGTGCTTAACCTGGACGCAGTTGTCCGGTAGTTCTAAGACTGGGGATTGTAACATTTTTATAAAATAGTTTCAAAAGAAAACCCCTGGTGCTTTTGCAAGCTGTTGTGTACGAAAACACAAACCAGGGGTATAAAACTAGAGTTGGAAGCGAACAATTATTCCAGAGGTATGTTGAAGTACAGTCCCTTTGGGTTGTTTGACTCGGAATTCGTTGAGATGAATCTGAACAATACTCCCTTTTTGGGCATAGACAGTGGCATCAGTAAGAAAGGTACTAGTGAAGTTGGTAACTCCAAAAATGTTTTTCTTCTCGTCGATCGGAACAGCACCGGGAATACGGATACTACCACTATAGAGATGGTTCCTGAGGCACTTAATCTTACCTTGAATATTAACAATACCTTCAACAACGACAATTTTGGATGGAAGTTTGAACCAGGTTTTACCCGGTTCGTTAGGGAAGTGGCGGATATTAATAGTGATTCTTCGGCCGGTGTCTATTCCAGTGTCGGTGAGAACTTGCCCTTGCCATCCGGTGTGTTGCGGTCTGTTCATGAGTCGAGATTCTCCTTCCAACTTATTATTAGGGTGCTAACCTTGGCGCTATTGCCTTGGTTGTCTAAAGACGGGGGATTGTAACATGATTAAAATAATCTTTCAAAATATTGGGTTATAATTGACTCATGAAAAAACAAACAAATGAAATTACTAAAGATATAATGATTGGTGATTTAGTGGAAAAATACCCAAAATTAGCTGAAGTTTTAATGGAAGAATATGGTTTCCATTGTATTGGTTGTATGGCTGCGGGAATGGAAACTTTGGAAGAAGGGGCGACGGTTCACGGAATGAACAGTAAAGACATCAAAAAAATGGTGGAAGATCTTAAAATCCTGGTAAAAGAAGATGAGAAATAAAACTAATGATAGGGGAAATAACTAAACTGACTAAACTTTGACCGTTGGCAATAGGAAAAAACACTAGGACAATAATTAAGATAAAACCATAGCGGTCAAAAGTTTCTTCCCATTGGAGACGGGATTTTTCCGGTAAAATGTTTAAGAGAATATGTGAACCATCAAGTGGCGGAATAGGAATAAGATTGAAAATAAAAAGAGAAATATTAACAAAGGTGAGTAAATAAAAGAAAAGAATAAAGATTTCAGAAAGAGGTAAAAAACGAATGATTAGAGAACCAATAATGGCTAGGAGTAAATTACTAGCCGGTCCAGCTAAAGAGACAATAATTTCATCTTTTTTGGGATGACGAAAATTAAAAGGATCGATAGGAACTGGTTTAGCCCAACCGATAGTGGGGAAACCAGTGATTAGATTAATTAAAGGTAAAGCAATAGTACCAATAGGATCGGCGTGAGCCAGTGGGTTTAATGTAAGACGACCGCGGGATCGAGGGGTGGGGTCGCCCATATGGTCAGCAGCTAGAGCATGGCAGAATTCATGGAAGGTAATAGCGATAATTAGAGAGATGAATGAGATAATTTTAAAAATAAAACTTTCCATATTCCAAAAAAAAGGATGATTGTGATATTATACCTTACTATGAGAACATGCAGTTTATGTGGTAAGGGGACTAAAGTCGGTCGTATCCGATCCCATGCCCAAAATCGAACCCCAAGAACTTACAAAGCTAACGTTCAAAAAGTTACTTTGACAATGGGTGAAGATAAAATTAGTGGTGTTTTTTGCACTAAGTGTTTAAAGAGACTTAAGAAAGAAACTAAAGAGCAACAAAAAACGGCACTTAATTAAGTACCGTTTTTTAGAGTAAACCAAGAATCATTTATTTTTTCTTGGTTTTTTTGGCGACTTTTTTCTTAGCTGTTTTTTTAGCAGCTTTCTTCTTAACAACTTTTTTCTTGGCGACTTTTTTAGTAGCTTTCTTTTTTACTGGCATAGTTTTACCTCCTTAATGATAATTAAAGAGATTTTTGAAATCTTTGTCAAAAAGTGAAATGCCTAACTTTAGGAGTAATTTGGTTTTTAAATAAACAAATTTTAATAAATTGGAAATATTTTTTTGCCTATCCTTACATAATTAATTACTAATTACTAATTAATAATTAATAATTAGTAATTAATAAGAAATAGTAAAATTGCCTAAGCTAGCAGAAAAACGACATATCATTAATGATGAATTTTTCCAATAAATTTTAAAATTGGTTTTTAAAATTACCTAAAAATAGGCAATAAATTTAATTACTAATTACTAATTAATAATTAATAATTAAAAATTAAAAATTAAAAATTGCCTTAGGTTAGGATTTTTTGATAGTATAGTAGGATGAAATTTCGGACCAAGAAGTGATGGTTTTACCTTCTATTTGAACTTGATCTAAGTCTAGAGTAGAAAGTTTAAGGTTGAAAGTTGAACTGAAGATTTTCATTTTTAGTTGTTCACCTTTTTGATTGGCAACATAAGTCCAGGCGATGGGCCAGGGGTTAAGAGCTCGAATAAAGCGGGCAATTTTGGCTTGGTCCCAGGACCAATTGATTTGGGCTTTATCTTTGTCGAATTTGGGAAAATAGGTTTTTTGGGAATGATCCTGAGGAGTTAGATTATAGATCTCAGATCTTAGATCACAGATATATTTATTGAGAACAGTTTCAAGATTTTGAGCAGCGAGATCGAAAGCTTTGGTATAGAAACTGGCAGCGGTTTCAGTGGTTGAAATTTTAAAGGGAAGCTGAGTGATAATTGGTCCATGATCGGGAAGAGCATCGATTTGAAAAAAACTGACGGCACTTTTCGTTTCACCATTAATAATTTGCCATGGGCCAGGGGTGGCACCGCGGTATTTGGGTAAAGGCGAGGGGTGAATGTTGATGATTTTGTATTTGGGGATATCTATGGTTTCCTGATCGAAATAAGGTGGACCGAAAGCGACACAAAGACCAATGTCTAATTTCAAATTTCTAATTTCTAATTTAACTTCAGGGGTGAACTCTTCTATTTGAAATAAAGGAAGGTGTTTGGATTTGGCAAAAGCGGCGACAGGATTAGGGATAATTTCTTGTTTACGGCCAACCGGTTTATCGGTTTTACTAAAAACAGCGGATACTTGAAAATCTTTAATCCCCAAAAGTTTTTGGAGAATAGTGACGGAATATGAGGATGAACCAAAGAAAATAATATTGATCATGTATGTCTATTTTATCGTAATTTTGGGTTTTATGTAGAGACACACCATGACGCGTCTCTACGAAAATGTTAAAATAGTCTATGGGGAGAATAATCATTTATCCTAACGAGGTTTTACGTAAAAAAGTTAGCGATGTAATAGAAATTGATAAAGTCACTGCCAAAGAGATTAAGGAATTGAAAAAACTTTTGACGGATGGAGAAAATGCGGCTGGTTTGGCAGCTCCACAAATTGGGGTGTCAAAAAATTTTTTTGGGATGAAAATTGATGGTGAAGTGAAAGTTTATTTTAATCCAAAATTAATAAAGACTTGGGGGGAGAGGGTTTACCCGGTGATAGAAAAAGAAGCCGCCTACACTGGCGCTACGTCGGCCAAGGAAGATTTTTTGGAGGGATGTTTGTCGTTTCCGGATTATTTTGGAACAGTAAAGAGATGGTTAAAAATAGAAGTAGAATGGCAAGAATTAATTGGACAAAAATTTGTAACAAAAAGAAAGAAATTGGAGGGTTTTTCGGCAATTGTTTGGCAACATGAAAGTGATCATTTAATAGGGAAATTGTTTGTGGACTATATCAAAAAAGAAGGGGGAAAGTTTTACAAATGGAATGGAAAGGAAATGGTAAAAGCGGATATTAAGATATTCAGTTAGTCAGTCTATCAGTTTTTCAGCTTTTTGATGTTATTTAACATTTTTTGAGCGTCGGTGTTGGTGGGGGCGTATTTGAGAGTTTGCTCTAAATTGGTTTTGGCTTGATCGTATTTTTTTTGATTAAAATAAATTTCACCAAGAGCAGCGTAAGCGTAATCGTAATTAGACTTAAGATCGATAGCTTTTTGATAATAAAAAGCGGCATCATCGGGCATAGAGGCGGTTTCTAAAAATTTTCCTAAGGAATAGTACATTTTGGCATCAGTAGGGGCGAGTTTACTGGCCTGAAGGAGTGATTCAATAGCAGTGTAAAAATATTTATTATCAAGAGTAGAAAGGTAATAATAAATTTGACCGCGTTGTTTCCAAAAATTGATATTGGCTGGAGAAACAGAGACAGATTGGTCGGCCAGTTTACTGGCCTGGTCAATATATTCTTGATTATTTTCTTTGGTAATTAAGGCTATTTTGGCTGATGAATCGGCTAAATTAATGATGTAATTAGAATTACTGGGGGACAAGTTTAAGGCTCTTTGGGCGAAATTGTGAGCCGAGATATAATCTTGTTTAGCGTCGTTAGCTTGGGATTTAGCAAAAAAAGTGTCGGCAATATAGTCAGAAAAATTATTATAGAAAAGAATTAAGAAAAATAGAGAAATTGGGAAAATAAGGAATTTTTTGAATTTACCGCTTGAAGGTTGGGTCAACGAGGGACTTTCCGGTAAAGATAAAGCGGGAAGAAGAAAAAAGAAAAGGGACACGGTAACAACGGAAAAACCCGCGGCATTAGTAATAAGTATACTGATAAATGAGCATAAGATAGCAGTATCTAGTATCAAGTATTTAGTATTTAGAATTTTTTTAATTAGAACTATTAATACAGTGAAAATGAAAATTAAATATGGGATGGTGCCGACTAGGCCGGTGGTAGCGAGGTAATTTAAATATTCGTTGTGAGCTTTGTTGTAAAGGAAATCCCATTCGGAGGTGAGATTGTGTTCAATGGGTCTGGTCCAGTAATAGGAATAAGCAAAAGTTTCGACACCGGTACCAAAGACAGGGAATTTTTTGAAAAGATCTAAACTACCTTGCCAAACAATTTTACGGATATCACCACTAGAAGTTATGTTTAAATTTTCAATTTGTCGTCCCGCAGTTGCGGGATTCAATTGTGGAGGGAAAACAATGTCTTTGATGGGGTTGGAAATTAGTAAAGATAAAACAATTAATAATGAATAATTAATAATTAATAATTTTCGAGAAGATTTGTTTTTGATAAAATTAAAAAAACAAAAAATAGAGACAGAAATAACGCCAGCCAAAATACCAGATTTGGATTTGGTGAAAAGGAGACAAATAAATAAACAAATAGAAAGTAGAAAGTTTAAAGTTGAAAGTCTTTTGGTGGGATTATTTAGAGTTCTATATAGAGAAAAAGGGAGAAGGATGCAGAGATAGGCGGCGAGCCAATTGGGTTGGCCAAGGGTAGAGAAGACTCGTGACTGAACATCCTGAACCCAAAGGTGTTGGTCGATACCAAAATGTTCGAGAATGCCGTAAAGAGCAACAGAGACACCGCTGATTAGAGAAAAGTCGATAATTTTTTGCTTAAATTTTTCATCTAAGTAAGGTAAGAGACACCAAAAAAGTGAGGAGTAGGTGATAATGGAAAGAAGTCCACCATTGAGACGAGATGGATAGCCATAAAATGAAGTATGAATATCGATGGAAGTGAAAGTACAGACAATTTGAGAAATCAAAAATAAAAGTAGAGGGAGATTAAAAATATTTTTTTGATAAAGATGAGTATTACCAGATAGCCAATTAAATATATGGAGACAGGTAATTATAATAGTAACAGCGTAGACAAAATGCATTTTGGGTAATTCGAAAAGTTCAGAATTGAAAAAGGTGAAAATAAACGGAGTAATAAAAAAAAGTAGGAGATAAAAGAATTTAATAACTGAAGTGATTTTTTTCATGAATAGTTTTATTGTAACTAAGAGAGATTCAAGTTGCTATAATTTTAGAGTGAGATGGTTAAGAAAAACAGGTAATAAACTTATTGATATAGCAGGGGTTTTTAGTTGGGATATCGGAATTGATTTGGGAAGTACTAATACAATGATTTACCTAAAGGATAGGGGGATTGTGATTGATGAACCGACAATGTTGGCCAGACCAAAGAAAAAAAGATGGACAGGTTTGTCAGCACCGAAGAGTGATTTAAAGAGGCCGGTAGCTTATGGTTATAAAGCTAAATTGATGTGGAGTCGGGAACCAAGACAAATTGAAGTGATTAGTCCAATTAAAAATGGATTGTTGACGGATATGGAGGGGTTGGAAAGTTTGATGGCTTATTATTTTAAGTTGATTTACGAGGTACCATCTAAATATCCAAAAATTTTTAAACCAAGAGTAATAGTGGGAGTACCAAGTTTTATTAATCAGGTACAAAAAAGAGCTATAAGGTCAATTTTGATATCAGCAGGTGCTAGAGAGGTTGTTTTGGTAGAAGAAGTGGTGTTGGCAGCAATTGGATTAAATTTCCCGATTAATGAACAGGGTGGAATAGTGATAGTAGATGTGGGTGGAGGAAAAACTGAAGTAAGTGTAATTTCTGTTGGTGGGGTAGTTATCGGTAAGGGAATAAAAACGGCTGGAAGTGAGATTGATGGAGCGATTATAAATTATGTAAAAATGAAATACGGATTATTAATTGGCCCGAATAGTGCGGAAAAAATTAAAATTGGAGTGGAAAGTGATAGCCTGGTTAAAGGAAGAGATTTAGAAACAGGTTTACCGAAAAGTGTTAAGATGAATCGGGAAGAAATTAGGGAAGCATCAAGTTTGGAATTGGGCAAGATTGTTAAGTTGGTTAAATCGGTTTTGGATGAAACGCCGCCTGAATTAATGGAAGATATATTAAAAAGGGGGATTGTGATGGTGGGTAATGGATCAAAATTGAAGGATTTAGCTCAGATGATTGAATCAGAAACAAAAATTTGTACTATTTTGGCTGATGAGCCGGGAATGGCGGTAATTAAAGGTTGTGGTCGATTGGTGGATGACAATGATTTATTAAAACAGATTAAATTGATTTCTTTGGAATAAAATGAGGGAAGAAAATGGACACCCTTGGAAATATTGGATATTAAAATTTGGCTTAGTTTTAAGTTTGTTAATTTTACTGGTGACAGTTTTGAGATTGAGTTTAATTCAGAAGGATTATTATTCAGAAGTGGCCAGAGATAATAAAATTTTTGAAAGTGTAATACCAGCACCCAGAGTGGAAATTGTCGACAGAAAAGGGAGGACAGTAGCTAAAAGTGTTTACCAATATTTTAAATTGGAAAATGGAAATAAAATTTATCAGAATTCCGGTGATTTTGATGGTTATAAATTTGAAGGAAAAGATTTGGCGTATGAGTTAAAAAGGCAATATTCTTATGGAGAGTCGATGTCGATGATTACCGGATATGTGGGTAAAATTGATGATGAGGATATGAAGAGCGGTAGGTGTGGTTATAAATTAAGAGGTGATGATGTAATAGGTCGGAGTGGAATTGAGGGGTATTTGGATTGTGAAGTGAGAGGGAAAAATGGGAAAAGGGTGGTAGAAATTGACGCTTTAGGAAATTATGTTCGGGAGTTGGGAAGAGAGGAGCCGGAAATTAAGCCATCAATAACTTTGTCGGTCGATGCTTATTGGCAAGATAAGATTTATAAACTTTTAGGGGGAAGGAAAGCAGTGGTAATAATTAGTCAGCCCAAAACTGGTAAAATTTTAAGTTTAGTTTCGAGTCCAGCTTATAACGCTAATGATTTTACTGATCAAAATAACGAAAAAATTAATCAATACTTGGCGGATAAAAATAATTTGCCATTATTGAATCGAGCGATAACAGCCAGATATCATCCAGGATCAGTGTTTAAAATAGCGGTATCAACAGCAGGATTAGAAAGTGGAGTGATTAATAAGGAGACGTTAATAGAAGATACGGGGGTGTTAAAAGTTGGTGATTATAGTTATAAAACTTGGAGTGGCACCTCGGATGGAATGGTGGATATTATTAAAGCAATTAGAAGATCGAATGATATTTTCTTTTATAAATTAGGAGAAATGTTGGGGGTGGATAGAATTCGTGATTGGGCAAAAAATTATGGTTATGGAGCCAAGACGGGAGTAGAATTGAGTGGTGAAGTAGAGGGAGTGGTACCGGATGAAGATTGGAAGAAGAAAGTTAAAGGGGAGAGTTGGTATTTGGGTAATACTTACCATTTGGCTATAGGACAGGGAGATTTGGATGTAACTCCAATACAAGTGAATCAAATGACAAACGTAATCGCCAATCATGGGAAGAAATGTAAAATGAGTGTTTTAAAAGATAGTAAAGTTGATTGTAAGGATGTTGGGATTAGTGATTCGACTTGGCAAACAGTAATAGAGGGAATGAAACAAGCTTGTAAACCAGGTGGAACAGCATGGCCATTGTTTAATTTTAAAACTCAACTTGCCTGTAAAACCGGAACAGCGGAAGTAGGTGATGGGAGTAAAGATACTCATGCTTGGTTAACAGCTTTTGCTCCAGTGGATAATCCGGAAATTTCAATTACGGTGATGGTAGAGAGGGGTGGTGAAGGAAGTGATATAGCAGCGCCAATTGTAGGAGATATATTAAAAGAGTGGTTTAATGAACCGGAAACAGTGGTACCGAGGTATACGACGAATAAAGACGAAGGGGAGTGAGATGTTATAATCCGAGTATTGTGAAAGAATTTTTTCCCTCAGTTTTGAAAAGGATAGAAATTTTTGGATGTGTTTTGGCCGCTAGACAGATTATTAATAATAGTGATGGTTTTTTGATAGATGTATTTGATAAAGAAAATATTATTGGTAGACCTTTGGATGGTGATAGTGGATTTAAAGCTTATCCTGGTTCTGGAATTTTAGATAATTTAAAAAGGGAATTAAAAAGTGGTAATAGAGTGAGGGTTATTAGTTATAATGATGGTAGACAAATCGGAGAAGTGTTAAATGTGATGATTAAACCTCGCAGTTGACAGAGGGAGTATTATAGATAACAATGAAACTTAGTTTAAAAAGTAGAAAGTAGAAAGTTTTTTAAAATAGAAAAATGAAAAAATTATTGATAGTCGAGTCACCAACAAAAGCAAAAACCATCGGAAAATATTTGGGAAAAGATTTTAAAGTGGTGGCGACAGTGGGTCATATACGAGATTTACCTAAAAATAAAATGGCGGTAGATTTGGCTAAAGACTTTGAAGTTGAGTACCAAATTGATCCAAAGAAAAAAAAGGTAATTGACGAATTAGTGAAGTCAGCAAAAGGAGCTGAATTAATATTGTTGGCGTCCGATCCTGATCGTGAAGGAGAGGCAATTTCTTGGCATGTGAAGTGGATTCTTGAGTCAAAAGTTAAAAGTAAAAAGTTAAAAGATATTGTAACGAGAATTACTTTTCATGAAATTACTAAAGAAGCGGTAGAAGAAGCGTTGGAACATTGTCGTGAAATTGATATGGATTTGGTAAATGCTCAACAGGCACGGCGAGTATTAGATAGGGTAGTAGGTTATAGTTTATCGCCGATTTTGTGGAAAAAAGTGCGTCGGGGTTTATCAGGTGGAAGAGTTCAGTCGGTGGCAGTGAGATTAATTTGTGAAAGGGAAAAAGAGATTGAAGCTTTTAAGAAAGAAAAATTTTATACAGTTTGGTCGGAATTGGGTAAGAAAGAAATTTTTCAAGCTGATTTAGTAAAGGTTGATGGAAAAAGTGTATTTATTAGCACTAAACTAAAGTTGTTTGACGGTGAATATTCGTATTCTAAGTCGATTTTTAAAACAGAAGAAGAAGTTAAAAAATTTGTTGATGGACTAGGAAAGGAATTTTTAGTAGAGAAGGTGAGCGGGACTGAGACTTCAAGAACACCGTTACCGGCATTTACAACATCAAAATTACAACAAGCAGCGGCACGACGAATGGGTTGGTCGGGTAAGCAAACTATGAGTGTGGCTCAACAACTTTATGAAAAAGGTTTAATTAGTTACCACAGAACTGATTCGGTGTATTTATCGGAAAAAGCGATTGGTGAATTTAGAAAATTCATTGAAAAAGAATACGGCGCAAATTATTTATCAGAAAAAGTTCGGGTTTATAAAAATAATAGTAAAAATGCCCAAGAAGCACACGAGGCAATTAGGCCAACAAATGTATCAATTCGGACTATTGAGGGAGCTGACTCGAGAGAAATAAAACTTTATGAAATGATTTGGAAAAGGGCAGTGGCAACTCAAGCGGCAGCAGCGAAAATGAAAAATACCACGATTAATTTTTCCGTAGGTAATGCCTTGTTTCAATCAAAAGGAGTAAGAATGTTGTTCGATGGATTTTTGAGAATTAGTGGTGAAAAACATGAGGATCAGATTTTGCCAGAGTTGAATGAAGGTGAAAAAATAGTGGCTAAAAAAATTGGTTATGAGGCAAGTGAAACTATGCCAATGCCGCGCTATAGTGATGCCAGTTTAGTGTCATCTTTGGAAAAGCAGGGTATAGGTAGGCCGAGTACTTATGCACCAATTATTTCAACAATTATTATGCGTCAATATATAGAGCGGGATGAGGGTAAATTTAAACCGACAGTTTTAGGTAATGCGGCTAATGAATTTTTGGTGAAAAACTTCGAAGATGTACTATCGTTACCGTTTACAGCTGAAATGGAAGAAAGTTTGGACAAAATTTCTGTAGGTAAATTGAAGTGGAAAGAAATGATGAAGAAATTTTGGAAAGGGTTTGAAAAGGAAGTAAAAAAAGCCGATAAAGACGGTGAAAGGGTTAAAGTAGAAACCGAAAAGTTGGGAGAAAAGTGTCCGGAATGTAAGGAAGGTGATTTGGTCATTCGATTAGGTCGATTTGGAAAATTTGTGTCTTGTGATAGATTTCCTGAATGTAAATATAGCCGACAATATCAAGAAGATGCAGGATTTAAATGTCCAACATGTGGAAAAGAAGGTGTCGTCCGTCGAACTAAGACTGGAAGGAAATTTTATGGCTGTAGTGATTATCCGAAATGTAAGTGGGCGGGATGGAAAAAACCGTAAATTAGATTTTCAGCTTATCAGTTAGTCAGTTTGTCAGAAACTATTCTTTTTTCTTTCCCCAGTGCATTTGGGAAGTGCGGATGAGTTTGTCGCGTTGTTGATTCTTACAAGAAAGTGGAGGAAGAGTGGTAGCGTAGAAAGGTTGGGTGGTTTCGGAATCAATAGATAGCTTGCAAATAACTTGATACTTGCCAATTTTAACTAAATCTTCCGGTGGGAAGGCAGCACCAAATTCTTTGGCTAAAATGAAAGCGTCTTGATTGCCGACGACAAAAGAAATGATTGAACCAACGTTGCCTAAAATAGCGTCTTGAATGGTTCGATCTAATTGGGACATATATTGATTAGCCACAATAAGATTAAGTTTGAACTTACGAGCTTCGGAAAGAATTTTGATGAAGGCTTCGGTGGCAAAGTTTTGGAACTCGTCGACGTAAAGATAAAAATCAGAACGGTCTTCGGCAGCTTGAAAAACCCGATTCATGGCCGAAAGTTGAATTTGAGTGATGATCATAGCGCCAAGAAGAGAGGAATTATCCTCGCCAAGTCGACCGGTGGATAAGTCAGCGATAAGAATTTTTTTGTTATCCATGATTTCCTGGATATTTATTTTTGATTTAGAGTGAGCGACAGTATTACGGATATTACTAGAGGCAATAAACTGACCGACTTTATTTAAAATGGGAGACACAGCCTCATTTTGAAATTTTGGATCCATACGGTCGAATTCGTTGCGCCAAAAATTAATGAGAGTTTGATTGGTAAGTTGAGAAACACATTTTTCACGGAAACTTTTGTTGGTTAAAATTTCGACGATGTGGGTAAGATCACTGCCAGGAGTATTAACTAGGGTTAAAACGGCATTACGTAAAATATGTTCGAGTCGTGGTCCCCAAGAGACAGTACCGTAAAGTTTTTTGAAGATAGATAAAACACCAGAAGCAATAAGTTCTTTTTGAGAATCATTTTTGGCTTCAAGAACATTGAGAGGATAAACATATTCTGGATCAGCCGGATTGAAATAACAAACATCGTTAATACGGGAACTAGGGATATAATCGAGAATAGTATTACATAAATCACCATGAGGGTCGATAACAGCAACCCCTCGACCTTTACGAATATCATCGATAGCCATGTTGGCGATAAGAGTAGTTTTACCAGTACCAGATTTACCGATGATATAAGTGTGACGGCGACGATCTTCGCCTTGTTTGATACCAAAAATAGAATCTTTGTTTCTAAATTCGGTTTTGGCGAAAAAAGTAATTTGAGATTTTTCTTCGGGAGTAGTACTGTCGGCAACTGGTAAATTTTCTGGAGGATCGGAATAAAGTTTTTTACCCCAAGCAATATTAGGAAGTTTGGTCATTTTGTTAGGAAAATGCCAAATGGCAGAAAGTTCTTCAGTATTAAAGATTTGTCCTTTAAGACCGGAAAAAATTTCTCTCTCTTTGATAGCTTTAAGGAGTTTATTTTTGGTAAAAAATCCAGGTGAATAAGTTTTAATAAAATTACCTCGAGGGTTAGTGTAAGCACCAAAAGAAGAAGAGACTGAAGAAATTAAGCCAGGGCTGTTGGAAAGAAAATTAATTTGGGCAAAAATTCCCGGAAATTGGATTTTTTGTTCAAAAATCATTTTATCGGGATGAGCGGTACGAATATTGCGTTCTTTATCGACTAAAATACCATTTTGAATGGTACTAATAATACCGCTTTGCCAATTTTTTGGAGGAGAGGAAAGGACTATTTGAAAGACAAAAAAATCTTTAGTGTTGTTTGATCGTGAAAGTGGAGCCAAAACTGAATTTAAAGGATCAGTATCTTTAAAGTCTTTGGTGGTTTTAAGAGGGTAGCTATAGGATTTACCTAAACCAAGCTGAGTGAAAGAAGTGGTAACGGCATTGAGAGAGGGATTGGATTGGTTGGGGTCGGTTGGAATTGGGGTTAGAAATTCAGCGATGTAATCGGGAGTTTCTCGAGTAATTGCACTAGAATATTGAGCAAGAATTTGGGAGCGGAAAAATTCGATTTCAGTTTTAGGAATAACAATATAAAAACGAAGTTGACCATCTTTGAGAACAATTTCTAAAGAAGCGATGGTTTTTTTCTTGCCGGCTAATTTTTCTAGAAAAGAAAGTTTGGAAAATTGGGTAAAATTTGCCAGCAGAGAAGACATGGATTCAAAAGTGAATTCATTTTCTTGTGGCAGTCTAACTTCAAGAATAGTGAAGTTGTTATCAGACATGAGTTTATTTTAGCAATTTTTTTGGTTAATAGGGGATGAATAGAGGATTATCTTATAGTATTTAATTAAAATATCTTATAATACAAAATATATTGACTTTTTGGCTAAAAATTGATATAATATTCCTGAGTTTAGGACAAATGCGTTCTGAATTCATATTCGTATTTTTAACTCATCTTTAAAAATGAGTTAAAGCAATTTAAAAACAAAGTCAGAAGGGAGTTGAATTAGATGAAGAAGTTCTTGGAATGGCTAGCTCAGGGATATTTGAATGCCCTGGTGGGTGCTTTCATTTCCTTTAGGTAGGTTTCAGATGGGGCCTTGGGCGAGACTGCGCGAGCGCTTAAGGTTCCATTTACTTCATCTTTCAATTTCAACTCTAAAAAATAATTTAAACTGATCGTGGAGATCTTTTTATCTTATTTTTTGTATCTTTCTGGCTTTGTTTTGTTTTTTTTGTGTTATAATTTCCCAATTAAAAATTTGAACCCGACACAAGAATCCTGGGGTAAAAACCCGGTGTCAGAGGTTTAGTAAGGAGGATTCCGTAAAATCGGAATACAATTTTTATGGCAGAAGCCAAAAAAGTCATCACTAAAACCGTCAACCGAAGCGGTAAATCTTTGGTTAAAAAAGCATTGGTGGTTAAGGCAAAAAATCAAAGTAAGATTTCAGCTGAAAACATCAAGAAAATGAACGAAAAACTTAAACAAGAGAAAGAGATTTTGGAAAAGAAAAAAACTCAGATTGAAAATGAGCCAGCCTCCGCTAAAGCTACGGCGGCCAAGGAAGATAAAAAATATAACGTGACTATTGGTTTGAAAGATTTATTGAATGCTGGTTGTCATTTAGGCCATAAAATTTCTAAAACTAATCCTAAGGCTCGTGATTTTATTTACGGTAAAAAAGATGGTATCGAAGTCATTGATTTGATTAAAACTATGGAAGGTTTGGAAAAAGCTTGTAATTATATTTACAACCAAAAGAGAAATAATAAACAAATAGTGTTGGTAGGTACCAAGAGACAAGCTCGTGAAGTGGTTCGCCGAGTAGCTATGAGTGCCGGTGTACCTTATGTAACTGACAGATGGTTAGGCGGGACTATTACTAATTGGGATCAAATCAAAAAAGATATCAAAAAATTGAACGATCTTAAAGATGGTCTAGAAAAAGGAAAGTTTACTGAAAGTACCAAAAAAGAACTTTCGGATATGAATAAAGAGGTCACTAGATTAGAGAAAATCGTGGGCGGTTTGACTAGTTTAGATAAACTTTTTGATGTAATTTTTGTGGTTGATGCAGGGGTTGAAAAAACTGCCGTTAAGGAAGCAAAATTAAGAAAAATTAAAGTGGTAGCTATCAGTGATACTGATGCTAACCCTTATAAGGTTGATTTTGCTATCCCAGCTAACGATGATTCTTCTAAAAGTGTAAATTTGATTGTAGAAGAAATTGGTCGAGCAATTAAAGCAGCTGGAACCAAATAAGCTTGTCAGTCTGTCAGTTTTTCAGATTGTCAGTAAAAATAAAAATTAAACAAAATAAATTATGGATAATAAACAAATAATTGAATTAGTAAAGAAAATTCGAAACGAAACTGGTTTGGGGATTATGGAAATTAAAGCAGCTTTGGAAGAAGCTGAAGGTGATGAAAAGAAAGCTAAAGAGATTTTGAAAGCAAAAGGTCTTAAAAAAGCAGAAACCAAAACAGAAAGAGAAACTCATCAGGGTAGAGTAGCTACTTATACCCATACTACCGGTAAAATCGGAGTTATGGTAGAGTTGCTTTGTGAAACTGATTTTGTGGCTAAGCACGAAGATTTTATGGAATTAACTAAGGACATCTGTTTGCAAATTGCGGCGATGAATCCGGAAAATGTTGATGAACTTTTGAAACAAGAGTTTATTAAAGATGGTTCAACTACCGTTGAGGAAAAAATTAAAGGACTAGTAGTCAAATTTGGGGAAAATATGAAATTAACCAGATTTGCTAGATTTGAAATATAACAATCTCCCTAAATCCCTCTTTAACAAGAGGGACTTAATTGGAATGAAAACCTCTCTAATTTTTGGGGAGGTTTTTGGTTTGGTATAATCAGATTAATTTATGATAAATTTTTCAGATGTACGAGTCCGGATGGACAAAATAGTTTCACTGTTTATTAATGATATTGCATCGATCAGAACCGGTCGAGCGACTCCGGGTTTGATCGAAAATGTGGTGGTGACGGTTTATGGTGGGCAAAAAATGAAGTTAATAGAATTAGGGTCCATTGGGGTGCCAGATGTAAGAAGTTTAACTTTTCAGCCATGGGATCAAGCTTTGATTAGAGAAATTGCTAATGGGATTGCGGCGGCTAATATTGGTATGACACCGGCAGTTGATGGTCAAATAATCAGAATGAACTTGCCAATGTTAACAGTGGAACAAAGAGAAGATTATGTAAAATTGTTGGGACGAAAATTGGAAGCAGCTAGGGTGATGATTCGGGACGCTCGGGCTGATTTTAGAAATGGTTTACAAAAAGCCAAACAAGATAAAACAGTTTCTGAAGATGAATTTAAAAAAGATGAGATAGAATTACAAAAGGTGACGGATGAGTTTGTTAAAAAATTGGAAGATTTTTCGGGTAAAAAAGAATTGGAAATTCGGGGATAAATTTTTGGAATTATTTGGCTTGATAACAATTTTTTACCGTCCTCGCACCATCGTAAAATCCACTCAGCGGCTTGCGGGCGGAAAAAATATTATCTGCGCCAAATTTGTGATTTTTAAAAATGATTATTCTGTTAAAATGAGAACATGGATTTTGTAATATTTATAGTCGCGTTATCAATATTAGTGTTGGTTCATGAGTGGGGGCATTTTATAGCTGCTAGAAAAACTGGAGTGAGGGTAGAGGAGTTTGGATTGGGTTTGCCGCCAAAGATTTGGGGTAAAAAAATAGGAGAGACAGTTTATAGTTTGAATTGGTTGCCGATTGGCGGTTTTTGTAAATTGTTGGGTGAGGATCCGAATGGTGGCGAAAAAGATAGTGAAAAAAATAAAAAAGAGTCTTTTGAATATAAAAAACCTTGGCAAAAGATGTTAATTGTGTTGGGTGGGGTGATAATGAATTTGGTATTAGCGGTGGTGATTTTTAGTGTGGTTTATACAATTCTTGGGGTACCTAAGGAGGTTGATAGAGTATCAATAATTGGTATTTCAAAAGATTCACCAGCGGAAAAATCAGGGATTAAAGAAGACGATATAGTTTATAAAGTTAATGGGATAGAGGTTAAAAAGACGAGTGAATTGATGGATGAAGTGGGGAAAAATAAAGGTGGAAAAGTAGTAGTGGAAGTAGGTGATAAAAATAAAGAAAATTTGAGAAAAGTGGAGGTAGAAGTTAGAGAGAATCCACCAGAGGGTGAAGGGTCAATGGGAGTAGCTATTTCGAATACAGAAATGAAAAAAGTACCCTGGTATAGGGTGGATGAAGGGATTGTGGCTGGTTTTAAAGAAGCCTATTATTGGGGAAAAATAATTGTGGGTGGAGTGGTAAAAATGATAGCCGGATTTTTTGTGGGAAATGTACCAAAGGACGTTAGTGGTCCAATTGGAATGTTTGAGGCGACTAGTGCGATAAATAAAAATCAGGGAATTTTAGCAGTGATCCATTTTTTCGGAATTGTGTCAGTCAATTTGGCGGTGGTTAATGTGTTACCATTTCCGGCATTGGATGGAGGCAGAATTATTTTTGTAATTTATGAAATGATTACTAAAAAGAGAGCCAACCCAAAGTTAGAAACAACAATAAATAATTTAGGAATGATGTTGTTGTTGGGGTTGATTCTATTGATAACAATTGGGGATGTAGCAAGAATATTTGGAAAGTGAAAATTGCAATAATTGTTGTTTAAGTATAGTTTTTTGTGTAGGTTTTCATTATACTGAGGTAGTGGTTTTTTAAAAAAATTGGTGAAAAAATTAAGATTAGCTGAAGAGAGAGGTGTGGTCCAGTTAGTTTTGCTGGCGGGAATGTTGTTGGTAGCGGCTGTTTTGCCGGTGGCCACGAAATTAGTTCAACAAAATCAAGAGAATCGAAGTAATGCTGCAGCCCCAAGTACTGCTTGTACTGCAAGTATTTCTGGAACAACTAAGTGTAGTGGTGGTTCAACTTATAAATGTAAAGGATCACCGGTTAGCAGTGGAAGTACTTTATTGAAGTATAGTTGGACTTTGACTGGTGATTGTAGTTGTGGTTGTAATTCCAATAAAGATGGTTGTTCTAAAGGTTATGATGGTGATTGTGGCAGTGCTAATGGTGACACAGTGTCTTCTAAACCAACAAAAAACCTTTGTGATAAAGGTTCGGTAACTTGGCTAGATTCTTCTGGCTCTGGTGGAGATTATAATTGGAGGTGTAACGGTTGCGGTAATGGTGATGATAAGAAATGTTCAGCTAAGAAAAAAGAAAATAGTCCTGTTAATGGTAAATGTGGTGGTGCTGATGGTAAAAAATATGATTCTAAACCGACGACTGGTTTATGCAGTAGTGGTGATCTGAAGTGGACTGATGATAAAGCCACTGATGGAATTTGGAAGTGGAAATGTAATGGATCTAATAAAGGCAGCGATGTTAATTGTAGTGCGATAAAACCAGTTCCTACAACAAAACCTTCTTGTTCTTCTAAAGGTGGAAGTTGTGTTGGGAGTGTAAAAACTTGTACAGAGGCTGAAGGGGGGACGGTTGTTAGTAATACTGATTGTAAATCACCAGATCCTGTTTGTTGTAAAGTTACTTCTACTTCAGGGGAAACAGTGGAAGCTCCGACTAAAGTTCCAACTAAAACCCCAACTTTGACACCAAAACCAACAGTGGTTTGTTCTGCTTCTAATTGTGGTAACTGCGATAATTTAACTGAATGTAATAAGCAATCTGGTTGTAGTTGGACATACAACGGCAATTATTGTCAAAAAACAACTCCAACACCAACTTTGACTCCATCGTGTGCTTCTAAGGGTGGTACGTGTGTAACATCGGGTGCTGGTATGACTGGCGGAATTAAATGTACCATTTCTTCATCTTTATCTGGAACAACTGTTTTAAATTATTCTTGTGGAACTTCAAGTAAAGTGTGTTGTGTTCCTTCAACAGAAAAAATTGATGGTAAGTGTGTGGCTTATTATAGTACTCTAACAAAAATTCCTGATAAGACTTGTGCTTCTGGTACAGTGTCTTGGAATGATACTGGTACTGATAGTGTTGGTTCAGATGGTACTTTAAATTGGAGGTGTAAGGGTATTAATGGTGGATCAAGTATTGGTTGTGCTGCTTTTTACAATGCTTGTGTAGCTGGTGGGGGAAGTTGTAAAACTAGTTGTGATAGTGGTGAATCAATTTATAGTTCTGGGAATAATTATTGTAGTCCGGGAAAATGTTGTAAGAAAGACCAAACTGTTTTAACTCTTAAACAAAATAGAGAAGTTTGTACTAGTGATAGTGAGTGTCAGAGTGGTAAGTGTGCTAATACCGATAATGTTGATACAAAAGTTTGTATTCCGGCAACTGGAACTTATTATGTTTGTGATCGTTATGGTAACGATTATTATTCCGAAAAATGGGTAAACGGTGCCCAAGTAAGTAATGGAGAAAAATGTGGTAATGGATGTAAAGTAGTAACTGGTAAATGTAACGAACTTAGAGCCGATAGATCTTCTTGTACTAATGATGCTGAGTGTAAGGGAGGAAAATGTATTGGTGATGATTCTAGGACTAAGGTTTGTATATCTAATACTGGAACTTATTATGTTTGTGATCGTTATGGTAACGATTATTATTCCGAAAAATGGGTAAACGGGAAACAGGAAGGTAGTGGAGAAAAATGCGATGGCTTGTGTATTACAAGTACAGGTAAGTGTAATACTAATACTTGCGCGAAAGTTGGTGGTAGTTGTCGAACAACATGTGGTACAAATGAAAAGATTGGTGGGGATTCAAGTTTTTGTCGGCCGGGAGTTTGTTGTGTACCAAAAGTCGATGAGGATGGCCTTTGTAACCCAGCTTTTAATGGTAAAGTTTTAACAACTAGACCATCCGATTCTCAGGCTTGTAGTAGGGGTGGGGTTTTTTGGACAGATATTTCTGGTTCTGACGGGAGTTACGATTGGCAGTGCGAGGGAATTAATTTAGGAAAAGCAGTAAGTTGTTCGGCAGTTGTTAAGGGTACTGAGATCAAACCAGTGGATAGTTCTGGTTGTTATTTTACAAATCGGGATGAGTGTCGAAGTTATTCAAATTGTTTTTGGGATTTAGCGAGTAAAGCTTGTGTTAGTAAAAATGATGATGGTGGTTATTGCGAAACTAATGATTGGTGTATAAGAGGGTATTGTAATTTACCTAAAAAGGAGTGTGATATTGGAGCAAAACCATCGCCAGTGAATTCTTCTAATTCTTGTTTGATAACAAACTGTGGTGTATGTAAAGATTCTGGAACGTGTGTAAATGTTGGTTGTATTTGGGGATACAATGGTTCGAGTTCTCCGTATTGTTACAACAAATCGGCAGTGATAAATACTTCTGATCCATTGATCTCGGCGACGAAAAAATCGTGTAGTGCTAATGGTGGTGCTTGTTTATCTATTGCTCAATGTAGGGCAGATGGTGGTTCGACTTTGTCAGACACAGATTGTGTTGGTCAAGTATGTTGTGTTTTGAAAACAACAAGTGTTAGTAGTACTCCAACAACTGTTGCGACTACAACTAAAAGTTGTGTTGATAATAAAGGTGTATGTATGCCAGTAGCTCAGTGTCGGGCAGATTCTGGAAAAATTATTTCTGACACTGATTGTTTAGGTCAAGTGTGTTGTGTTGTAGGGAATTCTGGTAATAGTTGTCCAAAGAAGGGCTTTAATTTATTAGGATTGATCAAAGATCCTCACGGGACAAAAGTTTGTACATTTGATAAAACAGGAAGTTTTGTAGAAGTTTGTGATAATGGAAGTTGGAGAGTAAGCCAAAAATGTTCAGATAATTGTTTCAATGGCCAATGCGTAACTAAAGGTCAATGTAACGATACTTTAAAGAATCGATCTTTTTATGATGAAACTGATTTAAAAAGGAGTTCGTTGTGTAACAAGAGAGTGGGGAACGGCATTATTACTGTTCATTTAGAAAATGATACTTTTACTTGGACATGTGATGGAACAAACAAAGAAAACAATTCAGAAACTTGTAGTGCTAAAAAGAAATCAGATGCTTCTTGTGGTTCTTTACCTAGTGATGTGATAACCGCTCAACATTTACTGGATAAGATTGATGCTGGAGTAAAACAATTGTGTATTATTGGAAGACCAATAAATTCAAAAAATGCAATATTGGATAGTAACAATATTTTCCATTGGGCGTGTGAAGGAATTAATGAAGGTAAAACAATTGAATGTAGTCAAAAGAAGAAATTAACTGAAGTTGGAGGAAGTTGTTCTCGTCCAATTGATTGTGAATCAGGTAAATGTATTAGTAATATTTGTGTAAGCAAAAATTCTGATTGTGTTATTGATACTAACGCTGGATGTAACTTAAAAAATGGAGAAATTTGTACTCCAGTAAGAATTGGTAATGAATCAGCCAGTAAATGTGTGATCAATGGAGAGTGTGGTTCTAATTCTAATGGAAAATCTTTTTACAATG
>CAZLCB010000006.1:0-21703 GCA_964558195.1 uncultured Gammaproteobacteria bacterium
AAAATTACAACAGATAAAATATGAATATTAAGCAAGTATTACACCATCTCAATCGTCGCAACACCCGCCTCCTCCCCGAAAATTTCACTTTAGTTAATTTAATTTCAATCTCTCTAATCATTTTCAGTACCATTTTTTTAACAAAGACAATATTAGCAGTAAATCAAGAAAGTACTAATCCAGTTGAATCATTAATTCAATATAAAGAATCCAGAGATAAAGGCGGAAACTTGGAATCATGGCAAAATTCAAATACTAACAACATTATCTACAATACTTTTACTCTAATTAATGGCGACGAAGCCATTGACTCATTAAAAGAAAACCAAGATAAAATTGCTACTGGATCTAGTTATACTACTTACAAAACTGGTGGTATTATGGGTATTACCACAAACGTAATCGCTTCAACTTTCACTCCAGCCGCATCAGGTGTCGAATATGTCGCCCAACTAAAAAATGATTTCTTTGGCAAACCAGCCTATGCCGCCACTGGATTTGAAGGTTTAACCAACATTATGGGTTTATGGAAAACTTTTAGAAATGTCGTCTATGTCCTAACCTCATTAGTTTTTATCGTTCTCGGTATCATGATAATGTTACGCATCAAAGTTAGCCCACAAGCAGTAGTTACTCTTCAAAACTCAATACCCAAAGTAATAACAACACTAATATTAGTTACTTTTTCCTATGCTATCGCTGGATTTCTTATTGATATCATTAATCTTCTTCAAGCTTTAGCAATTTCTCTTATTTTTAGTGGTAGTGGTAAAAATCTATCAGATAATCTTTTCCCTATGAGTTGGTCGGATTGGTCACTCACCAATCTAATTAATGCTATTAAATCTGTTTTTGGGGTCAATGCTTTTAATTTTGAACACCTAAACAGTGGAAATTTTTGGATGGTACTCGCCCTTACCCAAAGACTTGCCCCAAATGTTATTACTACCTTACTTGGAGCCATTGTCGGTGGGATTATCGGAACTTTTATTAATCCTGGAGCCGGTACTTTAATTGGTGGAGCTGCAGGCGGAATTCTATTCAGCGTAATAATCGGTATTATCCTAATAATATACCTAATAAAATTCGCGATTAATTTAACAAAGTGTTACATTACTGCTCTCCTCAAAATTATACTTGGACCATTAGAAATATTCCTTGGAGTCTTTCCTAATTCTAAAATAGGATTTTCAACATGGATAACTGATCTAATTGCCAATCTAGTTGCGTTTCCTGTATGTTTGCTTTTTTTAATTATAGTCAATTTAATTTGTGATAGCGTTTTTGGTAATTTATGGGCACCTCATTTAGTTCAAGGCCCAGTAACCTGGTTTCTTCCAATTATTATTGGTATTGCCTCAATCGCTATGGTCTCTCAACTTCCGACTCTAATTCCTGAGTTTATTTTTAAGATTAAACCATCACCATTTGGCAAAGCTATTGGAGAAGGCTTCAAGAGTATACCTGGTGTAGGTTTAGTAACGTCTGGTGTTAAAACCGGTGCTCGTTATGAAATGAGTAAAGTTGGCACATCTATTGAAGAACTTGGTTATGAACATGATACAGATGGTAATAGAACAGGAAAAGCTACTGGTAAAAAAGCTGCATTCAGAAGAGGTCTCGGTGGATTAATATCCTACGGAACACAAAATAAAAAATAAGGTTAATTCCTTGAATTTAAAAATTCCCTTAGTTGACGAACTAACTTCTCTGAAGCCTTAACATTTCCCATCTCCAAAGTTCTTTTTAGAGAAGCCAACATATCTCGATAGTCACTCTCGGTTGACTTACCGACAAGCTCTGCAAAATCACTTTTATATTTCAATAAGTCTTCATTAGTACCCAAACGAGCAATCTTCTTATCCCTTTCATCCCTAAGAGCTCTAGTTTTATTAATTCCAGAAGTTTCATTAGAGATCTGATTCCCTAACAATCTAAATAAAGAAGCTGATTCTGCCGTTTTTCCATTTTTATATTCAGATACACCTAATAATTTAACTACATTTTCAACATTAATATTCAACGTATCAACATTCAATAAATCTCTAACCAACTGAGAAACATACAAATCATAACTCAAAACAGCACCATTTTTTAATTCCGGTTTTTTAATTGGTATGAAATCACTAGACATCCACTTAAAATTAGGACCGACAATTGCTTGTATTGCCTTAGCCCAAAAGTCTGGACTTGCAGTATAAGTAAATGGTTTACTTCCATCACCAAACTCAATTCCATTGGCCATACCAAACTTATCCTTAATCATTAATGATAAATCTTTAACCGATTTAGCTTCTGTTTTACCCATTATTGCTTTATAAGCCAATATTGCCGCTTCCAAAGAATCTCTAAATTCATTCATAAAAGTAGTCTGTCCAGGCTTAAATGAAAAATCTTTTTCGCTCCCCTTAATTAAATCTCCATTACCATCAAATTTTGCATAGTCCATCACCAATTGACCCAAACTTACACTACTACCTTTTGGCAAATTCAAATCTCTAGGTCCATTGCAAAAATCAAAAAAACCATAAAAAGTTTTATCAGGAAATATACGGACATCACCATCAACAATCTTTTCCCTTAAAGTTTTTTTACCATCAATTGGCCGACCTAAATCACGTTCAATTCGCATAACACTAATAACATAATCAGCTATAGGTCCAGAAAAATATTCTGCATCAAACAAATTCTCATCTTCACGTATTTTTCCTCCTTTCAAGATCTGCCACTTTGCCAGTGCTTTATACTCTGGATTCAATGTTCTAATAGCATCACACATTATCCCCTCCCAAGTTGGTAAAATCCTCATTCTATCTGCCACACTAGAATTACCTTCCGAAAACCACAAATTCCAAGCACTATTTGCATTCATTCTATCTAAATAATTAGGTTTCTCTCTGCCTCTAGTCTTAGCTAAAAAGATAGCCAAGTTTTTCAAATAAGTCTCCCTACCATCTAAGTATCCAAAAACATCTTCGTCAATAGTCCTAATACCAATTTTATTTTTTCTATTAAATTCATTATCGTCTATAGTCTTTCTTTTACCAGTTTTTTTATCTACAACAAATTGACCACTTTTATCAACCTCCTCACCATCTTCCAGTATAGGAACCCCATTTTCATTTTTCCTAAGAAGTTTATAAAACTTTTCTTTATATCTTAAACATTGATTACCATTTTGATCAGTATAAAATTCACACAAATCATTAATCATTTTACTCATTACTAATTTAAAATCAGCATCAAAAAGAGTATTCATATACTCATGTGTAAAAGAAAAAGCCGATCTACTCCCTATTATTTTATCTAGATCTTTACCAGCACTTTTTAGCCAAGAAGCAGCATCGTTCACCATTGACATCAAAATTATTTTTGCTTGTATTCTTTCTTTCTCAGTCTTAGTATTAGCAAAACCTAAAGTCTCAGGTTTTAAATTTTTAAACCAATAAGGTGGAGTTCTACTGTTAAAATTCATCTGATAATCCATATCCAACATTGCATCCGCCATAGCATCTGGTTCCAATTCCCAAGGCCTTGATTCCATTCCTCTTCCATCTTTATCATCTTTTCCACCATCAAACTGATCTGCAATTTGAACTGGAGGAGTATATTCATCTTCTACTCCCCTTACAGACACTGCTGGGGTTCTATTTGTTCTATCATCAATCCCTTTTATATAACCCATCATTGTCTCCCATCTACCAACATTTCCATTATCTTCATCTTCTGAAGAAGCATCATCACATTTATCAAGTAATTTTGTAAATAAACCTTTGGCTTTCTCTTCAAAATCAGATCGATAATAATCCGGTCTTTCATCAGCTCTTCTCTTTAACTTAAATAAATCGACCATTTCACCAACTATTTTTTGACCATCCTCATCACTCTTACCATTAGTTAAATAAGAGGACAATATATAAGGCTGTATTTCGTGTAAATTCGACGGTAATATTTTACTTAGTTCCTCTACTCCTTCCGTTGCTGCTTTAAATACAGCTTTACTTTGACTTAAAGCCAAACCAACTTCATATAAAGCTTGTTTTGCTCTATCTTTTGTATCATCAGTCCACCCACCACCCTTAGAAATCTCAATCATATGTTTAACACTCGTATACTCAGCATTATGAAATTGACCATCAGCCATTCTTACCTGAAAACTAGTATTCAAAATTTCCCTAACTTTCTCGTTTGCAATATCCCTTTCGTTTTGATCAGATTTTTCACCAATAACACCACCTTTCCTAAATTTTTCTTCCAACCCAAAACTTTTCGACAAAACTTCACTATTTAAATTTGAAATGCCCAAAGAATTCTCTGCTCCCATATGCCCCAATTATATCAAATTTTCTCCGCAACAATCTATCTATTTCATCAACTCTTCAAACTCTTCTTGTCCCAAATTTTCCTTTTCTACCAATATTTTTGCTAGTTTGTCTAATTTAGTTTTATTTTTCTTCAATATTTTTCTCGCCTCATCAATTGATTGATTCACCAATTTTTTAATTTCCTCATCCACTTTTGCTTGCATGGCATCAGAAATTTTTGCTGGTTCCATATAAGCCTTTCCGAAATCATTGACATCAATTTGTGGTCCCAAATTTACCGGTCCCAATTCCGACATTCCCCACTCCACCACCATATCTCTAGCAATATTAGTTGCGTGACTAATATCACTCGATGCTCCGGTCGTAATATCTCCAAAAACAATTTCTTCAGCTGCTCGCCCACCCATAGCCATGGCCATTTGTTTTATCAACTTACTTTTAGTGTGATGAATAATATCTTTTTGTGGTGGCACTAAGGTAAATCCCAACGCCATTCCTCGTGAAATGATTGAAATTTTCGATACCGGGTCCAACTCTTCCATATAATTTACAATTGCGTGCCCCGCCTCATGATAAGCTGTCATCAATTTGTCTTCATCACTTTGACTTCGCTTTTTCTCTGCCCCCAATTTTACTTTTAATGACGCATCGTCGATATCTTTCATATCAATAAATTCTTTATTATTTCTGGCTGCTCCAATTGCCGCCTCATTCAACATATTTTCCAAATCCGCCCCCGAAAACCCTACTGTACTTTTTGCCACCACATCCCAGTCGACATTAGTAAATGGTTTACCCTTAGCATGAATCGCCAAAATATCTTTTCTTGCCTCTAAATCAGGCAATTCCAATACTACTCTTCTATCAAAACGCCCTGGTCTCAATAGTGCTGGATCCAGTAAATCTCCTCTATTAGTTGCTGCCAACACCACTACTGCCGTGTTTGCTTCAAATCCATCCATCTCTACTAAAATTTGATTTAAAGTTTGCTCTCTTTCACCATGACCACCATCAATTCCACCTCTAATTCGACCAATTGCATCAATTTCATCAATAAAAATAATTGCCTTACCCGCTTTTTTTGCTGTTCCAAATAAATCGCGAACCCGACTTGCTCCTACACCCACCAACATTTCCATAAATTCTGATCCGGCCATTGAATAAAATGGTACATCGGCCTCACCGGCTACTGCTTTCGCCAATAAAGTTTTACCCACACCACTTGGTCCAACTAACAACACTCCTTTTGGCGCTCTCGCCCCCATTTTTCTATATTTTTCCGGATGTTTCAAAAAATCCACAATCTCCATCAAATCATCCTTCGCTTCTTTTACTCCAGCCACATCTTTAAAAGTTAAATTTTGTTTTCCTTTTACAAAAAGCTTGGCTGTTGATTTTCCAAAACCAAATACTCCTCCGTTTCCACCGCCTTGTCGACCAAACATCCACAAAATAAAAATTATTGGTACTCCCACTGTCAGTGCTATTGTTAAAATATCCCCCATCATTTTCCAACCCTGTCGATTATTTACTTCAAAATTAATTTTTGAAAGATCTACCCCTTCTTCTTGTAAAATCTCTATCATCGAAATACCTGGTTCTTTCGAAGTTACCATTATTTTTTTATCATCTTTTATATCGGCTACTATCTCATTGTCCGATACTACTAATTTACTGATTTTATTTTCCTTAGCTGCCGTTACTAATTCCGAAATTGGCACTTGAGTTACCCCCACATTAGTCAAAAAATTTCCCAAAGCCGACATCGCCCAAAAAAACAACACTATATAAATCAACCACTTAACCATCTGTTTTGGTCCTAACTCAATCTTTTTTATTTTTACTCCAGGTGGCAAATTCTTCATAAATTCATCTTCAATATTCTTCTTTTCTTCCGTGTTTTTTTTATTATTTAATTCTTCCGAAGTTTTTGCTGATGAGATTTTTTTTTCTTTCTTCGGCTTTATTTTTTTAAACAATTCCTGAAATATTTTCATGTCCCCATTATACCATCCAAAGCTAAAAAACTTTTGCTACTTACTATTTACTAATTAACTAATAAACTAATTATTCCCGCAAATTAACCGTTTTTATTCCGCAACTAATACTTCGTCAACTCTACCAACAAATCTCGATTATCTCCTTCTCCCTCGTGAACCCAAAATTCATGATTACATCTTTCACATTTATAAAAAATTCTAAATATTCCATTTCGATATTCACTTCTTACCGGTCTCATCGGTCCTTTACACATACTTGCCCTATCTCCAGGTATTTCTTCATCTACATGTCTCCCCCACAAACATTTTGGACAATGATCTGTCTCCCCATTTCCAAATACTTTCTCTCCACACACCTGGCACACAAAATCTTCAAAAACTTTTTTCATATAAACCTAATCTAACATATTTATAAATGAAAAATTCGCAGTCACAATTTTGGAGCGATTTTGAGCCTGGGCAACCAGACTCATTTGCCAGCGGAAAAATTCGTGACAAGAATTTAAGTTTATAAATAGTTTTTTTATTTTCCCAACACTACTCCCATTTTTATATCCTCATCCAATTTTTGATTGAACAACAACTTCCCTCCTACCAAACTCGCCGCTGGTTCTACTTGTAATGGTTGCCAACTATCCGGATAAGTAACCAAACTTACAATCCCCGTTTCTCCGGTTCCTGGTTGTTTCTGAATATACTTCATATAAGTAAAAGTTTTCCCTGTATTATTCACCTGACTCGAATATTTTACTTCCAAAATTCTCTTCTTTAGTACCGGCACCATTACCAAAAACCCTACTTCTTTTTTACCATCAACTTCTTTTATTGTGATTTCATCACTTCCGTAAATCTTTTTGATTGAAGTATCATTCCCATCCATAACACTTATTTGACTTACATCTACTTCTTTAGGCAAATACAATCTCATATAATTTTTGTAGTCTCCACCTGGCCATTCCGTATTTTTTGCTGTATTTTCATAATTAATTTTTATTACCCGATTAATGTAGTTGTTAGTAATTTCAGTCGATTCCTCCATATTTCTTTTCACAAAATAATTCGCCTTATTTACCCCTACATTAGCTTCTACTGCATACCAGTAATCCATCACACAATTCTCTCCACTGCATTTACCGTTATACACCCGACCATCCCAATTAAGATCCATTAATCGCTTAGCTGTTTCCGTTTCATTTATTGCCAACTGCAAATCATTTTTATCCAACAAATCCAACATTGATTGCACCAATACTAATCTTTTTTCCGCATTCAAATTTTTAATTTCTTCAAATAACTGTTTTCCCAAAGCTCCCAAAAAACTTGCTTTTTGTACTGAACCGGGGAAAAATTTAGTTTCAGCATAAAATTCAGCTTGTTCATACAAATTCCCTTCATTAATTTTTTCTTTAAAATCCGGCACATAAATTTCACCTGTCGCCTTCAGCATGGCTCTGACTACCGCCAAATCAATTCCTATTACTCCATTGACTTTCTTTCCGGTTTCTTTTTCCAAAAACCATTGAATATCCGCCGCCGATTTCACAAAATCTGCTTTCCAGTTGGCATCTCTCATAAACCAATTAGCCTCACCCAAATGTTTTTTAATTTCCCATGGTGGCTCCACATGACCCTTTAATTGACCATCTGCTTCATAAATATCTTTTATTTCAAAACTAGTCAGTTTTCCGGATTTAAAATTTAAAAGACCATAACTTCCAATAAAACCACCGGTTGGCCTTAATTCAGAATCATTTTGAAACAAAATCATATATTCTCTTTGCTTCCCGTCTAATCCCAACAACTCCGGCATCAATTTAATTACTTCTCTCCCCTGACCCACTTGTTTTTTTAGCTCCCCCGACATTATTAATCCTTTTTGCACATTTACTTTCCACTCTGCTGGTAACCAACTATAATCACCCGACAATCTTGCTTGCAAAATTCCTAAGTTATTTTCTGTTTCTCTCAAACCATCTTCCAGACTTCCCAATTCTTGAGACCAATTAATTTCTTTATCATGAAACATACCCTCATTAACCATGTCCGCCGACCTAGCTATCTCTGGTAAACCCTTTTCCAAAGTTAGTATATCCACTAGTGCTTTTAACCCGGTCTGGTAATTTCTCATTGTTTTTAATGAATTCAAACCCCAATCACTTATCTTTTCATCTATAAATATTAACTGATTTATCCTATTTTCAGCTATTTTTTCCACTTGATTATATTTTTTATTTCTAACCATTTCCGGAATCTCTTTAATTGTTTTTGTTGACTGCCAAGTCACCCAAAACCATTTTGCCGGTTCAGCAACCATCAATACTAAGGCTAACAATACTCCTACCCACCAAAACTTCAGCTTATTTTTTAGACCTTTCCTTTTCAAAAAATTATCTTTCTTTTCTATTTTTATCTCTGGCTTTTCCTTATTTTCCTCAACCACATTTTTAATTGGCTCTTCAAATTCTTCACTCTCTTCCTCCAACCAGTCTTCAGTGTCCTGCTCTTCAATCCCTTTATTTTCTTCCTTCGGTTTCATCAAGCTCGGCAATTCAAAATCATTCTCCTCTTCCTCTACCAACTCATCTTCTTCCCCATAAACCGTTATATTATCTACAGTTTCACTATCAACAAATCTCTCCTCACTTTGATTACTAACTTCTTCCGTTATTTTTGGCACAATATTTATTTCTTCTCCCTCATCTACCAATATTTCAAAGGCCCTGTGATTTTCTCTTTCTATTACCGGTTTCTTTTTTACTTCTGTTTGTTTATTTTTTTTCTGTCTGTTTTCCTCGTCTATTCTCGAAAAGAAATATTGCAACGTTTCTTCAATCCCATCAACAAAATCCACCTCTGCTCTCCATCTTAATTGTTTTTCTGTTACCTCAGCTAATCTTTCATCACCCATATCAATTAGCATGTCTTTTTCCATTACTTTAAACCGGGTCATTTTTGCCTTATCCATCAGCACTTTTGCTAAATCTTCAAAACTTATCTTTTTACCCAAAACCAAAAAATACTCTCTGTTTGTTCCCGACAAAAAACAAGCTCTCAAAATCGCTTCCACCAAATCAGGAATTGCTAACAATCTAATTTCCTCCTCCGGATTTGGCAACTCCAAATTTTTATTCATTACTGCTTGTCTGATTACCTTAGCCAAAAATCCATTTTCTCTCATTCTTTCACCATAAACTCCTTTTGCTTCAATTATTCGCCAATCTTTATTCAACACTGCCGCCTCTCGTGACAAATAACTTTTTCTCGACTCATCATCAATCGAAATTAAGGCTAGTTTTTCAGCTTTTATTTTTTGCCAATCCTCTTTGTTTCCCACAAAATCAAACACATAATTAAATTCTCCTTCTACTTCATCCAAATCCATTGCCCAAGAAAAATTATCCAACTCCATCAAACCAGTTACCATTTCCCCTACTCCAACTACCCGAATATCTTTATTTACCAATTCTTCCGCCAATTTTTTCGCCACAAAATGGTCTATCCCCAAAATTAATGCTGTTGGTAATCCCTGACTCATAGAATTATTTTAACTTGTTTTACTACTAACTACTAACTAATAGCTAATAGCTAATTTCTGCGGTGATATTTCGGTAATAATGCGGTTAATACCCTCTGTTTCCGTTCCAACACCAACGTAGCGGTTCCATAGGAACGTGAAAAAGTGTCATAACAGTAATGTTTATTTTTGTTCTTATATTTTTGTCTTGACCATCAAAAATCTGTATATAAAAATCGTCCCAACTTCAATTAAAACATCAAAAAGAACGTTATTTTTGCCTAAAAGCTATTTAGCTAATAAACTATTTACTAATTGGCTAAATTCGTTCTGACCCGATTCCAATTGTTTTTAAATTACCCAAAACGTCATTATTTTAAATAGGGAAATATATCAAAAATAAATTATTTAATAAAAATCTGAAGTCACAATTTTGGAACGTATTTGAGCCTGGGCGACCAGACTCATTTTCCAGTGGAAAAATTCGTGACGAAGATTTTTCAAATATGGGGATATTAACCCTCAGTCCGCCATGGGCGGGCTACACAAAAATACCCCCGTCTTGTTAAAGAAGGGGGTAGGGGGAAGATTTAATTTTTTATTTTCTCACTAACATTACTGCCATCAATCCTGTTGCCACCATTTCTGTTAAAGCCGTTATCCAAGCTGCTCCATTTACACCCCAAGAGGGGATCAATATTAAGTTACCTATCACGTTTACCAACAAAGAAATTATTCCCACAATTAATACTGCTTTTTGTTTTCCTTTAGCAATCAAAGTAAATCCAACCAGGTGTCCCGCATAAGCAAATATCATTGCCACCAATAAAATTCTTAACACTTCCACTGACTTTCCAAATTCACTTCCCGACAATACATTAATAATCCCCGGCGCCAAAAAATAAACCATTCCAAACACCACTATTGCCCCTAGAAACATCAATAACGCTGTTTGCTTAAACAGTTTCCTTCTGTCATTTTCTTTGTTGGACAACATCGGGAATACACTGTTAATCAAAAAGTATGCCGGCTGAACCAAATTGCCATATATTTTGTAAGCTAAACCATAAAAAGCCAAGTCTTTTACTCCAATCAATTGACGAATCAAAATTGAATCTACCGCTCGATCATAGCCTGAAAACAAAATCATATACACTCCCATCGGCCAAGTTTCTTTTAGAAATCTTTTTGCAAAAGTCCAATCCGGTTTTATTATTTTAATTTTCCCAATTATTTTACTCACTAAACCTAAACCTACTATTAAACTTATTATTCTAGTAATCAGATAAACTCCAAATACTCCTGTTAAATTAATTTGGCCACCCGAAATCCACAACCATACCACAAAGAGTAGGGGAAACAAAATATCCATCCACACTTTTACTTCCATTCTCATTTCTGTTTGAAAAATTATTTCCAAACTTCCTGCTATGGCTGTAAATCCGATCATTGCCAATCCCAGCAATGCCTCCAACTCCATTCCTTTAAACCCACTCCAACTTATAATAAATATTATTCCTATTACAAACATCAGTAGGGAAGCCATCGTCCTAAACCAAGCTACCTGAATATATATATTCTTTCTTTTTTCACCTTCGTTATTTGCTGCCTCTCTAACTCCAATCACTTTACTCCCAAAATCTGCTGCTGCATCCCACAAAAGCCATATTGAAGTAATCAACATATAACTTCCATAGACCTCCGCTCCCAATTTTCTCGTCAAAATCCCTGTTGTTATTAAACTCAACAAAATAGTGATTCCTTTACCCAACACTTGCACTAAAGTGTTTAAA
This sequence comes from uncultured Gammaproteobacteria bacterium, assembly GCA_964558195.1. GTDB lineage: Bacteria > Patescibacteriota > Microgenomatia > UBA12405 > UBA12405 > WARW01. The sequence continues at coordinate 11,633 of CAZLCB010000006.1, forward strand.
ATCGGCTTTTTCAACATAAACTTATTCTACCCCAAAAATAAATTTCAAATTTTTAATTCTTAATTTTTAATCAAATATAAATTTCAAAATTAAAAACATTAGAAATTGATTTAAAATTGTAAATTTAAAATTAAAAATTTTCTAAATCACCCCTAATACCAACACCAATAACCACATATTCTGGGGTAGGGTAAACCAATAATGGTCTACCATTCCACTCACAAATATTATCGTCAATATCAACCAAGTCCACTTGTCCCATTTTTTCCAATTCATTTTTCTCCCCACCAACCACACCAACACCCCCGATCCCAATAACCCAATTTCTGAAATTATTAATAACAAAATATTGTGTACCGGCTGAAACCAAAATATCTGATTATTTCTCTGGAATTCTGGTAATTTTACTAAAAAATTTCCCAAACCAACTCCAAACCAAGGCGACTCTCTTATCATTTCCACTGCCGCCAAGTTCAATTGACCTCTTTTCATTATTCCATTTTCATCCCATCCGCCCAAAAAATTAACCAACGGATAATTATAATTAATCATCCACAGTAACAAAATTATCAGTAATACACCTACAATTAATCCTTTTATTTTCTCTTTTAAGACAACTTTTGTATTCCATCCCAAAAAACCCAAAAATCCCAAAGTTAATAACCAAATAGTTCTACTTCCTGACAAAAATATTCCAATCAACCCCATCCAAAACACCCCCCACCAAAAAACATTTTTTAAAGTTGCCCTTTTTAAAGGAAATGTCCCGAGTTTATCGAGGGACAAAGGGTTTTGTATTTTTGTCCTAACCCACCACACCAAATTCACCAACAAAAACCCTGCCAAACTATTCGGGTGGGAAAAAGTCCCATAAGCTCTTATTAAACCCATATCTGCCACCGACATTTGAGCAATTCCAATTGTATTAAAATCAAATTTTCTTTCCCCCAACCACCACCACCATCCATTCAAACTTCCACCTTTCGACACTTGTCCGATTGCCAAAATTCCCTCAATTATCAACCAAAAGGGGATAGCTTTCAACCATCCGCTTTGGGCTAATCTTTTATTTCTAATAATCCAGTTCCAAAACCAAAATAATTCTCCCAATCTCAACCACTTATATCCTGCCACCCATTTATTTTGAGAAATTAGAATATTAATCAAAATAAAAATAATTATCAAGAATGTTTGGAATATTGGAAATTGTTTTTTGGAATTTGTTTGGAATACTTGGAATTTGGTTATTGAAATATTCAATATAAATAAACCCAACCAAATTACATCCACCAAATATATTGTTGGTGAAAAATAATCTACTCTTATACCCCAAACCGATGTCCAGTCAAACCAAAAATGTCTTCCTAATTGTGTCGGCAATAAAAATATCAGACCAAAAAACGCTATTTTTTCACATTTTTCCCAAAATTCCTTCACACCCAAATCTTATCACAAACCGAAAACCAATTTTAAATTTTTAATTCTTAATTTTAAATCAAATCTAAATTTCAAATTTTTTAATTTAAAAATTGATTAAAAATTGTAAATTTAAAATTAAAAATTAATTTTCTGGTTTTATCACCACATGTCTTTCTTCACCTTCACCTTCCGATTCACTCACCACACCTTCCATTCCCGAAATTATCATATGACAAATTCTTCTTTCATATGAACTCATGTTAGCCAAAGCCACATTTTTATTACTTATCAAACATTTTTCCGCCAAACCTCTCACCATTCCTTCTAATCTTTGTTTTTGTTCATTTCGATAATTATTTATATCCAATAATACTCGAGTATTTTCGCCCACTTGGTTACGTACCATCAACGACAAAAGTAACTGAACTGAAGCTAAGTTTCGACCTCTAAAACCAATTAAACCAGCTGGATTAGCTACAGTTACACCTACCAACACTTGTTCTTCTTCACCTTCAATGTCTTCCACAAAAGCTTTTTCCACCTCAAAATTAATCTGATTTAAAAAATCACAGGTGAGTTGTAAAATTTTTTCATTTCGTTTTTTGTTGTCCATAGTGCCTATTTTATCATTAGAAATTAGAAATTAGATATTAGAAATTAATTTACTTCTTAGTTATCTTGTTTACTAACACTTGTTGCCCGATCATCAATACCGAATTAGCAAACCAATAAAGGAGTAATCCCATCGAAAAATTCCAGCCAATAAAAATCGTCATTGCTGGCATCATATAAAGCGATTGAGTTCTCATGGCGGCCATCATATCATCTTCTTTATCCTTGGTTTTTTCCACCATTTTTTCATCTACCTTCGGATTTGGCATCATTATTTTGGCGCTAAAAAATTGAAGTATTCCTGAACCCAACAATAACACCAAAGGTAAGATTAAATCTGTACTTATACCTTTCGAAAATACTTTTGCTGGCGACAAAGCCAAATCGCTTCCAAAATAATTCAAATTAAAATTAAACCCCTCACTAATTTTAAAAGAGGGAATCAATTGAGCGTTGATTTGTTCCACACTTCCTTTTTGTCCATTTCCCGAAAATCCTGTCACTAAATTAAAAGCTGAAAAGAATAATAATAAAACTACTATTTGTAAAATCTGTGGCAAACAACCCGAAAGGGGATTGATTCCTTCCGCCTTATACAATTCCATTTGAGCCTTAGCCAAACCTTGTTTATCGTTTCCATATTTCTCCTTCAGCTTATTCAATTTTGGCTGAATTTCTCTAGTTTTATTAGCTGACTTCAAACTTGGCCAAATCAATGGCAATAAAATCATTTTCAAAGCCACAGTCACCAATACAATTGCCCAACCAAAATTTCCCACCAAATAATAACAACCAAACAAAGCATTAACAAACGGCGCTATAAATAAATTCATATGTTTCTATTTTACCAAATCAATTCCACTTCCACCTCCCGGTCGACATCTCAAAACCCTCTTTAACCCCAACAACAAACCTTTTACTACTCCATATTTTTCTACTGCCTCATATGTATATTCCGAACAACTCGGCATAAAACGACAATGTTCACCCCTAGAAATATATTTCTTATACCAAACCAATAATTTCAAAATTACTTTTTTCATTCCTCTTTCCACCCAAAAATCTTTTTCAATTCTACTTCTATTCCTATAGGTTTAATCTCTAATACTTCTTTTTTCGCCAAAAACAATATTCTTTTACCTTGATCAAATTTTTCCAAATTTCTACCCAACACTTCCATCAATCTTCTCTTTATTTTATTTCTCTCTACTGCCTTTTTTGAAATTTTCTTCGAAATTATTGCTCCAAACTTAACTTCTTTATCCTTTTTATCCAACATCAATACCCCAAAAAAACGTGAAAAACCACCAAAAACTCCATCTTTTCTTATTTCTTCAAACTCACTTCTTTTAGAAATTCTATTTCTTTTTTTCAACACACCAAATTATATCTTTTTTTATCCCTCTCTTGTTAAAGAGGGATTAGAAGAGATTGTGTTTTAAGCCGATATCTTTTTTCGACCTTTAGCTCTTCTTCTTTTTAAAACATTTCTTCCAGTTGCACTCATCATTCTTTTCAGAAATCCGTGAACTCTTGAATGTCTTTTGGTTTTTGGTTGATAAGTTCCTTTAGTTGCCATATCGCTAATTCTACCATAAAAATTTAATTTAATAATCTATTTAAATTAAAATATTCCCCCTCCTTGTCAAGGGAGGGGGAGAGTAGGTGGTTTGTCTTAAACTGGTTCTTTCATTTTGTGGAAAACTCATTTATTATTATGTGGATAACCTCTTTCCTCCCCGAAACGTGTTGCTTTACTTTATTTTATTGTTTTACCACTTAACTATTAGCTAAATTGCTATCTAACTAATCATGGATTTAATTAGAATTTGGAAAAACACTCAAGAAGAAATCAAAATCATTTTATCTCCGGCTGTCTACCAAACCTACATTAGTAAAGTTGAACTTATTAACCTTGAAAACAATCAAGCAGTTTTAGCTTGCCCCAACTCCTATTTAGTTGATTTTAATAAAAAACGCCATTACCATTTCATCAAAACTGCTCTCGACAATCAAACTAAAGCCGATAACACCCTTGTTTTTATTGTTAAAGAACCCACCCTCGAAACTACCACTCAAACCCCAGCCGCCCCACTTTTTGAATACACTCTACAAAAAAATACTTTTCAAAATAGTCTTCACCCTAAATATACTTTCGAAAACCTAATTGTCGGTAATAGTAATAATTTTGCCTATGCTGCCGCTCAAGGTATTGTCAAAAATCCTGGTCTCTCTTACAACCCATTTTTTATCTGGGGTGGGGTAGGGGTTGGCAAAACCCATCTTATGCAGGCTATTGGTCACGAAATTCTCAAAAATAATCCTAATTTTAAAATCAAATACTTTCCTGCAGAAACTTTCGGTAACGAACTTATTGCTGCTCTCAAAAGTAAAACCATGAACCAATTCAAAGATAAGTACCGCAACCTCGATTGTATCTTAGTTGATGATATTCAATTTATTGCTGGTAAAGAATATATCCAAGAAGAGTTTTTCCACACTTTTAATTCCCTCCATATGAATGGTAAACAAGTTATTCTTACTTCCGATCGTAAACCTAGTGAAATCGATCACCTAGAAGATCGTTTAGTTTCCCGATTTTTAGGTGGTTTAACTGTTGATATTCAGCTTCCTGATTATGAAATGCGAGTTGCTATTATCAACCAAAAAATCGAAGAGAAGGGGATCAAAATCACTCCTGACGCCGCCTCATTTTTAGCCAACAATATCGAATCAAATATTCGTGAAATTGATGGCAAAATTCAACAATTAACCATTCAGTCTATTGCTAGTGGGGTAGGGGAAATTAATCTTGATTTTGCTCAACATTTTTTTGACCCTTCCACTCCTCAAACTACTGGTTTTATTAGTAATTCCAAAATCAATCCCAAACATGTTATTTCGGTTTGTGCTAAATATTTTAATATTAAAACTGGGGATTTGTGTGGCAAAAGCCGCAAAAAAGAATTAGTTCAAGCCCGTCATATTACCGCCTATTTACTTTTAAACGAAGCTAATCTACCACTCGAGGAGGTTGGTCGTTTTCTTGGTGGCCGCGACCATACTAGTATTATGCACGCTCGTGACAAAGTCCACCATGACTTTTCCACTAATCCACAAATCACCAAACTTATCAACCAAATAAAAGCATCTTTTTAATGTTTAAAAACTTATCCACATTTAAATACTACTTATCCACTAACTTTTCCACAATTATTTTTCTATTTTTCCCCCGAAACTTACCCAAACCAAACTTAATCTTATAAGATAAACAATTATGATTACTACCAATTTACCAATAATTTTATCTTTTAAACAAAACAAAACTAATATTTTTTGCCGTTTTTTCAATACTTTCAACTTTCCCTTCCACTTATCTACCATACTAATAACTACCACTACTATTTTTTTTATTAATTTATATCTATAATAAAGCCAATGAATCTTTCTCTTCTTCAGGAGAACCTTAACCTTGCCTTGAGTAATGTTTCCCGTTTTGTTTCTTCTAAAAATCAATTACCCGTCTTAAGTAATATTTTATTTTCTACCGATCAAGGCCGTCTCAAATTATCCGCTACTAATTTAGAACTAAGTATTAATTATTGGATTGGTGCCAAAATTGACCAAGAGGGAAGTATTACTATTCCCTCAAAAGAAATTACTGAATTTGTTTCTTATCTTCCATCAGGAAAACTTGACCTAGAATTAAAAAATAATTTAATTACTCTTTCTTCAGAAAAAAATCAATCTACTTTCACCACCCTTCCTCCAACTGATTTTCCTGAATTTCCTCAAATTAATCCTGACACTGAATTTGAAATCGATGTTGCTTTATTAACTCAAGCCATTTCTCAAATTTCTTTTTCCGCCGCCATTGATGACACTCGTCCGATTTTAACTGGTATTCTTTGTTCTTTTAATCAAGATTTTATTCGTTTTGTTTCTACTGATGGTTTTCGACTTTCTTTTAAGGAAATTAAATTAACTACTCCACTTAATTTAAAAACCGATCAAACTATCAACTTTATTATTCCCGCCAAAAGCCTTATAGAGGTCACTAAACTCTCTAAAAACAATCAAAAGATAAAAATTGGACTAACCCTCGACGAACATCAAGTCGTCTTTCTAATGGACGATGTTGAATTAATCTCCCGTCTTATTGATGGTGATTTTCCTGATTATCAAAAATTAATTCCTGAAAGTTACACTACCAAAATTTTTGTTAACCGCGATGAATTTCTTCAATCAGTCAAAATTGCTTCTGTTTTTGCCCGTGAATCCGCCAATGTTGTTCGGGTTAGTATTAAATCCAATAAACTAGAACTTAGTGCTAATGCTCCCCAGATTGGTCAAAACCAAACTCAACTCGAAGTCAAAACCGAAGGTGAAAATCTCGATGTTGCTTTCAATTACAAATTTTTAACCGACTTTTTAACTGTCTGTAAAAGCCAAGAAATTTTAATCGAACTTAACGAAAGTCTTACTCCTGTATTTTTTCATGATCAATCCGACCCATCTTTTACTCACATAATTATGCCAGTTAGACTTCAAGATTAATTTTCAAAAACATAAATCAATTGTGTTTCTTCAGAATCAGTGTTGTTGTTTTTTAGCCAATTATCTACTTCTTGTCTGGCTTTAGATAAATTATCATCGTCTTTCACAATCACTTCTAAATATCCTGGTTTTAAATATTTTTCTATTCTAAAATATTCACCTTTATAAGGTAAAAGAACTTCTAATGTATCACCACTCCTATAATCAGACATATTATCACTTAAGTCACCTTCAAAATAATATTCATCTCCATATTCTGTCGCCTTACTTATTTTTTCTGTTTTTTCAGTCACTACCGGTGTCACTGTAACCTCTTCTGTCTTATCAATATTTTCTATTGTTTCATTAGTGTTTTTATCGGTTCCTGTCAAATCAACACCTTGATTGATAATTGTGTTGTTACTTTTTAATTCATCAGATATATTATTTTCAGAATATTTAATTTTAATTAATATTAAAATTATTGCTAAAACCAATAAAAACAAAACAAACCAATATTTCTTAATTAACTCCATAAAACTATTTTATATTAAAAAGATCAGCTTGTTAAATTTTCTAATTCAAACTAACTTTTATTCTTCCAAATGCCTTAAAATTATAAGCAGAAATATACACCCCACCTAATCCTTGTGGTCCAACCCCAGAACTTCTTCCTGCTGAATGAATAAAATAATATTTTCCATTAATACCTTTCCCCAAAAAAATTCCAATATGATCACCTGAAATAAACCCGATATCTCCAGGCAGAAGTTCAGATTTATTTATTTTTTGTGATTTTGAGTAAATATCTTTAGCCCTATTACCGACTACTTCTCCTGTTACATATTTATATACCCATCTAACAAACCCAGAACAATCTAGACCTAAATATTTTCTTCCACAATTTCCATAACTACATGTTGCTGTTATTTTGTTACCCCATTTTGAACTCACCCCATTAGCGATTGTCCCATGGCCTCCAGTCATAAAATAAGGTACTCCCAATAAAGCATAAGCCGCCTTTATTATATCTGACCTTTGCTTTGTTCCTTTTTGGGGCAATAAACCATTAATACAACTAAAATCAATATCACCATTATTTTTATACTTATATTCTGATTTAGATAATTTTGTTTTAATTTTAGAAACATCTATTGGTTCATAAATATTACTAATATTTAATACTCCTCCAGCACAACTGCCTCCACTTACCCCACCGCTTCCAGTCGCTGTTTCATCTTCACTCATTAATGGTTGTTCCACTGGTGGTACGATACTTGAAATTAAATTATTTTGCATCATTTGATAACCAAAAAGACCCACAAAAACAGCAATAATCACTGGTGCTGCAACCGCTATCCCTAGTCCTCCTATCATTGTTGGTAATGCCACCAAAAATCCTACTGTTCCAATCAAAAAATCTATCACTTTATTGCCGGTTATCGACAAACTATCCTTAACCTTATTAAAATCTATCCCTAATTTTTCTAAACCTTTTTTAATTCCCTTCAACAACATTGTTCCAGCCAAAACAGCCCAGCCTACTGGTCCTGAAGCTGCTCCAGCTGCCACTCCAGTTGCTGTTGCTCCAGCTGCAGTCTGAACTCCTCCTTTAAGTACACCACCTAAAATTGTTTTAAGTCCATTATTAAAACCTTCTTTAGCTAATATTCCTACTGAATTTTTCAAAAATTCACCTGTCGCCTGATTTCCAATTTTTGATATAAATTTTCCAGATGTTTCAACAATCGTCTTGTTTAACCAACCTCCTGTTAATTTGTCTACTCGTTGAGTCCAGCCACCACCTTGAACCAAACTAAAAATATTACCCATTCTTCCATCTAAAGAGTTTATAACTCTATCAAAAGTCGCCAATCTTGGAAATTTATCAAAAGGCAAATTCACTATACTTCTTATTTGTTTATATTTATCTCTGAGTTTGTTTAATTCTTTTGGTGTCTTTGCTAATAATCCAGCTACCACCTGTGCTTCGTTAATTGAATTCACTAATTGGCCTGTAGATATATCTTTATGGACTTCAACTACTTCTCTTTTTTGATCTTCTGTCCCTGAATAAACTTGGCTAATATCTTTTGCTAATTCTCCAACTTGTATTTTTTTTTCATCTCCCAAATCAACATTTATTTTTTCACTTTCTTCAATTAATTTCTGTGCAAAATCTTCTTTTCTTACTTCCCTAACTCCATCGATATTTTCTAATATTAACTTTTTGTCTACTTCTAAACTTATTTTTTTTGACTCAATTTCTACTGCCAACTCGTCTCTTACTCCTGAACTATTCTTCAAAATATCTCCTATCTCCACCATTTCATCTTTTATCCCCAAAACTTCATCATCAATTACCAGTTTTTCTATCTTTTTTTTTAGTTTATCTACAAAATCATCACCACCATCTAGTTCTTCTTTTTTTCTTTCACAATATTCATCTATCTTCGAAATCAAATTATCCCTTTGTTGTCTTGTTTTATCTAAAACTGGATTAATTACCACATCTGCCATAAAACCATTATATCAACAGATTGCTTCAAAATTAGACAATTCCGTTACCAAACAAATCATCATAATCCATTTTTTTCTTTTCTTCTGGTTTGTCTTCTTTCTTTGGAGAATCAAAAATCGGCTGTGGTTTTTTCGCTAACTGTGGTGGTTGAGGTACTTTCACTTCTTCATTTTTAATAAAAACTGGATTTTGTTTTTTTTCTAAATTCACCACTTCCGGTCTTGGTGGTACAAATCGTGCTGGTTGTTCTTGTTTTTGTGGTTCAATTTTAATTTGTCCTTCAAATTTTTGTTGAATCTTATTTTCAGATTCTTCTAATTCTCTAATTTTCCTTTGAAGCACATCTTCGGTTGACACCAACACATCTTGACTTGTTTTATTTTCTTCAATTTCCTTTAAAATATCTTTTTTTGGAGTTTCCACCAAAGACTGATCAGACTTTGGTGGAGGAATTGGGGTCTCGGTTGGAGTTTGAACTTCAGTCTTTGGTTGAGAAACTGGAGTCGGAGTTGGAACTTCAGTCAGAGGCTGATCAGTCTTTGGTTGAGATTTGGCTGGTAATGGAGTTTCTACCACGTTTTTTTCTATTCTCTTCAAATCAACTATCTTAGCTTGTTCTTCTAAACTTTTCTTTTTTCTCAAAACTTCCTCTGGATTCGAGGTTATTAATTGATGTTCTTCGTTTGAAGCAATCACTTCAATTGCCACATGGTTTTGGCCAGCAAAAAATATTCCCTGACCCTTATCGGCAGTTAACAGTAATTGTTTTTCTCCTTCACTTAGGTAAAAAACCTCACCCACCTGATCAATTGCTGCCGGATGTTGTTTTAGTAAAATTTGAATCGAACTGTTGGTTACGATTTCTTTTCCATAAGCTGTTTTCAAAAAATCATCCACATCTTGAGTGATCGTTGTCACTCCCAAATAGTATTTTCTCCCTCGTTTTACAATTCCTCTCAAAAACGACGCCGAATCTTCATATT
>CAZLCB010000006.1:21803-31652 GCA_964558195.1 uncultured Gammaproteobacteria bacterium
TATTTTCTCCCTCGTTTTACAATTCCTCTCAAAAACGACGCCGAATCTTCATATTGCATCAAATACCATGCCTCATCCACCACTAACAATCTTTTCTTTAAGCTTTTTTTAACCACCGTCCATATATAATCCAAAATAATATTCATTGCCACTGGTCTCAAAGTGTCTTCCAGATTTTTTATTCCAAAAACCACAAACTGATTTGTCAAATTAACTGTTGTTTTTTGATTAAAAATCCCCGCAAATGAACCCTTAATATATTTTTCCATTCTGGCGGCAATCATTTGAGCTTTTTGATCTTCCATTCCAATTAGGGCTTTATAAACATCTTCAATTAAAGGCGGTTCTCTATCTTGCGTTGTCGGATCAGGTGTAATTCCTTTAGCTTTATAAGCATCCATCATAGCTCTATCCAAAATTGATTCTTCCATTGGGTCTAAACTTCCCAACATAATCTTCATTAGCCTATGAACCGACAAAATTTTACTATTTAAAGCATTTTCACCCTCTTCTTCCGCCAAGGATAAATCAAATGGGTTTATTTTTGACTCTTCCCCGTAACCAAAAGCAATATACTGACCACCCACTGCCGTTGCTAAATCCCGGTATTCGTTTTCCGGATCAATAACAATTATTTCGGTTCCCATCATCAGCGACCTTAATACTTCCAATTTAATCATATAAGATTTACCTGCACCCGCTGTGGCAAACACCACCGAATTGTAGTTTGGCATCGAAAATCGATCAAAAATCACCAATGAACCATTATGCATATTAATCCCATACATAATCCCTTTATCATCAGACAAATCAGAAGACACAAAAGGGAAGGTGGTTGCCAACGAAGTTGTATCCATATTCCTGTTTATATTCAATCGGTCACTGTTCAATGGAAGTCCAGTAATAAAGCCTTCCTCCATTTGTAAAGTCACTCTTTTCGTTACCAACAATAATGATCCCATCGATGCCTCAATATTTTTATTTATTTTATCTAATTCCTGAACTGAATCGGCCGCAATTGTAATATATAAACCAAACTGAAAGAATCTTTCCTCACCTTTAACCAAATCTGCTTGTAAGTTCAATGCATCTTCTAGTTTTGCCTGTGTTGCTGGATTAACTAATCTACCTCGCTGAATATCAGTGCTAATTTCTGCCTCCATTTCTGTAATTTTTCTTCTCAAATCATCCAAAATTGCTTTACCATCTGTTGGATAAACATACATCGAAATACTTAGTGTTGCATCAAAATTAATTAATGATGATAACCAGTTTATTCCTACAAATCGGGGATAAGAAGCCACAAACAATGTTCTATAATATTTTTCTCCAATCCTTAAGTTATTAAAATCCACCTCTAATGAAGCTGGAGCAATAATATCCTTAGTCGAAACCAAACCATCAGTAAAATTATTTTTACTTTCAGGAATCCCTGTTTTATTATCATCAGTCGACACCGGAGTTACTTGACCCGGGTCTTTTTTCTTGATTGGCAATTTATCTAATAAATTAAATTTCATTTAGTTGTTACTATTGGGTTTTGATAATTAGTTGTTTGTAATTTTTGATTAATCACTACCTCTTCATTGTATATTTTATAAAATAACTCAATCGATTCTTTATTTGTTAATGGTTTAATCTCCAAACCCAAACGGGAAAACAATCTAATTAAATGATCCCTTTTTGGCTCCAAATTAGCTTTAGCTTTTTCTAAAATATAATCCTTTGAATATGGTAAACCAACTTCTCCTGTTTTTTTAAACAACCCCACCATTGTCTGTTTCCCGGCATTTTTAATACCTAATTCCAAAGAAGAAAACTTAACCACTACATAAAAAGATTTCGATAAGACATCGTTCTTTTTTACCGTATCTTCAATAAATTTTCTATAACTTTTAATTCTTTCCTTAAGTAATTTATTAACTTGTCTATTTTCTGCCTCTGTTAAATTTTTCAAATACGACCCAACATCTTTAGTACTAGATTTAATTACAATTTGAACCGGAAAATTAAGAGAGTTTAAAATTCCTCCATAAGCCGAAACCAATGCTGATTGTTCTTTTTCTGATAATAAATCAAAATTTACCGAAGATACCTGCATTATTATGGCCGCTGAACCGTCTTTCAAAATCACCACCCCATCAATAATATCCTCAATTGGCAAATGGTCCTGAGTTGTTCCTTTTATTGCAATTTTAAGCGGATCAGTTGTCATATTTTAATAATAGACTAATTATGAGCAATTATCCTAACTGGATCAATAATTTTACCAGTTAAATCAACATTAACTCTATCAAAAATATAACCGTCTTTTTCGGCAATTATTAAATATCTCCCATTAGCTAATGGAGTCGATATTTTAAACTGACCCAAAGAATTTGTCTTAATCACCCTAGTTGGTATTCCATGTTCATCCTGTATTTCCACAATTACTCCATCAACAATTTTACCCTCAGAACTGGTTGCCATTCCTACAATCACATTGGCTATGTCCGGTCTGTCCGGCATTGGTATTGTTCCAAAAACTGCCTTACCGGTTGCTTCCAGTTTTTCTCTTTTCAGGTTTAAATCCACCTTCTTATCTCTCCAATCATCCATTACTTCAGCACTGGTCAGCCTCATGTTTATATTTCCATCTTTTTTATCACCCACAGCCCCAACTACCATTCCTGGGGATATTTCCCCTTTATCAATTAATCTGCTTTTCTTTTCAAGTTCTTCCTCTTCTTCCCTTAATATATCTTCATTTAATTGCTTCCTTGCCAAAGCCACATCACTATTAAATTTATGTCTTTCCTTCAATAAATATGACTTTGAACCATCTCTTAACTCTTCTCCTACTACAAATAAATTTTCATTTTTAACCGGTTTTTCCGCTTCATCAGCATTTTCCTTATTGATTTTTGTCAAATCCAAATCCAACCAATTATCATCATTTCTTTTTTTGTAAGTATAAATAGTCGGTGAGTAAATCGATTTAAGAAATGCTTTTACCCAAGTTTCCAGTGGTCTATCTTCAAAAGGTACAAAAGCCAACAATAATCCCGCTCCAGCCGAAACCAACATTAATGGCCATTTAATCAAAACTACGATTTTAGTTGCATTAATCAAAACCGCTAGAATAATTCCCGCCGCCGCCTTTAAAAACTGTTTCAACGTCATCTCTCCCACTAATTTAAATTCGTAGGATGATATTTGTTGAGGAATTGGATGTTGTCCCATCACTAAATTCTATCAGTTACACCATCAATTTGAAATTATTTTTATGTTTTGTATTTAAGCTGTATTAAGCTGACAATCTGACAGGCTGAATAACTGATAAACTAGCATATGTCTAAATTACTCATTGTCGACGGCCATGCTGTCATTCACCGAGCCTATCACTCCATCCCTCCGCTTGATGTTAATGGTCAACCTGTCAACGCTCTTTATGGTTTTTATTCCATGCTTTTGTCAGCCATTTCTCAAATTAAGCCTAAATATCTCATTGTTTGTCTTGATTCCCCAGGTCCTACTTTTCGTCAATCCGAATTTGTTGGTTACCGTGCCAAACGCAAAACCCCCGACCGTGACCTAATTTCCCAACTTCCACTTTTAGCTGAAACTCTCACCCAATCAAAAATCCATACCTTTGCTATGGGTGGTTACGAAGCTGATGATCTTATTGGTACTGTCGCCAAAAAAATTGCCAAAAAAAAATTTATTGATGAAGTTATTATCATTACTGGCGACAAGGATTTGATGCAATTAGTTACCCAAAAAGTTCATCTTCTTATGCCGCTTCGCGGTCTTTCTGAAACCAAACTTTTTCATCCCCAAGATGTTTATGAAAAACTAAATGTTAAACCCAAACAAGTTATCGATCTCAAAGCTTTAATGGGGGACATGTCAGATTGCTATCCCGGTGTGGCTGGTATTGGCCCCAAAGCTGCCACTGATCTTCTCTCTCAATTCCAAAATCTTGATAATATTTATTCTCATTTAGATGAAATCAAACCCAGTGTCAAAGAAAAATTAATCAGAGAAAAAGAAAATGCCTATTTGTCTCAAAAACTCGCTACTATTATTGACAATATTCCTTTAAATATTGATCTTTCTCAAGCCAAGTGGCGTCCCGAAATTATTTGTAGTCTCAAAAATATGTTTAAAAATTACAATTTTAAATCTCTTATTTCTCGTCTCGATCAAGACACTAAACCCAAACAATCATCTCTCTTTTAAAATTTAAAAATTTAAAATTGATTAAAAATCTAAAATTAAAAATTAAAAACTCCACCCCCAAGGTGGTTCTCGTTCAGGATTACATCAAAGAATTTGGTGGTGCTGAAGCTGTTCTCGAAACTCTTTCTGATATTTTTCCTGACGCTCCAATCTATACTTCTATTTACAAACCGGAATATTTGGGTCCTCATCAAAATCGTCTTCAACAAAAATGGCAAGGTAGGGTTCATCAAAGTTTTTTTCAATACATTCCTTTTGCTCACAAAATTATTTCTCCTCTCCGTCTTCTTTCACCTTTAGCTTTCAGATCTTTTGATTTTTCCCAATACGACATTATTATTACTTCAGCCACTGGTGCTTATTTTCCCAATTCTTTAAACAAAAAATCCGCCAAACTAATTTGTTATTGTCACACTCCACCACGCTATCTTTATGGTTTACCTACTGCTCGCAAATTTACTCAAAACAAAGTTATCAAATTTTTAGTCGATATTATTAATCACTTTTTACGGTTCCATGATTTTCGTTATTCCCAAAACGTCGACCAATATATCGCTAACTCCCAAACTACCGCCGCTCGTATTCAAAAATTCTATCGTCGCGATTCTATAATTATTAACCCCCCTGTAAATGTTCCTGAAGTTAAAAATACTAAATACTTAATACCAGATACCAAATACTATCTTGCCGGAGGTAGATTAGCCCGCGCTAAACGTTTCGATATTGCTATTCAAGCTTGTAATCAACTAAATCTTAAACTAAAAATTTTTGGTCGCGACTTTGCTAACACTCTAGAAGATTTAAAAAAGATGTCGGGTTCCACGATTGAATTTATTGGTGAAGTTACCCAAGAAGAAAAAGCCCAACTTTATCAAAATGCTAATGCTTTTATTTTTTCTGCTGATCAAGAAGATTTTGGTATCGTTCCAGTTGAATCTATGGCTTATGGCTGTCCGGTTATCGCTTATCGTAGTGGTGGTGTTACTGAAACTGTTGTTGAAAACAAAACTGGTGTCTTTTTTGACCAATTAACTCCCGAATCTTGTGCTATTGCTATTCAACAATTTCAAAAACTCAAAATAAAATCTTCCGACTGTATCTCCCGCGCCACCGAATTTTCCACCGCCAAATTCATCTCCAAAATCAAAAAATTAGTTTCCATTTTTTTAGTTTTGTTTTTACTAATAACTACTTACTAACAGCTATTAGCTAATTACTACTCAACCAGTGTTCCGCATCCAGTGCTGCTCGACAACCTTCACCAGCCGCCACAATTGCTTGTTTGTGTTTAATATTAACGCAATCTCCAGCCGCAAATATTCCTTCCACACTAGTCATAGTTACATGTTCGCTATTTTTACCTACCACCACTTGTCCGGTTTCACTTAAGTTTACAAATCCTTCCAAAAATTTTGTTGCCGGACTACTGCCAATTGCCACAAACAATCCATCAAGTTTCAATTCTTTTTCTTCATTAGTTTGATTATTAATCACTTTTACTGCTTCCACTTTTTCTTCACCTACAATCTCTTTAACTTCTGAATTCCACCAAATTTCTACTTTTGGATTATTTAAAACTTTCTTTTGTTCCGTCATCGAAGCTCTAAACTCATCTCTTCTATGAATCAAATAAACTTTTTCACAAATCTTTCCCAAAAAAGCTGCTTCTTCGCAAGCCGTATCTCCACCCCCCACTACTGCCACTGTTTTTCCTCTAAAAAACATCCCATCACAAGTGGCACAACCACTAATTCCATGACCAATCAACTCTTTTTCTTTTGGTAAATTTAACCATTTAACCGCCGCTCCCGTCGCCACAATTACTGACTTACTTTCCAAAATTTCTCCACTTTCCAATTGAACCTTAAATAATCTGAAAGGCTGACTAGCTGATAAGCTGACAGACTTAACCACTCCACTCAAAATAGTTACTCCTAAATTTTTTACTTGTTCCTGCATATCCATCATTAATTTCACTCCACCTGTGCCGGTTGGGAATCCTGGCCAATTATCTACCAAAGTTGTAATTGTTAATTGTCCGCCTGGTTGATTACCCGCAATTACCATTGTTTTTAACTCTGCTCTGGCATTATAAATCGCTGCTGTTAAACCGGCCGGCCCAGAACCAATAATTAATGTATCTAAAACTTGTTTATTTTCCATCATAAATCATTTTATCACCACTCTTGGCTTTACTTTTTCATCATTTAACTTAATAATTTATTAACCGTCATGCTTAAAAAAACCAAACTAACTCTACTTTTAATTTTTAGAATTATTCAAGATAAACCTAGGTTCTTATTTTGGTTTTTTGTTCGCTTTATATCATCTCTTTTACCTCTCTTAAGTATCTATCTTTATTCTCTGACTGTTGAAAACATTGAAGATAAAATTAATTTTAGTTCTATATTTTTTTTAGTTTTAATTATTCTCTTAGTTCGTTTAGTTGACAATTTCCTTCGCCTTCGCTCACTTTACAAACTTGATGAATGTATTAGCAGTATCAGTTTTGATGTTCACAATTTTTTTACTCAGGATCTTCATGCCGAGACCAAAGAAGAACGCCACCAAAGTATTCAAGCCATCAGAAATTTTGCCGACGCTAGTTCTTTAACCCTTATGCTTTTTCGTCAGCCTGGTATCGACAGTATTGTTTCTTTAATTGCCATCCCTATTATTTTTTGGTTTGTTGATATTAGGATTTTTGTTTTGGAGATTGTCTATATAAGTGTCTACATGATCATCGACTACTATACTACCCAAAAGTATATCAATCTTAAAGATACTCATAATAGTAAAGTTGAAGGTTATTACGCCAAACTTCAGGAATCCAATGATACCGAATTAGAGCAAAAAACATTTACCCGTCATTTTCGCCGTTTATCCAATTGGAACTTCATCGAATGGTTTATTCTTCAAAATAGTGCTGTTTTTTTCTATTGTCTTATCTTAGGTTATTCTATTATTGCCGTTTACTCAGGGTATAAACAAATTTCCGATATTGTCTTAATTATGGGTTATGTCAGTTCTACTCAGTCTTATCTTAATTCTTTTTCTGAAATCAAAGATAGTTTGGCCGATATGACTGTTGCTGTTGATCATTTAGCCAAAAACAAAAGTATTTCCGTCATCGACCTCGACGATCTGGTCTAGAGTTATACTAAATAGCTAATTACTAATTAACTACTTCGCTACTTTATGCCTGAACTTCCCGAAGTTGAAATTGTCCGTCTTTTTTTAGATCAACATATTTTAGGTAAAACCATTTCCAATATTGAAATTCTTAACCCCAAATCTTTTGTTGGCGATCCTAAACTGGCTCAAAATCAAATCATCATCTCTACTTCTCGTTTAGGCAAACAGCTTTCTATCCATCTTCAAAATCATCTCACCTTACTTTTCCATCTCAAAATGACCGGACAAGTCATTATTGGTGATTCTGTTTTTGGTCACCCAACGCCCAAAGAAGACAAAACTAGCCTACCCAACAAATCCACTCGGGTTATTTTTACTTTTTCCGATAACACCAAATTATTTTTCAATGATCAGCGCAAATTTGGTTGGGTAAAAGTTCTTAATCAAGCTGAGCTTGCCGAAGCTCAAAAAGATGTTGGCGTTGATGCTTTAAGTCCCGATTTTACCGATGATTATTTTTACCATCAACTCCAAAAAACCGGCCGAGCCGTCAAATTAGTCTTACTCGATCAGTCAAAATTCGCCGGTATTGGTAATATTTACGACAACGATGCCTTATTTTTAAGCTGCATTCATCCTCAAACTCCATCAAATAAATTAACCAAAAAACAAGCCAAAATTCTTCGTCAAAACTTAGTTGATCTTATGAAAGAATCCCTTTTTCATGGTGGTTCTACCGCCAAAGACAACAAATATATTCACCCCGATGGTTCTGTTGGTCAGCATCAATACTATTTTCGAGTGTACCAACGTGATGGCCAACCTTGTTTAAATTGTCAAACACCAATTAAACGAATCAAAATCGGTGGCCGTGGTACTTTCCTTTGCCCCGTCTGTCAAAGATCATCTGCTAAAATAAAAAGATGATGAATCTATTTTTTGTCTTACTACTAGCTACTAGCTATTTACTATCAGCTACTCCTGCTTTTGCTCAATGTCCAGTTTGTATTGTCACTGTTGGTGGGGGAATGTTTTTAGCCGACCGACTTGGCATTGATGATTTTTTAGTTTCTCTTTGGATTTCCGGTCTTAATGTTGCCATTTCTTTTTGGTTAGCTACCAAAATCAAAAATCGTTTCCTTGGTAACCCGGTCATTTTATCTTTCTTAATGTATGGTCTAACTCTTGGTTATTTTATTTTTACTCAACAAACCGGCTCGTCTGCCAACACTCTTCTTGGTTTAGACAAAATTATTTTTGGCCAAACTTTAGGTTTATTTATTTGGTTTTTGGGTATTTTTGTTGATCGTTACTCTCGTAAGCTCAATGGTGGTAAGATTCTTTTCCCTTACCAAAAAGTTGTTTTCCCAGTTGGTATTCTCACTATTCTTACAGTCTTGTTTAAATTTATTTTTAAATTATAAAATTTATTAGCCGCCCTTTTTAAGGGAGGTGCCCGAAGGGCAGAGGGTTTTATGAACAACCAAGATATTCAAAAATTTATTAACAAAGCCAAAAGCATCGAAAAAGGTCACCAAATGGATCTTTCTTCTGGTGAAGATTTATCGGTTGCTATCATGAATCTTATCGGTATTGAGGAACATATGTTTTTTACCTCCCAAAAACTAGGGGACACTAAATATATTGAAGTTCTTAATACTGCTCGGGAAATGCGTAAGGAATTAATGAAGAAAATCGTCAAAGAAGGTCAAGGTGAAGTTTGGTGTACCAGCAAACATCTTTTATCTGCCTCCATGCGTCTCATGGAAGTTGGCACTAAAAGTCTTACCAAAGGTGATATTAAAGAGGCTAATGATTATTTCAAAAAATCTTTTGATCTTTATAATCTTTTTTGGGGTTTAAATCTAGGTATGGTTAAATCCAACCCCCAAAAAACCAAGTTTGACGAAAAACCCATCCCTAAAAAAGACTTCTTAGGATCAATTAGTCAAACGATAGGTAAAATTCTTGACTGTTGTCGCGAATAATTAGTCTCTAAAAACTAAGTAGCCACCCACAAAAATTAATATTCCTGGCCAAACATAATCCCATCTAATCACCGCCGGTATTATTTTTTCTAAAAGTATCATTACTCCCAAAACCATTAATATTATTCCTAACATAGCACCGGATTTTCTCGGACTTGTTTTAATATCTTTTTTGATTTCTTTTGCCATATTTTTAGTTTTTTTACCTAAATCATTAACTATTTCTTTTACATCATCACTTGTTCCAATTATAGCCCCACCTTTTTTTAATGGCGTTACTATCCATAAAATTATATAAATCAATATTCCACTCCCACCACCAATTACCAAAAGTACAAAAATTACTCTCACTAAAGTTACATCCAAATCAAAATAATCTGCCAGTCCACTACACACACCTGCAAATATCGCTTCATCTTCATTTCTATATAATTTTTTTGTCATATAATCCAGTATATAATAAATCTATGCCAAGTGAAATCAATTCAGACTATCCACATAACGC
>CAZLCB010000007.1:0-18253 GCA_964558195.1 uncultured Gammaproteobacteria bacterium
TCGTAACAAGGTATCCGTACTGGAAGGTGCGGATGGATCACCTCCTTTGAGGTTTTGTTCAGTCCATAAGACTGAACCATCTCAACCATTCAAAAGTCGCAAGACCAAGAGTGGCTTTCTGGTACTAACAGTTTGCTCTAAATGAATCTTAAGAAATTTTAAATCCCGCATTTGGCGGGATTTTTTTTATCTTCTTACTACCCCGATATTATTCGACTTCACCAATATTTCATTCTCATCCACCTCTTTTGTCAAAACAACTGTATACAAATGTCCTTTTTCGGAATTTTCTGGTTTTTTTTCATAAAATCTAAACAAATAGTTATATCCCGTGTCCATTCCCGATCCTAAATCATAAGAAATATTAAAAACCTCGTCATTTTTTTGATTAACCATATATTCCACTATTTTTCTCTTATCACTCAAACTCACAAACGGTCTATTCTGTTCGATTTTAAAAAATTTCACTCCGACCAAAATCAATAATATTAAAATTATCACCACCATCTTCAATTTACTAATAAATTTCCCCAAAAATATCGGTAAAATACTCAAAGCCAAACCGTAATAATACTCCGGTATATTGCCTCTATAAAACCCTAAAACTAACAAAGGTGTTATCATCCACACTCCTGTTAATATTTTTTGTTTAATTTTAAGTTGACATACCTCCCACCCAATTATTATCAAAACCAATAAATTACTAAAGAATATTAAAACTTTTTGAGAATAAATATCCCAAGAAAAAATATTCAAATTTAATCCTCGCCAAAAACTTCTCAAAAATAACCACCATGGGTTTATTTCTTCGTTATTTTTATTCAAAAATAAAAACTCGCCTATTTTTCTAAAATTCAAAAAATTATGCCTTAAATCAAAAATAATTATTGGTAAAAATGGCAAAACAAACAAACCAATTCCCAAAAACAATTGTCTCATTTTTGGTTTTTTGTCTGTCAAAAACCAGGCTGCTATTACCGACAAACCCATCGATATTGGTACCAAATGACTAGTTGTTGCCAGTCCATAAATCAACATCAACCAAGGGAAAAATTTTGGTTTCGAATCCATCACTTTCAAACACAAAAAATATCCTATTATTCCAAAAAAAGTTGTATACATCACATTCCACGAAACAATATTTGTTGTTGTCGTCCAAATTATTCCGGCAATTAATCCCGCTTTTTTACCATACAATTTTTCTGTTATCCAATATCCGGTAATACTCGTAATTATTGATACTACTATCACCGCTATCGCTCCGGCTATTGGATCACCTTTAGTTGCCATATAAAATGGCGACAAAAAATAATAATGGTAAGGTCCAACAAAAAATCCATTTGCATTTGCCACTCTCGGTCCAATCAGTATTGGTCTCCTTTGTTCAATCATGTTCATCACCTTTACTGCATCGTCTTCTTGGTCCCACTCAAAGGTATATCTCTCATTAATTCTAAAAAATCCAAAAAACAAACAAATTAGCCCCAAAAGAATCATTGTTTTCCAGTCCCGCATATATTTACTATAACAAAAACCCCAAAATTGATATAATCCCCAAATACGAATGTTTTACCAAAAATATCCGTCTAATTACTTATGACTTCAAAAATTGATCCTAACAACTTACCCAAACATGTCGCCATTATTATGGACGGTAATCGTCGTTGGGCTGCTGCTCGGGGACTAAATCCTAGTGATGGACACCAAGCTGGTGCCGAAAATCTCGAAAAAATTATTGACCACTGCAAAGAAATTGGTATTACTCATCTTACTGTCTATGCTTTATCTACTGAAAATTGGCGTAAACGCTCTGCTAACGAAGTTAAAGGTATTTTTAATTTGTTACTCAAAATTGTCAAAGAAAAACGTCTCGAGTATCAAAAATCCGGCATCAAATTTTTTGTTTTAGGCAATTTTCAAGCCTTTCCTCTCAAGGTTCGCCAAGCCATCAAAAAAATTGTTGACATGATTCTCGATCAGGAACGTCTCAAATTCAACGTCGCTCTCAATTACGGTGGCCGCGACGAAATTATCACTGCTATTCAAAATATTATCAAAGATGGTGTCAAACCCTCCCAAGTCAACGAAGAATTAGTTTCTAAATATTTATATACTACTGGTCAACCAGATCCTGATTTGGTTATTCGTCCGGGTGGGGAATATCGTCTTTCCAATTTTTTACTCTGGCAAACATCCTATGCGGAACTTTATTTTACTGACATTCTTTGGCCCGATTTTAATTCCAAACAATTCGACAAAGCCATAATTTGGTATCAACAACGCCAACGCCGCCTGGGTAAATAAAATTAAAGAATCGCCACACCTAAAATTGACTCAACAATTTTTACTACGATATAAGAAATAAAGACTATTAAAAACCCGATCAAAGCCGATGTAATTCTTCCGTAACCCGCTTTCATTTTGTCTGGATTTCCCCCCGAAGTCATCAATCCAATTCCACCAGAAATTAACATCAATAATAAAATTAACCCTGCAAAAACATAAACATAAGATAAGACGTCACCAAATATCGCCCCTACCGTAGAATCAGCATATTTAAAACCTGTTCCTTCGTAAGTTGGTAAATCCATATTAATTTAACCCTGGGATTTTTAAAATATCCACAGCAATTAGTCTAAAAATAAATAATGCAAAAATAGAAACTAATAATCCAGTTATTGCCGACGTTATGGTCTCTTTAGCCCCTTGAAGTTTTTTATCATCACCATTAGAGGTACCCACTAATATAAATCCATAAATCATTAATAAAAAAGAGATTCCTCCAGCTATTCCAAAGAGTATATTCATTAACCAAGTCGAAAACCCTTGAATTGTATAAGGGACACAACCCAAAGCCGTATCTACACAATCAGTTGCCGCTATTGCTCTAATTGTTCCTGCCTGAAGCAGACCAATCAAAGCCCCCACAAACATCCATACTTTCCTTTTCAACATAAAGAAAGTATATCAAATGTTACACTTGAATAGTGCAATTCAATCGTTTTAAAATTCCATTTTTAATTTTATTCTTCTTCCTGTTTTTTGCCTTCCCTTCATCAAGGGAGGGTCTCCGAAATTTCGGAGGGGTGGGTTTAGTTTTTTCTAAAACTATCGACGAAGAAATTTCCGATGTTACCAAACAAATTGCTGACCTAGAAGCCGCCATCGCCCCTCTCAAAAATGAAACTACCGATCTTACCAAAAAAATTTCTTCGGCCAAATCTCAAATTGCCAAGATCGAATCTCAAGTTGGCAGTCTCAATCAAACTTTAACTCTTAAAGAAGTTGAGCTTGCCAACCAAAAAGAATTATTAGGTGAGAGAGTCAAACGTTACTATATTAATAGTAAAAAATTTAACCCGCTTTTAATCTTTCTTTCCTCTCAAGAGGGAAGTTCTCTTCTTCAGCAATATACTTGGTATCAAGCCATTATTAGTAAAGACAAAGAAACTATCACTCAATATACCACCGATATTTCCACCTTAAACGAAAACAAAACTAAACTAGAAGCTCAACAGAAGAGTTTAGCCTCACTCAAAAAAAATCTTGAAACCCGTTTTGGTTTTTTAGCCAATGAAATTAAAAAGGCTGAAACCTACAAAGCCGAACTTTCCGCTAAACAACAGTCTTTAATTGCCGCCAAAACCGCCATGTTCAATACCTCTGTCGGTGATGTTTCTTCTTCTGACGATCCTGCCTCCAGAGCTGACTATAATCCCGGATTTTCCCCAGCTTTCGCCCTTTTTTCTTTTGGCGCCCCTCATCGCAAGGGTATGTCTCAATATGGTGCCTACGGTCGGGCTAAAGCCGGCCAAAATTACGAAACCATTCTCAAAGCTTATTACGGCGATATTAAAATCGAAAAAATCGATACCAATGGCTCTATCAAAACCGACAAAGGTACTCTTCCTTTCGAAGATAATTATTTAGTCGGTATTGCCGAAATGCCTGCCGGTTGGGGAGATAATGGTGGTTACGAGGCTCTCAAAGCCCAGGCCATCGCTGCTCGTACTTATGCTTTAAATTCCACCAACAATTTATCCGGTTCCATTTGCACTACCGAAGCTTGCCAAGTTTATAGTTCTACCCGCTATAATTCTCCGGGCAAATGGAAACAAGCCGTTGAAGACACTAGGGGTATGGTTATCAAAAGCAACAAAACCGGCAAAATTTTTTCTACCATGTACGCCTCTACTTCGGGTGGTGCTACTTTATCCTATTCTTCGGCTAATCACACCACTCCTCAGCTTTGGGACACTCCTTGTGGCAACCAATCGTGTTGGCCTAACGATTCTTACGAAAAAGCCTCACCTTGGTATTACAAAGGTTGGTACAAAACCCGCAGCAACAACGCTTATGGTCGGTCGCATCCTTGGCTAAATCAAGAAGAATTTGCCGACATTATCAATGCTGTTCTTTATTACGACAAAACCGGTGATTCTGGTCACCTTTCTCAAATTCAAAATTGTATCGGTTCGTGCGATAGTAATGCCTGGTCAAAAGATGAACTTCGTCGTCAGGTTGCCGACAAAAGCGGTCCGGTTTCTTCAATTTCTTCTATCTCAGTTGATTATTCTACCGCTGGTACCACCAAAAATGTTCGTGTCTCCACCGACAAGGGCGACTTTACTTTTTCCGCCTCCACTTTCAAAACCGCCTTCAACCTTCGCTCTCCCGGCGCCATCGTTATCAAATCCGACCTTTTTAATATTGAAAAAAAATAGTCTATTAAAATACCTGTTTTATTCCCCTCTTGTTAAAGAGGGGTTAGGGGAGATTGTGTCTTATGATTCTAATTTACGCCTTTTCTAATCAATGGGGTACCAATACCTCCCACCGAACTCTTTTAGAATTACAAAAACTTTTAACCCCCGTCTTGTTAAAGAAGGGGGAATGGGGGAAGATTGAAAATCAGGAGGGTTTTGAGTTCCGTCTTATTTATTTCGACCCTAAATCCTTTTTTCAAAAATATATCGCTCGCAATCAATATGACCTAATCATTGGTCTTGGCGACATGTATAGTGATTTCTCCAAAATTCGTATCGAAACCCAAGCTAAAAATGCTTACAACAATCAACCTATTTATCCATTTTCTCCCATTCTTATTGACCTAAGTCTACCCAATCTCGACAATTATGAATCCCAATTTTTTGTCATTAGCTCCAGTATGGGCACTTATAACTGCAATTGGATGGCCTATTCTACTCAGCTTCATATTGACCAAAAACATCTCGACACTAAACAAATTTTTCTCCACCTTCCCAAAAAGTCCAACGCCGCCTTTTTAGCTAATCAAATTAAAAATCTCCTTGAATTAAATCATTTAATCTAATACACACCCAATATACATTTATACTCACCAAATATTCCCAGATATTCCATTGAAATAATCTAATCAAAATATCTGATAGACTGATAAACTGAAAATCTGATAAACTAATGTATGATCCGTTCTAAAGATTTAGACACTATTGCCCCAGACGACTTGACCGTCGAAGCCGAAGCGAAGTCGGTTCCGGTTTCTCAACCTACCAAAAAAACCGAAACAACCAAAACCACTATTCACAAAACCAAAAAAGAAAAATTAACCGAATCTTCTGTCAAAAAAAATCAGACTACCGAAGATTTTTATCAAAAAATTTACGATATCGCTGGTCATACCAAAAGCCCCTTTTCCTCCTTTTTAGTTCGGCCCAAGGTTTTTTCTTTTACCGAGCGTGATGAAAACGAAGAAATATATCTCGCTATTCGACCTCATTGGATAAATAATCTTCATTGGATAGTTATTGCCATTCTTATGCTTTTCGTCCCTTTATTTTTTCACTATTTTACTTTTTTAAATTTCTTTCCCTCGCAATTTCAATTTTCTGCTGTTTTA
The DNA here is from genome assembly GCA_964558195.1 of uncultured Gammaproteobacteria bacterium. Lineage (GTDB taxonomy): Bacteria > Patescibacteriota > Microgenomatia > UBA12405 > UBA12405 > WARW01. The sequence goes on from CAZLCB010000007.1 coordinate 5,879, forward strand.
TTTTGGTATCTTTTCACTTTTATTTACGCTTTCGAAAAATTTCTTGGTTGGTATTTCAATGTTTTTTTGGTTACTAACGAACGAGTAGTTGATATTGATTTCAAAAATATGCTCAACAAACATTTCGCCGAGGCCGACCTGTCTGCTATTCAAGATGTTTCCTCCTCAGTCAAAGGTCTTTTAGGTACTTTTTTTAATTATGGCGATGTCCTTATTCAAACCGCCTCGGAAATTAATCAAATTAATTTCGAAAAAGTTCCCAATCCCGAAAAAATCATTAAACTTCTCAAAGAATTACGTGACTTAGAAGAAGAAAAAGGAGGCCATCAATGATCGATCTTACCAATCTTAATAATCTTGACAGTTATTTCTTTGGTATTACCAAAATATTTTTTATCGCTTTATCTATCATTTATCTAATATTCTCCCTTATTGTCGTCAAACAAGTCACTTCTATGTCCAAAAGTATTACTGACAAATTTAATATTATTCTCATCGCTTTTTCCTTCATTCACTTAATTTTCTCTGTAGTCTTAGTCCTCAGTATGCTGGCTTTGTAGTATCATTAATTAATGCATTTCAATTGTCGATCGTTTATTGGCAAAAATACCCCTCTCTTTTGGTCGCAAACTTGGGAAAATGAACCCGATACCCTCGATACCCCTACTCATCTTTTTGGTTTAATTAGTCTTCAGTCTCAAAAAGATTCTCTTGATCCAAAAACTATCGGTAGGGAAATCATCGACCAGATAAATCAGTCATTTTTTGCTCAAACGGAGGGTAGTATTAGTCAAAAATTATCTCGAACGATTGAAACCCATCTTACTAATAATCCTCGCCAGGATATCGAAATTAACTTATCTTTAATTGTTGTTTTTGGCCAGCAAATATATCTTGCCGTCTACGGTCAAAATATAGTTATTCTTCAACGGGGCTCTCAAATTAGCCGTCTTCTTTCTGGAGTTGGTAATCAACTTTTTCAAATTTCCGGACCCATAAAAAATAATGACCGCCTCTTACTTAGCACTGCTGATTTTGTTGACAAAATTTCTTGGGAAAAAATAAAATCAACCCTAATTGATCCTAAAATTCAAAACATTGAAGAAACTTTTTTAACCGATCTTTATTCTTTCGAAGATCAAAATAATCTTTCCGCCTTTCTTGTCGAATTCCATTCCGAAGACGGTCTTGATGATCCTGTTTCTTTACCGACTTCTCCTCCTGATCCCGAACCGATCACTCCTCCTCAAATTATTCCATCCGTCAACCTTCAACCTCAACCCCCAATCATTATTAATCAAAAACTAAATCAACCGGATATTTACGTCAAAAGTCGCTTCAAATTCAAAATTAGTAATCACAAAAAAATTCAATTATTAGTCGCTTTATTTTTACTTGTCGGTCTACTTATTAGTTCGTATTTTGGCTACCAAAAAAATCAAACTCAAAAAGCCGAATCTAATTTTCAAAATCTAAAATCTCAACTCGAACAAAAACTTAATAATATTTCCGTAGTTAAAAATCTTAACCTTGAAACTACTTATCAATCAGCCAAAGAAGCCAGAGATATTATTTCCCAAATGTCTCAACTCAATATTCATATCGATCAGGTCAATCAATACAAATCTCAGGTCGATCTAATTTTATCTCAAACCGGTGATAGTGATAGTTTTCAACCAGAATCTGTTTATGACACTTCACTTATTACTAATGATCCTCAATTTTCCAAAATAATTTTTTCCCAAAATAGCCTTTATCTTCTTGATTCTAACAAAGGTCGAATCGATAGTATTCTTCCCAAAGAAAAATCTACTAAAAGTGTTTTGATTTCTGATCAGATAAAATCTTCGTCCAAAATTTTAGTCGATAACAACAATCTTTATCTTTTATCTCACAGTCAAGTTTATCTTATCGAAAAAACCGGTCTAACTTCCAAGATTGATTTATCTGGTTCATCAGTCAACATTACTGATGCCCAATTTTGGAATGGTTCTCTTTATATTCTCGACAAAAATGCCCAAAATATCTGGAAATCTACTCCCAGTGCCTCTGGTTATTCCACTCCTCAAAGTTGGTTAAAAAATGACGCCAAACTCGAACTTGGGGCTAATTCTCTTTCTATTGATGGCCAAATTTGGCTTCTTACCGAATCCGGCCGAATTTTTCTTTACAACAGTGGTATCAAGAGTAAATTCAATCAAACTCAGGAAATTAATTTCACTAAATCTGCTAATTTAGTCACCGATGTTGATAGTGACTTTTTAGTTTTTTCCGACAATTCCAAATTTATTTATGTTTACAAAAAAACCGGCGAATTTGCTTTCAAATTTAATCTCGGAAATTTACAAGCCCTCGACATCGCTTTCGACGCCCCCAACAAAATCATTTACTTCCTCGCCTCCGACCAAAAAATCTACAAAATATCTTTGTAAAAATTCGTCATTACAAAAAACAAAAATCACGTCATTGCGAGCGTAGCGAAGCAATCTAATCAGGAATCTCCCATAATCTAAATTTATCTTCTAGCTAGAGACGCATCATGATGCGTCTCTACATAAAATAAAAAGTAATCCTCAACCAGATTGCTTCGTCGCTTTGGTAACTGTTCCTCGCAATGACATTTATTTTACCTTTAAACCCTCAGCCCCGCCGCTGCGGGGCTAAAAAAGATTTTCCCCTCTTGTGAAAGAGGGGTAAGGAGAGATTGTGTTTTAAGCCATCCCTTTTTAAGGGAGGGTAGAGTGGGGTTCTGACAAGCTGACAAACTGAAAATCTGATAAACTAACGCATGCGTTACTTCAATAAGGATTCCCTTGATTACCAATTCAGTGAAAAGTTTGAAGCCGGCATCGCCTTAACTGGCGCTGATGCCAAATCTTTGCGTGTCCAAACTCCTCAATTCATCGGTTCCAAAATTGAAGTTATCAATGGCCAACCCATTTTATTTAATCTCAAAATTCCAGTTTATAAATATTCTCAAAACGTCGAAACCGACAAAACTACTGAACGAAATCTTTTGTTATCCGAGAAAGAAATCGCCAAACTCATTTCCCTTCGTCATCAAAAATACATGATCATTCCCATTGCTATTTATCTCAAAGGTAAATGGTTCAAGGTAGAAATTGGTGTCGGTCGCAAAATGCGCAAGTACGAAAAACGCGCCAAAATCAAAGACAGAGAAATCTCTAAAATTATTAAATAACCACAAAAAAATCCGCCAAAGACGGATTTTCATTTTGAGGAGATGCTCGGTAACGAGCCGAGGTCCGAAAGCAGACTGTAAAAAACATCTACAAGCTTAGATAAATTCTATCCTACGCCAGCAACAACTAGAATTTACAAAAAGTGTTACTGTGTCGATTATTGAGGGCATTACCCCTCGCTTATTCTCAAGAAAAATCGAGATTTCTCAAGCTGCATTCTGATTTAATTTACACTTCCTAACTACCCTCAGAACAGAAAATTAAGAAATGAGTTTCTTAGCAAGTAGCAAAAGCTAATTGTGAAGAAGTACCAACTGCATTACCTAAATAGGCTTTGAAATCGGTAGCTAACTTACTGAGTTTATTTTCAGCATTTTTTGTTTTAACCCTGTTTAACGACTCAATGGATCAAAGTCGGCTTGCCGTTTTTTAAAGTACATACTCCGTCGATGCATTACATCTCCAGGAGCACTATTCTATCAAATTTAGCCCTTTTTGTCCAAAAAATCATTGTTTTAAGCCCTCCCTTCATCAAGGGAGGGTGGCCGTAGGCCAGGTGGGTTTATCCTCAGCCCGCCCAGGGCGGGCTATAAAAATATTTCCCCTCCTTTCTTCAAAGGAGGGGATTAAGGGGTAGATTTGTTTTATTATTAATTATTAATTCTTAATTATTAATTAAAATGTCTTTCATTATTGATCTTCTTTTCCCCAAAACCTGTTTTGGTTGTGGCCAAGTTGGTCAATATTTTTGTCCAAAATGTCAGTCACAAATTAAATATCATTCTCCCAAGTTTTCTTCTCATCCTCCCAAAGAGGGGAGACTCAGTCTTTTTTATTTCCATAGCCTTATTCGTCGGGCCATCCAGTCGCTAAAATATGAATTTACTACCGACATTATCGATGAAATGAGTACTATTTTTACTCAAAAACTCAGTAAAACCTATCCTCACCTTATAAAATATTGGCAACAAAACAATTTCGTTTTGACTCCTATTCCACTTCATTATTCTCGTCAAAATTGGCGCGGATTTAATCAATCAGTTTTACTCGGCCAATCTATTTCCCAAAAATTAAATCTCCAATTTTCTGATCAAATTATTTTTCGATCCAAACCTACCCACTCCCAAGCCAAAATTAAGAACCATCAAAAACGTTTAGAAAATATTCATCAAGCCTTTACTCCCATACTACCCACACCTCAAAATCTAATTATCTTCGATGATGTTGCTACTAGTTTTTCTACTCTCAATTCTGCTCTCGACAGTCTCAAAGTCTGTGGCCTAAACCGTTGTTGGTATCTGACCCTGGCTGGTTAGTATACAATCTTTCACTCCTAATTTGATCAGCCGTTTTCGGCTGAATCACCTCTGCTTCTACTGCTCTAGGCAAATCTCCGTCAGTTATTTGCCAACCTTCAATTGGGGTCAAGGAGCTTAAATAAAAATTCTCTACATTTAAACCATGACCTGACAACGATTCTCTCAGTTCATTAGTCACTTCTTCTTCAATCAAACTTCTGTCGGTCGATAAGGCATTCATCAAAGTATGATTAGTCAACACTTTTCTAATTCGGCTTCTGGTTACTGGTCGGACTACTTTCGATACAAAATTTTCCCCAATATTCTGCCAAATTTCCGGCAACCTCTCAGTATCAAGTTTAATCAACACCGTTGCTTCTACAGCTACAAATTTATTATCCGAAGTTACTGCATTAATTACTTCATCACCCATAATTTCTTTATTATCTTTCAGTACAATATCTTTAGCCACTGTATATTCAATCAATTGAGCGTTAAATAACTTTACCCTATGAATAATTGGTACTTTAAAATGCATCCCCGGATGCCATACATTTCTCAACACCCCTCTAAAGACACTATAAATACAACCCACGTGACCTGGAGGTACTGTTACTATAAAACCTCCAACCACTTCGTCTACCAACAAGGAGACAAGCAAATTATCAATTGATGCCATATATCACAAATTATACCCTAATCAAAACCAAAAAACACTTCTACTTCTTAAAACACTTGGCCAATTCCATCAATTTTTCTTCCGGATTTTTACTTTTTACAATATACGATGAAATCAAAATTCCTTTTGCTCCCAATTTCAACGATACTTTTACATCCTCGGTCGAATGTATTCCTGCTCCTGCCAAAATTGGTACTTTTGGAAACATTTTGACTATTTTTTTTATCACTTCTGGTTTTTCGGTCGCTACAGATTTATCTTTACTCCCAATCAAATTTTTTGGTTCGTAAGCAATAAAATTCGGTTTTATATTTTTTGCCCATTTTTCTGCTTGTCCTAAAGTGCTCAAACAAACTGTGGCCACAAACTTTTTTGGCCAAGCTTTCAACATTTTTTTAATTGTTCCTGGTTTTTTCTGGCACTCAGAATGGTTAATTAAACTTCCATCAATTCCCGCCTCTTTTGCCTGAATCGGGGATACCGATCCCGACTTTGCTCCCTCAAAAAACTCATCTGTATTTTGAACCCAAACCTCCATTTCTAGTTTTTCCTTAATCATTCTGGCATCCATTACCGATACTACCGGTACAATTTTTACCCCAGTTTTTTCTCCCACTTTTTTACAAATTTTTGCCAACTCCAAAGCTCCATTTCCAAAAGTATTTTCATAAATTTTAAAATTCACCGCAATCATATTTATTTTTTTAAAGACTTCTCCCTTTCTTAAGGGGAGATGTCCCGCAGCTGCGGGACAGAGAGGTTTTTTATTTTACTAAACTATATTTTTGTTGTATTTGACTTATACCTGTTTTTAAAGTTGACAATACTTCTGTATCTTCACTACTACTAGTTTGCGATATTCCATTAATTGCATCGGTAAAATATTTTTGCATTTCCGTATTTACTCCTTCATCTCCTGTTTCCGAGGCCAAGTACCAACTACTGGCATTATTGGCTACCGACAAAAATGGCCAAACTTTTTCATTACTCTTCAATTTTTCCGACATACTTTTTCTCGGATAAATTTCTCCAAAACTTCTCAATTGCGATTCCGCTGTATACATTTTTTCCAAAGCTTCAGTTGAACTTAAATACTGCAAAAATTTCCATGCCTCGGTTTTGTGTTTACTCCTACTATTAACTCCTTCAGTCCAATAACTCGCCCAATGATTATTAGTCAATTGAGTGCTATCACTGCTGGTCAATCCTAACGTCGGTAGCTGGGGTACTGTGGTAATTCCATAATTCAAATCCTTATTTAAGTTTTGAATATCAAATGCTCTCCACGATGGTCCAAAATAAAAAGCTAATTTTCCACTAGCAAACAGTTGTGTTGAATTTGGTAATGATCCATTCCAAACGTTTGTCGTCGATTTAGCAAAAGAAGCATAAAACTTTAATACATCTCCCAAGTTTTCGTCCATATTAGTCGAAGAAACTTTTGCCAAATTTATATTGTTCTGTTTCAGCATCAAACCCACAACATCACTCCAATGGTCTACATTAGCGTTAGCCAATCCCAAAGCCGCTCCGGCCACCAATATATTTCCATCTTTATCTTTTTGGGTTAATTTAATCGCCGATTCCCTCAATTCCCACCAATCATCTGGTACTGGTAAGCTAGCTTTATTTAATAATTCCTTGTTATAAAACAGTGCTAAGCCATCGTACATAATTGGTATCGATACCCACTTTCCATTTAACTTTAAATCATTTTTATAGATATCCAAAAAATCACTTTCTAAACCTACTGCGTTAACAACTTCTGTTGGTACTGGCTCCAAATAATCTTTCATCATTGGTACCCAGGTATTATGAAATCTAAAAATATCCACATCTTCAGTACCACTACCCGTTTTAACTAATTTTCCAGCCAATCTTGTTCTATAATCAATTCTCTGTCCGCGTTTGTAATTAACTTTTATCCCCGGGTTTTTCGATTCAAAGTCACTAATAATAGTATTCATTACAGATTGGTCTTCCCACAAACCCCAATAATTCAAAGTCACTACTTCTGTTGCTGCTTTCTTTTTACCCTGAATACCGTTAAAAACTACTAACCCTATTATTAATATCAACAATACTGCCCCTCCAATTATGACCCACTTATTTTTAATCCACTCAAATTTACCTTTAGAGATCTTCTTTTCTTCTTCTTTTGGAGCACTAATCCTATCCTGTGGAATATCTAGCACTTGTTCTTCCGGTTCTGGTTCCGTCTGAATATCAGCTCGCCTCGGTGGTAATGGTGATTTTATATCTTCTAAACTCACATTTATATCATACCTTAAACTTATACCTAGTTACTATATCCAATTTTTGTTGGTAAAATAAGCCATATGTCACCGTTAATTTACTCTCTTTTGACCACCCTCGTCGTTAGCTTACTTTCTCTCACTGGTCTTTTTTTAGTCTTTATCAAATCCAAAAACCTCCAAAAAATCACCCCTATTCTAGTTAGTTTTGCTGTTGGCGGTTTACTTGGTGATGCCTTTATTCATCTTATCCCCGAATCTTTTGAAGTTTTTCCCTCAGGATCCACTTCTTCTTTAATGATCTTACTAGGAATCATTATCTTTTTTATTTTAGAAAAAATTCTTCGTTGGCACCACTGTCATGAAGTCGATTGTCATCAAGAAGAAAAACATGTTGTTACCCTTAACTTAATTGGTGATAGTGTTCACAATTTCATTGATGGAGCTCTTATTGCTGCTAGTTTCCAAATCAGCACTTTTGTTGGTTTTACCACTGCTTTAGCAGTTATTCTTCACGAAATTCCCCAAGAAATAGGGGATTTTGGTATCATGATCCACCATGGTGTGTCTGTCAAAAAAACCGTTTTTTACAATTTTATTACTTCTCTCACTAGTTTTACTGGCGTCTTTTTAATTTTTATTTTAAATTACGATTTTTCGATCTTTTTACTTCCTCTTACCGCCGGTGGTTTTATTTATCTAGCCCTCACCGATTTAACTCCCGAACTTCACCGTCACGACCCTAAAATTTCTATTGTTTTAACTCAATTAATTTCTATTCTTCTCGGCCTCGGTCTTATGTTCTGCCTCCTCTTTTTAGAATAAATTTTCTTTAAAAGACTTCTCCCTTTTTTAAGGGGAGATATCGCCGACGAGGCGACAGAGAGGTTTGAATCTTTTCCCTCAGCCTGCCATGGGCAGGCCAAACAAAAGTTTTCCCCGTCTTGTCAAAGAAGGGGAATAAAAGGGGAAGATTGTATTTTTATTTGTTATCATTTCTTATGTTTATTAATGTCTATACTGACGGTGGTTCTCGGGGTAATCCCGGTATTTCTGGTTATGGTTTAGTTATTTACGACGACCAAAATAAAATTTTATATAAAGAAGGCAAGTTTTTAGGTATCAAAACTAACAACGAAGCTGAATACTCAGGTATTTTAGCCGCTCTCAATTGGATTAAAGACCATCAAGATCTTTACCAAATTTCTCAAATCAATTTCTTTGCCGATTCTCAACTCATGATTCGTCAACTCCAGGGAATTTACAAAGTCAAAGCACCCACCCTTTTGCCTCTTTATGCTCAAGTCCAACAACTTTTAACTCAAATAAATTTACCTGCAAAATATACTGATGTCCGTCGCGAGTTTAATAAATTAGCCGATGAGCTTGCCAATCAAGCCATGGACAAGCGCCTCACATGAAATCTGCCGCCAAAAACTTATTAATCGCCTTTCTTATCGCCTTTTTACCATTACTCTTTATTTTTTCTCCATTAATTCTCAATTACAACAAAAGTGCCAGTAATACCAAAATTTTAGGCAAAGATTATTCTCATTTATCCCGTCAAGAAATAATCAACAAACTTAATCAAGATTTTGTCTTACCTGAAACCCTTAAATTAACTTATCAATCAAAAAATTTTGATATTTCCATCGCCTCAATTTCTGCCAGTATCAATACTGACAAAGTCGCCGGCACTGTTCTTTATCGTCGTCTCGATGAAGGTTTATTCAATTACATCAAATACTTTTTCAATCCCAAAGAATTTTCTCTCAGTATTAATTACGACTCTCCCTCTTTAACCAAAAATATTGAGAATATTGTCTCTCAAATCGATAAACCTTTTATCCCTACCGAACTTATTCTCAAAGACAAAAAAATCTCTACTAGTTCTGGTTCTATTGGCCTTAGTGTTGATCAAAATAAACTCCAAGAACAAATTCTTAATAACCTAAGTTATGCCAATTTTTCGGAAAATATTACTATTCCAGTCAATTCTATCGGTTCCATTCCTAACGAAAATCAAATTAATCAAACCATTTCTCGAGCCCAAAAGTTAATTGGCAAATCAATTATTTTAATTACCCCTTCCGATCGATTCACCCTCAACGATCAAACTCTTATCTCCTGGATTGATTTTGATAATGGTTTCCAAAAAGACAAAATTTCCTCATATTCTCAAACCACTGCCCAAAGTTTTAAACACGATCCTGTCGATGCCGTTTTTAAGTTCGAAAATGGTAAAGTTTTAGAATTTCAAACCGCCAAAAACGGTATCGCTGTCGACCCCGATCAACTTTCACAGGATATTATTTCTGCTTTTACTAATCTTGAAAATTCCGACAAAACCAATTCTGAATTCACCCTTTCTTACCAATCTATTGAACCAAAAATCACCAATTCTGAAGCCAATAATTTAGGTATCAAAGAACTCATTGGTAGTGGTACTTCCACTTTTAAACACTCCAGTACTACTCGAAATATTAATATTACTAAAGGTTCCTCTATTGTTAATCGTATTTTAGTTGCTCCGGGTGACACTTTTTCTTTCGTTAAATCTCTTGGTGAGGTTACTCTTGAAGCTGGCTATGCCAAGGCCTACATTATTCGTCAAGGTAAAACCGAACTCGATGTTGGTGGGGGAATTTGCCAAGTTTCCACTACTCTTTTTCGAGCCATGTTAAATGCTGGTTTAGATATTACCGAACGTAAAGCCCATGCTTACCGTGTTAGTTATTACGAAGAAGATTCAAAACCTGGCTTTGATGCTACCGTTTTCATCCCCAGCCCGGATTTGAAATTTACTAATGATACTGGTCATTATCTTCTTATTCAAAGTGTTTTAGATATGGATAATCGTCGTTTAACTTACGAAATTTATGGCACTTCCGACGGTCGTAAAACCGAAATTACAAATTATCGTCAGTGGGATTCTACTCCTGCTCCACCCGATGTCTGGATCGATGACCCTACTCTTCCTGCCGGCAAAACAGTTCAAGACGAACACGCTATACCTGGCCTAAAAACTGCTTTTGATTGGACGGTCAAAGACAAAGACGGTAAAGTTATTCATCAAAAAACTTTCCAATCAAATTTTGTCCCTTGGGCAGCTGTCTATCGCCGTGGCCCTCAAAATTAATTACTAATTATAACTTCATTGTTTTTTGAATTTTTGTAATTATTTTAATAATTTCTTGGCAATCATCAACCAAAGAATCAGATTGTTTTTGACTTAAATAATTACTTTCCCTTAAAAGCTTAATCCAATAAAGTGTTTCTCTTGATTCCTTGTAAGCTACTGAAATTTTTGAAATAAAATCATTTTTAGATTGTCCACCAATAGCTTCTTCAACATTTGCTCCAATAGATGTTCCACTTCTTAATAATTGTTTTGATAAAACATACTCCTTTTTATTTTCTTTTAGATATTTATAAAGTTTAACTATTCTTAAAGCAAAACAAAAACTTTTTTCTTGAATTATATTTTTCTTCACTAATTAATTATCTTACTTTTACTAATAATTAGTAATTAATAATTCGTAATTAGTAATTAAATATGAAGTCTCGGGTCTCTATCCAGACTATCCACATCATCAACGTATTCTTCCAATATAGCCTTGTTATACGTCACTCTTCCAGTCATCGCCGCGTTATCTGTATTTAAATTTTTATGACTTGGCATAAAAATTGGTAAACCAACTTCTTTTGATAACTTTCTTAATCTTTTTCTCAACTCTGAATTTGCCAATACTCCACCCGACGCCAACAATAATTTTGGCTGATATTTGGCAATTGCCAGCTTGTATTTTCTCAACAAAGTTTCAAATACAGCATTCTGAAAAGTTGCCGCCAAATCGTTTAAATTTTGATAAATTTTTTCCTTTGGCCAATCCTTTACTTTGTAATAAAAACTAGTTTTTAATCCCGAAAAACTATAATCCAATATTTTTTTATCTGCCAACGGGTGGGGAAGTTCCAAAAAATTTGTTTTTCCATCCCTAGCTAATCTTTCAATAATTGGTCCACCTGGGTATCCCAACCCCAACATTTTTGCCGCTTTATCCAATGCCTCTCCTGCCGCATCATCCAGCGTCTCTCCAACAACAGTGTAAATTAATTTTTGTCCTGAGTTTTGTTTTTGGTTTGTAACTTGGAACTTGTAACTTGGAACTTGTTGATTTTGATTTATCAAAATCAATTTCGTATGTCCTCCTGACACTGTCAAAGCTAATGCCGGTAATTCTAAATTTCTTTCTGGTTTTCCCTTTTTATTTTTTAAAAAATTTGCCCAAATATGTCCTTCAATATGATTCACTGCCACTAATTTTTTATTATATTTTTTTGCCAGTTCTTTGGCTTTATTTACTCCAATTCCCAAAGCAATTGCCAATCCCGGCCCCTGCGTCACCCCAATCACATCAATTTCTTTCATCCCTTCTTCAATAATTTTATTTATTTTTTCTTCCTTATTTTTTAGAAATTGAAAATTAGAAATTAGAAATTTTGAGCGAAGCAACGCTTCAGCAATAACAGCATTGATTCGCGATTCATGTGCCCTCTTTGCAATATCCGGCACTACTCCGCCCCATTTGGCATGCAAATCGGTTTGTGACGAAATCACATTTGACAATACTCGATCGTTATCCAAAACGGCCGCGCAAGTGTCATCACAACTAGTCTCTATTGCCAATATTTTCATTTATTTGTATTATTACTATATAAAATATGTCAACTAAAAATAGTACCTACGTAATTTTAGGTTTAGTCCTGCTGATTTTATCAGGAATTGGTGGTTATTTCCTCTTTCAGGTCTATCAAACCAACCAATCTGTTCCTTACACCGCCGAAACCACCCCCAAAATTGAATTACTTCCTACAGATTCTCCCGAAGAAGAAACTGAAAGTATTACTTCAATACCCACTTTAACTGTTACCCCAAT
>CAZLCB010000007.1:18353-26965 GCA_964558195.1 uncultured Gammaproteobacteria bacterium
CCTTCATCTCTTCCTTCAAGTTGCTTTAATAATGATTTTTGTGTCTTCTTAATTCCGGAGCTAGCGAATCAACTGAATAGCTAATACTTCTTGTTTCCTGGTCCACATATTCAAAATTCACCGACACTACATTAGTTTTTTCTCTCAATTTTTTCAAATAATTTTCTCCCATTTGCTCTGGCCACTCAATACAACTAACTGTGTCTTCAGAAAATAGACTAAGAAACTTTATTTCCTCCAGATCTTTTTCCGCCGTAATTTTATACAAATCCATATGGATAAAAGTTTTAATGTCGCCCTTTTTAAGGGAGATGTCCGCAGGACAGAGGGTTTCGTAGCTGTTATATATCATGTACGTCGGACTCGTTATCTTCTCCTTCACTCCTAATAAATGACCAATTTTTCGGCTAAAAACTGTCTTTCCGCACCCAAGATCGCCCGACAACAAAAACACCAACGGTTTATTTTGTTTCAAACTCTGCCTTTTTAATAAAAACTCCGCAATCTTCTCCGTTTCTTTTTCCGATTTACTAATTAGGCTAGTCGTTTTTCCAGTAATCAAATCTCCTCGTCTCAAAATTTTTATTTCCGATTCAGTCGCATCAATTACTGTTGATGGTTTATTTTTTGCTAATTTTCCACCATCGACAATCAAATCAATCATTTCTTTTTTCTTTTTTGATAGTGGTCTCAAAAAACTTTGCACCGAATAATTTGGCGTTCTCCCTGACAAATTTGCCGAAGTAGCCGTTACTGGTTTACCCATCAATTCCACTAAATCATGAATATATTTATTATCCGGAATTCTTATTCCCAAAGTTCCATTTTCTGCCTCAATTTCTGTCACTACTTTTGCTTTTCCTTCACTCACAATTGTAAATGGTCCCGGCAATAAATTTTTATAAATATTTTTACTATTTTCATTTAACACCACATACTCTTCAGCCATTTTTTGATCCAACACTGCTACCGAAATTGCTTTTCCAGTCCATCTATTTTTAAATTCGAGCAACTTTTTTACTCCGTTTTCATTAGTTGGGTCTACTGCCAAAATATAAACCGTGTCACTCGGAAACACTACCAATCCACCAGCTAAAATTACTTCAGCTGTTTTTTTTATTACTTGATTATAGTTTTTATTAATATCAATTATTTCCATAAAAAAATTATTTTCCCCTCTTGTCAAAGAAAAAAAAAGGGGGGGGCAGGGGGAGATTAGACATTAGGTTTTGTCTTAATTTCCACTATTTCCATCGCCGTTATTATAACAAATTATTAAGCCAATTTTATTTTTTTTGCCTTTCTACGATCTAATATCTAAGATCTAAGATCTAAGATCTAAAACTGGTTCTCCAAATTTCTCTCTAAATCTTTCAAAAATTATTGGCGATTCACTCCACAAACCAGCTAGTTTTTCTTTTGCCTCTTCAAATGTTATAAATCTTGGTCCTTTTTTTGAATGAAAATTATCCGAGTAAGCCACCAATTCTTCCTCCAAAGTTATTGGAATAAAATTTTTATGTTCTAAAGGTAAATTATTCGCTACAATATTTTCTTTAACTATTCCCACCCCCAAATGTATAGTTGCTATTCTAGCTATTTCTTCACTAAAACCCTCACTTTTTAAAATTTCATAACCTCTCACCCCATGCAAAATATAAGGCATATCATTAATTTTTTTGTAGTAATCATAACAACCAATATCGTGTATTAACGTTCCAATTTCTACCAGTTCTTTATTAATATTAATTCCTTTTTTTATTAAATTATCCGCCAGTTCTATGGCAATATCTCTTACTATCAAACTATGTCCCCATACCAAATCCAACAATTCTTTTTGCTTTTCTCCCTCAGCATATTTTTGATGAAGTTTATATATTTCTTCTTGAGTCATATTCCTAATTTTATCACTGCTTCCGTGTTAAAATACTTCCATGGATAAAGCTTACAATCCCGCATCTGAGGCCCAAATTTACGACCTTTGGCAAAATTCTGGCGCCTTTACCCCAAAAGTCCCCCAAAATCCCGCCGAAGCCCGACTCAAAAAAGAACCGTTTACCATCATTCTCCCTCCACCAAACGCCAATAATCCACTTCATGCTGGTCATGCTTTATTCACTGTCGAAGATATTATGGCGCGCTACCACCGCATGTTAGGCGATCCTACTCTTTGGCTCCCTGGAACCGATCATGCTGGTATCGAAACTCAATTCGTTTTCGAAAAATATCTCCAAAAACAAGGCAAATCTCGCTTTGATTACGATCGTCAAACTTTATTCAAAATGATTTTCGATTACGTCAACGAAAATCGTGATGTCGCCAAAAATCAAATGAAACGTCTTGGTTTTTCTCTCGATTGGACTCGGGAAAAATTCACCATGGATCCAGATCATATCTCTCGTGTTTACTCTGTTTTTCATCGCATGGTCAACGAAGGTTTGGTTTATCGTGATGAAAAAATCGTCAATTACTGTACTTTTTGCGGTACTGCTTTTTCCAACCTCGAAGTTGAACACAAAAATATTGCCTCTCATCTTTGGTATTTCAAATACCCTATAGTAGGGGAAAAGGATAAATATATTACTGTTGCTACCACTCGACCCGAAACCATGTTGGGTGACACTGCCGTTGCTGTTAATCCCAAAGATCCCCGATACAAAAATCTATCTGACAAAAAACTTTTACTGCCTTTGGTCAATAAAGAAATTCCTATTATTTTTGAAGATTCTATCGATCCCAAATTTGGTACCGGTGCTGTCAAAGTTACTCCCTCTCATTCTCCCGAAGATTATGACATGGGCAAAAAATTCAATTTGGAATTTGTCCGCATTTTTGATTACGATGGCAAATCAAATCAAAATGTTCCTCAAAAATATCGGGGTTTTTACCCTAATCAAGTCCGTCAAATGGTTATCGACGATCTCACCACTGCCAATTTAATGGAAAAAATCGTCGATTATTCTCACGAAGTTGGTCATTGTTACAAATGCGGTCGCCCTATCGAACCAATTACTGCTCCTCAATGGTTTGTCAAAATTAAACCCTTGGCCGACAAAGCCAAAGAAGTTGTCAAAAATGACGAGATTATAATTTTTCCCAAACGTTTCAAAAAATCTTATCTCACCTGGATGAAAGATGTCCGTGATTGGCCAATTTCTCGTCAAATTGTTTGGGGTCATCAAATTCCCGCTTGGTACAATCTCGACGAAACTCCCAACATCAATATTACTTTTATCAATTCTCAAAACGAAACCCTCACTGGTCTTTGGTCTGACTTAATCAAAAAATATTCTTATTCAGAAATTAAATCCGGTCTTCAATCCCTAATTGCTCCAGTTGGTTCCAAATTTTATCTCTCCGAGACTGACGCTGGGGAAAAAAGTCCTAATGTTTTACAAGAAACCGATACTTTTGACACGTGGTTTTCTTCTGGTCAATGGCCTTATTCTACTCTTGGATGGGATCCAAACGGGAATCATTCTCCCGATTTTGAATATTTTTACCCCACCACCATCCTCGACACTATGTGGGATATTTTATTTTTCTGGGTGGCTCGCATGATTATGTTTGGTATTTACACTACTGGTCAAATTCCTTTCAAAGTGGCCCACATGCATTCTCGGGTTACCGATAGTAAAGGTCAAAAAATGTCCAAAAGTAAGGGAAATGTTATTGATCCTCTTACTATGTCCGACCAATATGGTGCCGATGCTCTCCGTATGGCTTTAGTTATTGGTGTTGCTCCAGGTAGTGATATTTCTCTTTCCGAAGATAAAATCCGGGCCCAACGCAATTTCGTCAACAAAATTTGGAATGCCTCCCGTTTTGTCGAAATGCTTATCGACCGTCTCCGCGAATCTAACCCAAATTTGAAAATTAATGTTTTAAAGTCTCCCTTATCAAAGGGCGATTTAGAGGGATTTGGGGAGATTGATCAAGATATTCTCGACAAACTAAATAAAATTATCATTTCTACCACCAAACATCTTGATCATTATCATTTTGGCCAAGCCAGCGAAGACCTTTACCAATTTTTCTGGCACGAATTCTGCGATATTTATATCGAAGACGCCAAAAAAAGACTTGATTCACCAGAATATTTAGATAAATCAAAATCTGAACTTATCGTTTCAGTCTTGCTCACCGTCTTAATTACCAGCCTCAAGTTACTCCATCCATTTATCCCTTTTATTACCGAAACAGTTTATCAAGACTTAATTTCCAAGTATAATTTACCCAAAGAACTTTTAATTTCTTCCTCTTGGCCTGTTAGCTCAAAATAATTTAAATTTAAAAACCTCACCCTGCCATGGGCAGGGTATAAACAAATTTCCCCTCCTTTCTTCAAAGGAGGGGAATAAGGGGTGGATTTTTAAAAATTAATAATTAATCTTATGAAATTTAAACTGCCCATTATTCTATTTTTACTTTCTCTCATTTCTTTCAATTTTTATTTTTTCCAAAAGTCTCCTGACAAATATACTCAAGCCAAAACTAATCTATCTAGTTTAGTTGGTAGTACTAGTTATCTAGGTCGTCTCGATTTTTGGCATCTTTTAGTTCAAAACGGTGATTGGAATAACGCCGCTACTTTAGAAAGTAAATTAAATCCGGATCAAGTCATCACTTACAAACTTAATCACCAACCTCAAGAACTCCAAAAAAAAATCGACCAATTAGGTATCAATAATCAAAAAACCGCCGACGACTATATCGAATTAGCCAAATCTCAATCTATTTTAGGCGAAAGCAACCAGGCTATCGAATCCATCAAAAAAGCCCACCAACTCGACCCTATTCGGCCCGATGTTGATAGGCTTTTCTATCAAATTACTCAATAAATTATTCTTTGTCTTCCTCGTCCGCCGAAGATTTATCAGAGGCAGGTTCAGTCTCTTTCTTTTCGGTGATAACCTCTACGTCAGCTGGAGTAGCTTCTTCAACCGGAGCTACTTCTTCAGCTCGTGGTTCTTCAACTTTAGCAATCAATTGTTCAGCATCAGTCAAAATTTCCAACTTAGAAGTATCAATTTTCAAGTCAGCCACCGTAATAACTGCTTCCAAATTATCCAAAACAGCTAAATCAACTTCAATACTTTCTGGTAAATCAGCTGGCAAAGCTTCAATTTCAACTTCATCAGTAACTGTTACCAAAGTGTTACCATCTTTCACCGCTTGTGATTCACCAATAAACTCAATTGGTACCATAGCTGAAATTTTTTCTTTCAAATTAACTTTATAACAGTCAATATGAATTAAATTCCCTTCAATTACATGATATTGTGGGTTTCTAAAAAGCACCGGCAATTTTTCTTTTTCATCTAAAATTACCTCAACTAAAGTTGATTCTCCAATATCGCTAAATAACTTTTCTACTTCAGCTGCATTAAATTGAACCAACAAAGATTCAAAAGCTTTTCCGTAAACAGTGGCTGGCAACAAACCTTCTTTTCTTAAGTGTTTAACTTTTCTACCGGCAACGGTTCTAGTGGTTGCCTTCACTTGATGTTTTTCTTTGGTCATTATTTTTGTTTGCCTAGCGTCCCTTCAGCTTTCGCTTACCTGACCTCGGCTTTTATAAACTAAGGTGTATTATACCAACAAAAAATAATTTTTGTTACATTTCTCTTTATTTTTTTTTAAGCCCTCCTTTAATCAGGGGAGGGTGTCCTGAATTTATCGAAGGATGGGTGGGTTTTGTCTTAAATTTGTGTTATTATTCTCTCAACTATGTCATTTATAAAATTATCTCGTTCTTGGCGACTTCAACTAGCCCAATCGGGAGATGTTTTAGTGGCATAAAACTATTTTTTTCTAAAAATATCCAAATTTCCCGGTTACCCCGGGATTTTTTTTGTTAAATAGGTATAAATTTCAAATCGAAGACGAAGAAATTTTGCCTCTTTAACAAACTCCGATTTATCGGATTAATATTTTTTCTTAATGTTAAAATTTAACTATAAATAAACTTATGACTCAAATAAACCAAAAACCTCGTATTCTTACTGGTGACCGACCGACCGGTCCGTTGCATTTAGGTCACTACGTTGGCACCCTCAAAAACCGGGTCAAGCTTCAACACGACTACGATTGTTTCTTTATTATTGCCGATCTTCACACTTTAACCACCCAAATCTCTAAAGAAAAAACCCAAGATTTGCGCAACAAAGCTAGGGGATTAGTCCTCGATTATCTTTCTGTTGGTATCGATCCTAAAAATTGTGTTATTTATCAGCAATCTCGTGTTCCACAAGTTACCTATCTTTCAACCATTTTTACTAACTTAATTACTGTTCCTCGCGCCCAGCGTGTTCCTACCCTCAAAGATGTTATGCACGATCTTCACATCGAACAACCATCTTTAGGACTATTAAATTATCCAGTTCTTCAAGCCGCCGATATTCTCATGGTTCGATCTCATTTGGTTCCGGTTGGCAAAGATCAAGAAAGTCACGTCGAAGTCACTCGCGAAATTGCCCGTGATTTCAACAAAATTTATAGTGAAGTTTTCCCAATTCCTAAGGCACTAATTGGTGATGGTGGTACTTTAGTTGGCACCGATGGTCAAGCCAAAATGAGTAAATCTATTGGTAATTGTATTTATCTTTCAGACGACGAAGAAACCGTCAACAAAAAAGTCAAAGGTATGTACACCGACCCTACTCGTCTCAAACCCACCGACCCTGGTCATGTCGAAGGTAACCCAGTTTTTATTTATCACGATGCTTTCAATGATAATAAAGCCGAAGTTGCTGATCTAAAAAAACGCTATCTGGTTGGACAAGTTGGTGATGTCGAAGTCAAAACTAAGTTAAGTATCGCTATTAACAAAACTCTCGAGCCCATGCGTCAACGTCGTGCCGAGTACGAGGGAAAAATGGATATTATCGACGATATTATTGAGCAAGGTAGCCGCAAAGCCGCCGCCGAAGCTCAAATTACCCTCGATCTCGTCCTCTCCGCCATGGGGATGAAATAACTTATTCCAAAAACATCCTTGAACTTAGTTTTATTGAATTCTCTGGAATATTGGTGTCCAAATCTTCATAATAAACTTTAATGTTTTTATTTTTGTAAAACACTTTAAAGAAATCCGAACTCGATAGGGCATAGGCAATTTGTTTTGATGATCCCCATACTTTTGCCTCTGGGTTAGTATCGTTTACAAATACAAAACTTTTATTTTCCGGATATTCAGGATAGTTTTGACTAAAATATTCAAAAACTTTTCGGCTTATTTCACCTCTGGTTACCGAGTAATGTTTTTGTTTTAAGTTATAAATCGACGACAAATTCAACATCAAAAAAGCCACCAAAAAAAATATTTTTAAAATTTTATTTTTATTTAAGCTATAAATTTCTCCTAAAATTACTGCCATTCCAATTAGTGGTAATGTCAGCGCATGACTAAATTTATGCCACGGCAAAAATATTACTGGCAGCAAACTAATACCAAAAAATAAAATTCCCCAAACAATTTTTTCTAAATTTTTCCAAATTGTTTTTATTTTAAAAATAATTAATCCCAATATTGATAAAAACAAAACTCCAATTTCACTCAAAAATATTTTTGCCCATATCCCAAAATCACTAAAAAATTTTGACACCACTTTCAGTCCACTTCCTACATAATCCACCATAAATTCCGGTATTCCCATACTCCAAATTCCATACCACATAGTTGTATTTAATGCCTTTTTTAAACCAAAATCCCAAATATAACTTTCTCCCTCAACTGTTTTAAAAATTCCAAATCTTAATATTAAATACAAAACCGATATTAAAAGTATCGGCCAATAATATTTTATTTTCTTTAACGGATTTTCTTTCAACTTCCAGTCAGTTAATACCATCAATCCACTAAAAATTATTGCCGTTTCTTTTGACATCAGCGCCAACACCAACAATATCACAAACCACCAATTCTTTTTTATATAACATCTTAGTCCTAACAAAACCAATAACCCTATAAACAACTCTTGATACGCCGACACAAAATTTATCCTGGCAAAATTTGATGCCGACACTCCATAAACCAATGCCGCCACCCAAATTACTTTTTTTTCAAATTTCAATTCCTCCAAAAATTTAATTAAATTCCAGATTATTAATCCAAAAAGTACCAATCCAAAACCAAAATAAAATCCCGAATTTAATTCAAATAATTTATAAAAAATAAAAAAGAATAGTTGAGTTGGTATTGGTCGGTAAAACGCTGCACTTTGTTCTGTTTTTTCAAACGAAAAAAAGTTCAAAAATTCTTGCCAACTATTTATCTGTACCAATCTCAAATGAAACCAATCGTCCGCCGAGAAAAAATTAAACATTACTGGCAAAAATACTAAAACACTTAATCCAATCAACAAAAAATATTTTTTATTTTTTAAAAATTCTTTCAACTTAAGCACATAAAAATCATAGCATGGAGTAAGAATCGGATGGTGGGTATGCATGGATTCGAACCATGGACCCCCGACTTAATTCAAGATAGGAAAGTAAATTCATTGACGAATAAAGGAGGGGATATGATTGTTATCAGGACTAGTTTTTAGTACCTGATGGTGGGTATGCATGGATTCGAACCATGGACCCCCGACTTAATTCAAGATAGG
>CAZLCB010000008.1:0-25651 GCA_964558195.1 uncultured Gammaproteobacteria bacterium
GCGGAGGAGGTGGGATTCGAACCCACGAGTCCTTGCGGACGCAGACTTTCCAGGTCTGTGCCATAAACCACTAGGCGACTCCTCCAGATTATTTAAAGTACAAATGTTATGTATTCTACCAAACTTAACTATTATTTTCTCAGTATACTTTCCAATTTTATTTTCGCCTTTCTTAGTAATACTTTTTCACTATCATATGCTAATTTCTCACTTGCTTCCTCAAAACTAAACCAAGCCCTCTCAATTACCATTTCACTATCATAATATTTTAAACTACTTTGTCCGGCATATTCCATCAAAAAGAAAGTTACTTTTTTAATAATTTTTTTCTTGTTTTCTTGATCCCACAAAATATAATTATTTGAACCAATTTTTGCCAAAACATTAGCCTTAACCCGACCTTCTTCTTCTACTTCTCTGAGTGCTGCCTGTTTCAAAAATTCTCCCGGTTTCAAATGACCTTTTGGAAATTTATATACTGGTCCTTTATTTTCTTTTTTTGTTTTATAACTAGAAATTGTTTTTACTAAAAGCCAAAAAATTTTCCCTTTTTCCTCTTTAAATACAATTCCGCCAGCCGAACGCTCGTCATAAAACAACCCATCTTTAATCTTAACTACTTCATTTTTCATGAGTATCTGATTATATCTCGAAATGTTAAAATTACTTAATATAAGTTATTAAAAAATATGAAAAAATACCTTTTTTCTGGCCTTATCGTCTTTAGCTCTTTGTTTTTAACCGCCTGTACTACTCAAAATACTTCTAGCAATTCAAACAATTCTAATAATGAAACCCAAAAAGAGACCTCTTCATCATTTTCTCTTCGTCAACTAATTGCTCAAAATATTCCCCAAAAATGTACCTATACTGGAACAAATGAAGATGGTTCTTTCGAAAGTGAAATTATTATTAGTGGCAAAAAATTTAACCAAACCATTAAAACCAAATCTACTGATGGTGAACAAACAATAAATTCTGTAAGCGATGGTGAATATGTCTATACTTGGGGTTCTAATACTACTAGTGGTACTTTTGCTATAAAGCTAAAAGCCGATTTTGATACCCAAGACACCCCTGAAACTGAAAAAGACTTTGAACAAGATATCACTGCCTCTCAAGTTGACTTAGATACAGATTATCAAGGAAAATGTTCACCTACAATTGTTACTGATGCCAATTTTCAGGCTCCAAAAGATATCGAATTCGAAGATTATTCTAAATTTCTAGAAGATCTAAAAAGCAGTATTCCTTCAATCGATCCTACAGATCTTGACCAATAATTTCTACTATTCGACTTGTCGATTGATAGGGAATTTGCTTGGTCACTTTAACCAATCTTGCTCCAACTATTTTTGCTTGCTTCCTTTTTTGAAAAATTCTTTTATCACCACCGGTGATTGCAATTACTGATGGTTTTATTTTTTTAATCAAAGCTAAATATTCTTCATCAGTTTTCATCTCTGGTAATTTTATAACCTTACTAACCGCCTTCAAACTCATCAACATTTTTGCCCTATTTTCCTGATTATTAACCGGTCTATTGTTTCCTTTATTTTTCTTAATATTTTCATCAGATTCCAATAATACTACCAACTTGTCTCCTAATCTTTTTGCTTTTTCTAAAAAAATTACATGACCCAAATGGAGAATATCAAAACACCCTCCCACCAAAACTATTTTATTTTTACTTTTATTTTTCATAGTCGCCCTTTTTAAGGGAGATGCCAGAAGGGCAGAGGGTTTAATATCCCTGTGTTCCCGGTGAGAGTCGAACTCACATCACTCCCTTCGGAGGGGAGCATTCTATCCATTGAAATACGGAAACCAAAGTCTCCGTAATTATATCCTAAATATTATCTAATCAACCCTAATGCCATGTACCAAGTAAATGGTTTTTTACATACCGGACAAGTAGTTGGTGGAGTTTTACCTTTGTGAATATAACCACAATTCAAGCATTTCCACTCAAATTCTCTGTCTTGGTTATATAAAGTTTTTGCTTCAATATGTTTTGCCAAAATCAAATATCTTTCTTCATGTTTTTCTTCAACCTCTTTTACCTCTCTAAACAATCTTTCCGCTTCTAAATCACCATCAGCCTTAGCTTGTTCTTCAAAAGATGGATACATCTCTGTCCATTCATGATGTTCACCTTCTGCCGCATATTTCAAGTTTTCCAAAGTATTTTTACTAAAAGGTTTAATCGATAAACCATCATCAGTTGATACTGGTTCAATAATCATTTCATATTCTTCCTCTGCATGAGCTCTTTCTTGGTCAGCAGTTTCCTCAAATACTCTAGCAATCCATTCCAAATTTTCCTTTCGCGCCATTTTGGCAAAAATCGTGTATCTATTTCTTGCTTGGCTTTCACCGGCAAATGCTTTTAAAAGATTTTGTTGGGTTTTTGTCATATAAACCATTCTAGCACAAATCTACATTTTCCCCGTCCCGAAAACCAAACAAGTCGCCAATCCATCGACTCCAATTCCCACAAAATTCCATCTATTATCCAACTGATTTTTATTATGTGGTTCATCACCGGCATACATCCACTCAATGGTGTGAACTCCGTTCAATTTATAACCATAACTAATATTTTCTCCTAACATAGTAAAACCTAGCTTATTAAACCCATCTTCGTTGTTAACAAAATTTGTAAAACCTTCATGTTTATCAACACTTTTTATACTATTCAAATATTTTGCCCTATTTTGAGCATAATCTCCAAGTTTATTGTCCCAATTTAAATTTTGTGACCCGTATCTTTGTCTATAAATATTCAAGGCCGATAAAATTTCTTGCGGTGTTGCCATTTTTTCATCCTCTCCTATTTTCATCGTCCAAGTTACTTCGTCAACCTGTTTAGCCACACCCCACGGTTCATTATCTAATGTTGGTGTTGCTTTTATTATTTTCTTTGTCGGTACAGTTTCTGTTTGTTTTGGTGGTGTAGTTATTATTGGTTGTATTTCGACTTCTTCATCTTGATTTTTATTTTCATCAAATTTTTCCACTGCCGTTTCCGAAGTATTTTTTATCTCTGTCGAAATATTTTTATTTTTAAACAAAGTTACAATTTCTTCCAATTTTTTGGTTTGCCACAACCAACCAAACTCCAACACCACTAATATCAAAATCAACCAGTTTAACTTTCGCATACCTAATTATACAAGTAAACTTTTTCAGCCAATATTAAGTTTTGTTTAATAAATTAATTTCACCATGAAATATTCAAAAATAATTTTACCTACTATTTTAATTTCTTCGTCACTTTTAATTGTACACAATATTAAAAATCAAAAATATTCATCATCTACTCAATCCAAGAATTCTACTAATCAAAAATCATCATTATTAAACCAAAAAGACGAAACAAATAGTAATATCATCTACCAAAAACTTTCAGTTATTTCTAATCGTTGTCGCGGTTGTGGTAAATGTGTCCGTCTTGATCCAGAACATTTTGAAATGTCTGATCAAGTTGCTGTTGTCACTTCATCAAACAATCTAGGTTCATCCAGTTTAGCTATGGCTATTAATAATTGTCAGGCTCAGGCCATTGTTTTAGAATAAATTTATGACAAATTATAATTTTATCCTTATCTCTACCATTGTTCTAAGTTGTTATCTTACTAGTTTTCTCTTAGTTAAGTTTAAAAAAATTACCCAACTTCAACATCGTCGTTTTTGGAATATTATTTTACTTATAACTTTTCTTGTTTCCTGCTTTTTAGGTCTATTTCTAGCTTTTTCTATTGACCAACAACTCTCTCTCAAATTTTATTTACCTTTTATTTGGTGTCACGTTGAATTTGGCATTATTATGAGTTTAATTGCTATATTTCACACTCTTTGGCATTTACCTTATTACCAGGCAATTTTTCACCAATCTCATCAAACAGGGGATAAGAAGTAATTTTTAGTGTAAAATAACGCTATTAATTATTAAATTTAAGGTGATTTCTAACATTTCTGAAAAAACTATCATCAAATCTGATATTTTGGTTGGCCTGTATGTTTTTTGCATTATTACTGCCGAACTTTTAGGCTCAAAAAGTTTTCCTTTATTCAAAATTTTTAATTTTAATTTAACTGGATCTGTTGGTATGTTTTTAATTCCTTGGATTTTTTCTATTAATGATATTTTTACTGAAACTTTTGGTTATAAACGTACCAAAAATTTAGCCAAAATTTCTCTTCTGGTTGTTTCTTTGCTTATTTTATTAGCTGCTTTCGCTGTCATTTTACCCCCATCATCTCGCTATGCTGCTACCAACGAAGCCTACAAAACCATTTTTTCTCAATCAATCAGAATTTCAATTGCTAGTTTAATTGCTATGGCCGTTTCTAACTTTGCTGATATCAAAATATTTTGGAAACTCAAACAAAAATTAGCTAAATATGGTCTTTGGTTCCGTAATAATCTTTCTAATCATTTAGCCGTTCTTTTGGACACAGTTGTTTTTATGACTCTAGCTTTTTATAATCCATCCCATTCTTTTTCTAATAATTTTCAATTTCTTTTAGGTATTATTATTCCTTACTGGCTCCTCAAAGCTTTTATGTCTATTCTTTCTACTCCTTTTGTTTACGTCGGTATTAAATGGTTAAAAAAATAATTCGTGGTTACCAATTTTTCTCAAGCCTTATCTTATTTACGTCGCTCCGTTCCGACTGGCTCTAGACGTTTTCCTGGAACTCTTGGTCTCGACCGTCAAAAAGAAATCCTCCGCCGTTTAGATAATCCTCAAGACAAAATTAAAACTATTCATGTTGCCGGTACTTCTGGTAAAGGTTCTACTGCCTCTTACATTAGTTCACTTTTAGTAGGGCAGGGGTTTAATGTTGGCTTAACTGTTTCTCCTCATCTTTTAGATGTTCGCGAACGTTTTCAAATCAACAATCAATTAATTTCTCCAAAAGAATTTGTTTTTTATCTTAATAAAATCATTCCGGTTATTGAGGAGGTAAAAAAAACTAGTTTTGGTAAACCGACTTTTTTTGAAATTCTTATTGCCCTAGCTTTTTATATTTTTTACCAAAAACAAGTTGATTATGCCGTTATTGAAACTGGTCTCGGTGGTCTTATGGATGGTAGTAATGTTATTAATACTCCTGACAAGGTCGTTGTTTTAACCAAAATTGGTCTCGATCACACCAATATTCTTGGTTCTAATTTAACCGCCATTGCTAATCAAAAAGCCGGCATTATTCGTCCTCATAATCCTTGTTTTTCTATCGATCAACGATCTTCAGTTAAACAAGTTTTCGATCGGGTAGCTGTTCAAAATCAAACTTTTATCAATTATATTTCTCGTCAAAATATTTCTTCTATCCAACCTAAAAACTTTAATTTAATTTATGATTTTTCTTTTCAAAATTTATTTTTAAAATCACTTACTCTTAACAGTATTGGTCTTTATCAAATTGATAACAGTGCCTTAGCCTTATCAGTTATTAAATTTTTATCCGATCGTGATAATTTTGTTTTAAATATCAAAAACCTCCACCAATCACTTTTTAATTGCCATTTTTCCGGCCGAGCTGATATTCAAACAATTAATCAAAAAACCTTAATCTTAGACGGAGCCCATAATCCTCAAAAAATGAAGTCTCTTATTAAAAGTCTTCAACTATTCTTTCCTGATCAAAAATTTACTTTTCTTCTAGCCTTTAAACAACGTAAAGATTTTGCCAAAATGGTTAAGATGATTATCCCCTTAGCCGATCAAGTTGTATTGACAAAATTTAAAGTCGTTTCTGATTATATGATTCAATTGTCTCAATCTCAAAAAAGTATTGATAAAATTTTTTCTGGCCTAAATTTTTATAATTATAAAAATATTTCTGATCAGTCAAAAGCTCTAAATTTTGTTTTAAAATCAAACCATCCTATAGTCGTTACTGGTAGTCTCTACCTTTTAGGTGAAATCTATCCCTTATTAGATTCCCTTAAATAATCATCAATCTCTTTTTTTAACTTTTCTGTTGGTTTTCGGCAATCACAGTTTTTATTATGTTCTACATGCCACTCCATTCTTTCTTTTTGACTCGGATTTTTCGGCATTTTATTTTTCAAGTGCCATTCTTTATTTATTGTCATAATTTATTTTTTGCCTCCATTATTGTTTTATATCCCAAGTCAAATAAATACTCATAATTCTTTTTTCTAAAATCCAAAATAAAAGTTTCCTCATCATCAAGTGATATTTTAATTATTTTTTTATTTTTCATATTTTTAGCTTTTTCCCAAGCCAAATTTTGTTGCATTACTGCAAATGCTGTATACAAAACATCAGTAGCTAAAGTTTTTTCATCAATTTTTTTAATTGGTCCACTAATATCCGACACAATTATTTCCCTAGATTTTTTAATTAAAGTTATTGGAATATTATTACTGATTCCACCATCAAGCAAAAAATTATTTTTATATTTTAATGGACTAAATACTCCGGGAATTGTCATCGACGCTATTATTCCGGGGTAAATATTTCCTTCATCAAAAATAATTTCTTTTTGATTATTAATATCTGTAGCGTTAATTTTTGTTTTAATTTCCAGGTCTTCAAAATTATTAATCACGATATATTTTTTTAAAAAATTTTCTATTTCTTTATTATCTTTTGTTCCCATTACCATCGCTTTAATCAATTCAAAAAAATCCATTTCTTCCATTATTTTTCTAAAATCAATTTTTGGGTTAGCCGCATACATTAACCCAATAATCGCTCCAATTGATGTTCCCGAAACTTCTTCTATTTTTATCCCCAAATCTTGAATCGCCGTAATTACTCCCATATGAAAAAATCCTCTGGCTCCACCGCCACCCAAGACTAAACCAATTTTTTTATTTTTTTGCCAATTTATCATCTTTATTTTTTCTGATCCAATTAACTGCAATTAAAGTTGTTATTGGTACTGCCAAAATCAAACCGATACTACCCACCAAAGTTCTGATTATTTCTTCCGCCAGAAATTCATAATTAATTATTTCACCAAACGGATGTGGATTATCTACAAAAATTAACAATAATGGTAGGGAAGCCCCGGCATATGCTAAGACTAAAGTGTTCACCATTGATGAAATATGATCTCGTCCCACATTCATTGCTTGTTTGTAAATTACCCCACCTTTTGGTTTCTCACTCCCTTTAATTAATTCATTTACTATTGACGCTTGTGAAATTGTAATATCATCCAACACCCCCAAAGCGCCAATAATAATTCCGCAAAGCAATAGCCCTTTCATATCAAAATTACCCGATCTTTGAACTAAAAGCATTCCGGCTTCTTCCGAAGATAAACCGGTCAATCGTCCCAAACTTATAAACATTACCGACAATACTGCCGTTACTCCTAAAGCCACTACTGAACTAACTATCGCCACTGTTGTCTTTTGACTCACCCCATGTGCCATATAAAAAGAAATTGGAATAATTATTACCGAAGCAATTGTTGCCACCAATATCGGATTAGCCCCACTCGACAAATTTGGTAAGACATACATAAACACCACCACAAAAGTAAATACCATACTCAACATAGACATTACCCCTTTCCATTTAGCTATTAATACCGTTAAGATTACAAAAATAAATCCCAACAACCATAAACTATCTCTTCTGACAAAATCCGTGATTGTATAAAGTTCTATTCCATCAGGACTACTATCTTTGGTTACTATTACTTTTTGTCCGACCTCATATTCAATTACATTAGCCATTGCTTGATTACCATTTTCTACTGTTATTATTTGACCTTTTTCTGTACCAGTTAAAATTTTTAATTCTATTTTTTGATAAAGCTGACTTTGATCTTCAATCTTGACTTGTTTTTCTTCTAAAATTTTTTCTACTTTTGCTTCAAAACCAGTTTCATCATTCGTCTGAGCTTCGACTTTTTTTACCCCAACTAAACCAAACAAAATTACCAAAACTAAAATTACCTTTTTCCAAAATCTCATTAATTTATTCTATTGCAAATTAAGTTTATTTCCTATCAACAAATTTGATACCTTTTTAGTCTATATATTTTTTATATAAACACCATATATACTTCATCTATATATTCATGTCTGAACGTATTGAAATATCACCAATAGGCTTAGTAAATAGATATCATCAGGATTTTCCACCCCAAATTAATTTTAGAACCGATCAAATCGGCTCTACTATCGAAGGTCGGTCAAGTCAAAATTTTACCAATTCGCGTGTTAATTTAATCGATTGTTATATCTCTGGTCATCGCCCAAAAACAGAAATGCCCCAATCCTTACTGGCCGAAGAGATAGTTCGTATCGCTATCAAAAATCCCCTTGAAGAAAGGGGATTTTTTTTACACCTTGCCCCTCAGAATTTTGAATCAGGAAACAACCAAAAAGGTGTTGATTTAATAATCGTTGACTCTAATGACATGATTTGCTTAGGTGTTGATCTAAAACTTAAAAAAGGTCGATCCCGATTCAACCGCGATGGTTTTGGTTGGTCACCAAAACTCCACTCACCATATATTTATTTAAGTATGGGCAACTGGTCACTCGAAACTAGGGAAGAATCTCATGTTAGTATCCGTAAGTGGATTAGCGAATATACTTGCCCAAAACTTAGAACTTCTGGAAAAATTCCCCATATACAAGAACTTCGACGTTATATAATTCCTCGAATAGAAAAAAGTCTTTCCGGCTATATAGAGATGTTAAAAGAACCAGTTGGTGAGTTTGCTAGAATAACTATTCCCGAAAGTCGTGAAGAAGTAAATATTTTAGAAAACAAACTCTTTACTTTGCATCTTCTATTTTCTTCACTTACCGATCAGTATCTTCCCAAAGCTAGTTAACCACCCAAGTGCGGAGAGGGTGAATCTGGAACATTTCTATCCCTATAACTATTTTTTAATAAAGTGTTCCAATTAGTCTATTGCTATCAATAAATCAGGGTGTTTAATTTAAAACTGTTTGTTCTTTGTGAGTTTTGTAAAATTAAGCAACAAAAAGAAAAATAATTCGATATATATGGCAAATATATAGCCAAAGATATAAATAACTTTTTATATAGTTATATTTTTTTTCTTAACATTAAATAAATACGGCCATGGTCTCTGGAAATTGAAAGTGTCGACTCATATTCTCCGTCTTTCCATTTCATTATCCCAGTTTTTTCATCGAATGAATAATCTGTTTTTTCTTTAAATTGGTTTTTGTAATTTTCCCTAATTATCATAAACTCATCAACATCATCCTTACCATCATTATTTTTGTCTCCGCTATCGATGACAGTAAAATATTTAGTATATTCTGTTTCTCCTCCTTTTTGGTTTAATAATCCATAGGATTTTTCGTGCTCAACTAAATTTGAATTTACTTCTAAAATTTTAGGAAAATCCACAAAATATTTATTTATATTTTCATCTCGATAACTGGGCAGGTGGACTTGAATATAACCTGTTTTATTTTCGTTATAGTAAGCCGCCGAGACTCGGTATTCGCCAATCTTACCCTTAACCATCTCTCGGTTTTGAGAATCATCAGCAATTAAGCTTTCAAATAAACCTTTATAATAATCAAAAAATTCTTCCTGAGTGGCATCAGTATCAAACACAACGTTAAAATAGGCAAAATTATTTTCATCAAATTCTGATGTATTTTTTGGGTCAGTATTAACAAAAATTTTATTTGAACTTACCTTTTTAAGTTTGAAAAGGGGTACTTTTTCTACCGGAAACCCTTCTATCAAAAAAGTTGGCTCGCTTTTACTATTAACACTTAAAGATGTCGACTGGCTGGTAGTTTTTGGTTTTTCTTTAAACACAAAAAACCCAACGATCCCAAATATTAATACCAACACTAATATTATTCCTGCTTTTTTATTCATAAATTATTTTAACAAATCAATCTACTTTACAATTTTATATAAATTTCACCTAAAAAAAAATTCAAAATTAGATGAATATTTAGAAAAAATAAATGAAGATGATCATATTATTGAGGCACCTATTTGGGCAGATTTCAGAAATATTTTTTCCATATCAATCGCTCCTGAAACTAGTGAGTTAAAGACTATGGTAAAGATAGGGCGAAGTGTGGAAGGGATGTCTACTTCGCTTTAAAGTATTTTTCAAGCATTTTTTGAATACTTTTTAAACCCCAACCTGATTTTAAATAAATCTCTCTTCTTTTAGCATCAATTCTATTTAAAAAAGCTTCATAATGAATTAATTTATAGGGAATAAATGGTTTTGTGGCTTTATTTAATCCCTTGTTGTGTCTTTCAAATCTTTTTCTTAAATCTGAAGTGTAACCAATATATAAACTATTGTTTTTAAGACTTTTAAGAATATAGGTGTAATAAAACACACTTAATTATAAAACAGAGGCTAAAAAAAATGAAATGTGGTTGGGAAGAAGGCGAAACGTATAATTTTGTTTCACAAAATTGACGTTCCTGCAGCGTTTAAATCGCCCTGCGATTTATTACGCTGCGGAAGGAGAGGGAGTCGAACCCTCATGCCATTTCTGACGCAGGTTTAGCAAACCTGTGGCTTACCATTCGCCGCATCCTTCCTAAATGTGTTTAAGTATATCAAATTTTTCGAATTTGATTTACTATATTAGTATAATGGACAAAGATAATAGCCAAAAAATTGTTAAAGCTCTCGAAGATAAAGACTGGAATGAAGAAAAAGTTTTATTCGAATGGGAAGCTCCGGAACGTGCCTATCAAAAAAAAGATCGTGATTTTTGGATCACTGTTATTTCAATTTTAGTTCTAGTTTCCGTCATTTTATTTCTTGTCAAGGAATTTTTCTTAATCGGGGCTTTAGTTTCTGCCTTATTCCTTTACTATGTTCTTTCTACTGTTCCTCCTCAAAATATAAAATACAAAATTACTAATAGGGGAGTTTATTATGGCGAATCTCGCTACCAATGGGATATGTTTGATCGTTTCTGGTTTAAAAAAAGTCTCAGTAACGAACTAATTCATTTTGAAACTATTTTACGCTTTCCTCGGCAAATTTCTCTAGTTATCAACTCTAATGATAAAGATAAAATAAAAACGTTTGTTGTCAAAAGACTCCCAATGATTGAAGAATCACCAAATTTTACCGACAAATTAACCAAAAAAGTTATCTCTTGGCTTCCTTTAGAGAAGAAAGATAAACAGGACACTTTAGAAAGTGAGAAAAAAGCCTAAATTCTGATATAATTCCACGAGATAAGTACCCGTAGCTCAATTGGATAGAGCATTGGTTTGCGGAACCAAAGGTTAGAGGTTCGATCCCTCCCGGGTACACAACGTAATTCAATAAACCATAAAACGTTGTTGAAACGTTAAATTTGTCATCAAATTTTTACGTTTCACATTTTTTAGGTGGGATGCGCCGAATTGGTAAGGCAGCGACCTCGAAAGTCGCCGTCCGCAAGGACTTGGGGGTCCGAGTCCCTCTCCCACCGCCTTATCTTTCAATACTTTTCAATATTTTTATTCTAACTTTATCTGACGGAGTTTCTGTTACTATTGCCACTTCATCTACTAAACGACTCAAAGCCTGATCAAAAACCGATTGATCTGAATAAGAAAGTTTTCCTAAATTTTTCTTTAATCCATATAAATACACTAATAATTTTACTGTTTTCTTTGGATCATTTGAATAAAGAACATCTTTTAAGAATGCGCCATTATTTATTTTAGAATTAGTACTCAGGGGTATATCTAACGGTTCTTCTTTTGATAAATTTTCCCAAAAAGTTTTCACTTCCGACTTTGTCATTAATGGTCTAATACAAGCCCGAGCTAAATTATTAATTGGTATAGAACCTGTACATCCACTTTTATCATCCTTAATAGGTCGATAATAAATTTTTCCTTCATCAATCTTAAAAATCACATAAATTTGATCAGAATCAACAATTCTGTCGCCGACATTATAACTAATATTAGTCATCAATATGCCTCCTTTGTCAAAAAATAATCACCTCAACCGCTAGTCATAGTCCACTACGATTATCACCAATATTATACCATAAATTAGGTATAATATTTCACCTAATTTCTCAATTTTGTCACTGCAATTCTACCATCAGATACATATTTACCTACTTTAAAGCCACCGGGTTTGTAATAAGTAATTTTTCCAATCAGTTTTTTATTTTTTAATAGATCCAAAATATATTTTCTTTCATTATCAACTTTATAGTCAACTCTATGGGAAATTTTAAAAGTTAATCGTGAAAACCCAAATCCTATATCTTCGCTTCCAGCCCCGACCCAATTTAGACAATCGTTTATATTTATCTTCTTCTTTTCTGTCCAAAATTTTATATCCAAAGGGTCATCAATTTTATCTATATCAACTCCCCAAAACCTTACATGGTGTCTTTTCCTTGGGCTATGACCAATTGGTTGTTGAAAGCCAATGTCTTGTCTTCGTCCAAACAAAAATAGGGAACTAAAAGGTGCCTGTTCGTATGGCTTGTTTCTAACAAATGCTTCTATCATTTTTCCTGATGTTTTTATATCTAAATTATCTGCTTTAAACCAACCAATCTCTTCAAAAGCTTTTTCTAACTGTTTTTTTGTTCCTATTAAAATAATATTTACCGGGTCTACATACGAGCCTTCTAATGCCGTTGCAAATCGCGGAATTCTTCCTTTTCTTGATATTAATAAATTTACCCTCACTAATAAGGGTAAAATTAAATAAGAAGACACAATATAAGTAATAAGTAAAGCTATTAACCAGGGTAAACGATGATCTAATCGTCCAAAAATTTGAAACAAAATTAACCAAACAGTAATTACTACTAAAATAATGGTTAATATATCTCGCCAAAATCTCACCAACTACCTCCACCTCCGCCTCCAAATCCGCCACCACTACCGCCACTGAATCCGCTTCCTCCAGACCAACTGGAGTTTCCTGATGGGGTCGATGTTAAATTTGTTGTCACTGAGGAACTGAAACTATTTAAATCATGAGCAAAATTATTTATCACTACCCCTTCAAAATATTTCGGCGGTTCCATCCCTAAATCTTTCATATCATTAGCCAGTTGATTGACCACTCCTAATGAAATTGCTATTGGCAACATTTCTTCCAAAAATAAATTCTTTTCCATAATTTCTTCCCGCCATTTTCCCTTGCCTAAATAATATTTTAATCCGGTTATCTGTCGGTATAAACTATAACCCCAAGCTGTCCTTCGGGGTATTTTTATTGCCAAAATAATACTCGGGATAAATCCTACAATTGCTACCACCACTGGTCCAGCATTACCCGTAGTTTTTAAAAATAACGAAATAATTAAAAATATCGCCAAAAAATTTAATATAAAAACAATCCCGACCCATTTCCCTTGAATCTTTTCCCAATTTCCATCACTAATTCCTTTCTTCACCAATTCACTGTAAATATCCGATCTCAATTTAGGTAGTTTCTTATAAAATTTATTTTTTAAATCAGAAATTTTTATCACATATAAATCACCAAACAAACTATCCAGTAAATTTTTTTGAAAATTATTTAAATCAGTTATGATTTTATCAATCTTAATTAATTCATAATCAGTTTCTTTAATTCCCAATATTTTTTTCTTTTCTGTTTTTTTAATTTTCAAAAATCCCAATCTGGCCAACTCTATAATCTCTGACACTATATCGTTGATATCAATTTTATGGTCCACAATTGTTCCGATTTCTGCTGAACTTAAACCTTTAATTGGGGCATAAACCAATGGTAAATGTGGCCTATCAAAAATACTCACATTTTTTTCTTTTCCATTTTCTGGTTTAGTGTAAATATTATCTGATAAATACTTTTTATCCCGACCTTTTTTATACCACACCCAAGCCATCAAAAAAGTTGGCATTACTGCTAGTAAATAACCCCAGTTACCTTCAATAAAATTAGTAATTTTTTTTACTAAACCAGGACTCTTTAATTGATTATTTTTATTAATTTGTACCACAATTGTTAACTCTTCAGTTCCATCAAAAGTTACTTCATTTTTATCCAAACTACTTTCACATCCAAAACATTCAGTTTTTATAATTTCACCAAAAGGTGACACCACTTTCGCTCTGGCTTTTTCTATCGTTGTATCCCATTCTCCTCCGGTTACATTCCAATAAATTTCCGGGCCGTTTCCATAATCCAACACCACTTGATCTACCTTATATTCAATTACATATTCTTGTTGACCAATTATTGTTTTTTCCGAGTCACCAATTTTAATTTTTTTACTCTGACTATAATTAGTCACTTCATACGGTACACTCCAACCATTTTTATCAGTTATTTTTAAAATTTTTAAATCAGCCTTAATTGTTTTTCCCCTATGACTATAAATATAAGGGATAACTCTATAAATTCCGTGCTTTGCTATCAAAAAATTTGCCTCAACCCTTTCCTTAATTGTTAAACTATAATCCTGATTTAAATTTATTTCCGATTCAAAATTTTTTATTTCATAATCCACCGCCAAAACATTTTTTGGTGAAATTAAAAAACTTATTATACTCACCAACGTTAAATAAATTATAGTTTTCTTAATTTTTTCTAAAAATTTCATTAACCAATTATATATTTTTCTATTTTATTTATCTTTAATGGTAAAATTAACCCATGATTTTGGCCAAAAACATCTTTTATTCTTACGGCAACAACGCCATCTTCAAAGATGCCAGTTTTTTTGTCGCCAAAAATAGTAAAGTTGGTTTGGTCGGTGCCAACGGTTCTGGTAAATCAACTTTATTTAAATTACTCACCAAAGAAGATTTTCCTGAAGACGGTAAATTCGATATTAGTGGTCAGATAATGTCAGTTCCTCAAGAAGTAAAACGAGACGACAAAATGGAGCACGCTATTTCAGTTCGAGATTATCTTGATCCAAACAGCTCTCATGAAGATTATGAAATGTTAAAAATTTTAGTCAAACTAGAATTACCACAAGTTTTGTTAGAGGATATTCCTCAGCATTTTAGTGGTGGTCAAAAAACCAAATTAGCCATTGCTCGGGCCTTATTGGCCGAGCCCGACATCCTCCTTCTCGATGAGCCTACTAATTTTTTAGATGCTGCCGGTAAAGCCTGGATGATGAATTTTCTTGGTCGTTATCCCAAAACTTTAATTATTATTTCTCATGATTTAGCCCTCCTCGACAAAAATATTGACAAAATTCTTGAGGTTAATTCTCAAACCAAAAAAATTGAAGAATACAACGGTAATTATTCTTTTTATGTCAAACTTAAAGGCGAAAGGGAAGAAGTTTTAGTTCATCAAATTCATACTCAAGAACGTCGCATCGTTGAAATGAAAAAAGGTTTACTCAAAATTTCTGGTAACCGTTCCGAAAAAGGTGTCCGTCAAAAACTAAATTTAGCCAAAAGAATCGAAAAATTAGTCGAAGCTTTACCTGAAATGCCCCCTGAAGCCAAAAAAATTCATATGAAATTACCTGATCCTGCTTGGGTAGGCGAGTTACCTTTATTAATTCTAGGTATTTCTAAATCATTTGGTGATAAAAAAGTTTTAACCAATATTGATTTTGACATTAAACGCGGTGAGCGCATTGCTCTTGTTGGCCAAAATGGCGCTGGTAAAAGTACCCTCATTAAAATTATTATGGAAATGCTTACTCATGATAGTGGCGAAATCCTCAAAGACGATCGTCTCAGTATTGGTTATTATTCCCAAGAATTTGAAACTTTTGATTTTAATAAAACTTTACTTGATACTGTCAAAGACAAATGTCAGATGGACGAAAAATCTCTTCGTTCTTTACTTGGCCGTTTCCTTTTTTCCGGTGACAAGGTTTTTCAAAAAGTTGCTTCACTTTCTGGCGGCGAAAAAACTCGACTTTCTATTGCCACTCTTTTGGCTAAAAATTACAATCTCTTAATTCTTGATGAACCAACTACTTATCTTGATGTTTTGTCTCAAAGATTAATTCTTGAAGCCCTCAAATCTTATCAAGGTGCCATGATCATTGTTAGTCATACCCCCGAATTTATTGCCGAACTCAAACCCTCTCGTCGCTTCCTTTTGCCCGAAAATAAAATGGAAATCTGTTCCAATCAACATATATAATCGATCCATATTTATATCAACTTGATATTAGCCCTATCCAAATTAAATTGATTTGAATACTGAAATCAATTTTTTATTAATTACAGCCGATGTTAGATTATATTTCATCATTTTTCTTACTTTTTTATCAATCGGTTTTCCGCTTAAATAGTCAATTTTTTTTAAAACTTTGTCAATATTGTCAAATTTTACAATATAATCATCTAATCCTAATTCCTTAAAAGTTTCAGTTATACCCATATTCGGTCCAATCAGTGCTGGCAAGCCACTCGCAATTGATTCTTGAGCCACATTACCGTAAGTTTCAAAAAAAGACGGACTCAATAAAATACCCATTTTACTATAAAAATTAGCCAAACTAAAACTATCCATCGGTTCAAATATATTAACTTTATCTAAATTAAAAACATCTTGTTCTACTCTTTTTTTATCAGAAATAATATTTAAACAATAATCGCCATATTCAACTTTTTTCTTTTTCGAAAGTTCAATTATAAATTGTGGATTCTTAATTTCAGACCATCTTCCAACAAATCCTAAATTTTCTTTTGGTCCAATTTTTTTTATTTTAAAAAAATGATCTGGAATCGAGTTTGGAATTATGGCTGATCGTGAAATTTTATGTCCAAAAACAACATTTTCTACAGTATCTTTTGCTAAATTTGACGGAAAAATATAAAGAAGTTTCTCATTATCAAATGATTGTTCTAATTTTTTAATAATTTGTTGACTTTTTTGTGGATAATGTCTTGTCTCCATTGTAAGTATTCCATGGTAGTGCAATATCATGGGTATACCAAGACTATTTCCCGCTTGAAATAAACACCAAGGGACAAAATAAGTTCCATTTATTAATATTAAACTCGGTTTTTCTTTTTTAATTATTAATATAAACTCTTGAATTAATTCTTCATATGAATTCCGGAGACCATTAATAGTATCTACTGTTTCTATTAACTCGCTAAAAATTGGCAATAGTTTGTTAACAGGAATTATTTTAATTATTGAATCACTTGTTTCCGTATCTATTTTTGATGAATTAATATCAGATCTTACATCAATACCAGTTATTTGTATTTTTGATGAATTGTTTTTTTTGAGCGATTCAGTCAAATTGCGCATTGTCTGTCCAATTCCACCAAGCTGAGAGGTTTGTATATTTGTTAAAATCTTCATAAGGCATACAACCTAATAAATAACCAGTCTTATTGTACCATAAAATAATCATAATAATATATATTATATACACATATGAAAATTATTTTATTCCGTCATGGTGAAAAACAAAAAGTTGACTCAACTTTAGTCAGCGATAAACAAGCAGTTTATCTTACTGATTTTGGTATCAGTCAAATTGAAAAACTCGGACAGATTCTAAAAGAACGTTTTCCTCAATTGATTAATTCTCAAACCATTTATTCTAGTTTTTACACTAGGTCTATCGAAAGCGGTGAAATTGTTAAATCAATTTTAAATATTAAAGAACTAGAATCAATCGAAGAATTTGGAGAATTTAATGCCTAATTTCTACTCATGGTGGCATTATTCGTAATACTGTTTATTTTCTGGAACCAAAATATCGTCCTTCTGTCGAATTAATTTTTGGATCAAAAATTCACGAAGCTGGTTACACTATTCTCAATTTTGATGGCCAAAATTTTTCTGTTGATCAATTTGATGTCCACGACTTTCTTGATTAAAATTAATTATGGACTTAGCCAAAGCCAAAACCATCGCTATTGTTGGCCTTTCGGATAAACCAGACCGGCCGAGTTTTCAAGTCGCCCAATATTTAATTAACCAAGGTTATCAAATCATTCCGGTCAATCCCAATATTCAACAAGTTTTTGACCAAAAATCTTATCCCAATATTTCTTCCATTCCCCAAGATATTAACATTGACATTATCGACATTTTTCGTAAATCCGAAGAAATTATCCCAATTATTCAAGAAATTATTAACTCTGGTCGCCAATCTATCATTTGGCTTCAAGAGGGAATTGATAACCCCGATGCTGTCAATTTAGCCCAATCACACGGTCTTAAAATTACCTCAGGGATTTGTCTGATGAAATTTCACCAACAAACTCTTTAGCCGTAATTTTCTTTCTTAACGAGATCAGTAAAAATAGTGTCACTATTAAAATCATTACTCCAATCGAGACCAAATCACTTACTTCACTATCAGCAATTCTTGGCCAAAAAGCCTCTAATCCAATTATTCTAAAGTAATTTAAGTGTTTAATATTTCCTTCCTTTATGGTTGAAAAAATTAACACACCATTGTGAACCAAAGCCGAAAACAAGAAAAAATTTAAAAAACTCTTAAATATTTTTTTAATCATAAATCATTATATCCTTAATTCCACTTGACAAATATGTTAACTAGATCTAACATACATCAGTTAGAAATAATTAACATGTATTTATGACTCTTAAAAAATATCAACAAATCAAATTGGCCGTAACAGTAATTATCGCTATGATTTTTAGTCAGGCCATTTTGTATCAAAATTATCTAATTCCTTTAGCCACTTTAGTTGTTGCTTCACTGGTTTTAATTTATCTTCGCCATCAAGTTAAAGAAGTTATTGCTGACGAACGTGATTATGCTCTTGCTGGTAAATCGGCTTCTTGGGCTATTCAAATTTATTCATGGTTTGCCGTTATGGCCATGTTTATTCTTTATGCTTTCAAAAATTTAAATCCAGCTTATGAACCAATTGCTATGACCTTGGCCTATTCTACTTGTTTTTTAATGTTTATTTATAGTTTAATTTTTAAATTTCAAAGCCGAGCCAAATTTACTAAAGATAAAAATAAATTTATTATTTTTGCTCTCGTTTTAGCTATTTTTGCTGCTGTTTTTACTCTCAGATTTTTTTCTGGTGAAGACAATTGGATTTGTCAAAATGGTCAATGGATTAAACATGGCAATCCTTCTTTTGCCGCTCCTACATCAATTTGTAAATAACTTATGGAAACTAAAATTAAAGAATATCGTACCAAATTAAATTTAACCCAAGATCAGTTGGCTAATTTAGTTGGTGTTAGACGTGAAACTATTGTCTTTCTGGAGCAAGGGAAGTACAACCCTAGTTTAAAGCTGGCTCACGATGTCGCTGTTGTTTTAAAAACATCAATAGACAAAATTTTCATATTCTAATTTATTATCAATTCTTAATTATTAATTATTAATTAAAAACATGATCGCAAATCCAAAATGGTTCAATTTAAGAAAATATAGCGGTTGGGGACTCACTCCAAATTGTTGGCAAGGTTGGGCTTATACCATTGCTATTGTTATTCCTATTGCCATTATTTCCAATTTAAATATTGATCCAAATCTTAAAAATACTCTTATTTTTATCATTACTGGTATCCTAGTTCTCGATGTTCTTCATATAATGACTCTGATTCAAAAAGATGAAAGAGAACGTCTTCACGAAGCCATTGCTGACCGTAATGCTTTGTGGTTTCTTTTGTTTGGTTTTATCGCTTGGGCTTTTTATAAACAAAATTTTGATCCAATTTTAGTTGGTATTTTACTTGGTGCCACTGCCATCAAAGCCCTGACTCAAATTTATTTAAGAGACAAATAGATTATTTTTTTATTACTAAAAACAATTTATCGTTTTTCCGTACCTTTTGTTTAGTCTTAAAAGTTAACGTCTCTTTTTCTATTTTTATCCCAAAAAATTTATCTCTATAAACTCCGGTGCTTGGCCCAATTATTATATATTCGTCGCCATTTTTTACTCGATTATCTTTATTCAATTTTATTTCAGCTACATTTATTTTTTGATAAAAATGTTCAATTTGGCCTAAAAGTTTTTTGGTTTCTGTTGCCAAATTATTTTCGCCGCTAGCCCATTCATCTATCGATCTCCCCATATAAAATCCACTACTAAATCCGCGATTAAAAACCGTTTTTAATTCTTCTAATAATTTTTCTTTTTCTTTTTTACTAAAATTATTTTCACTAATTAATTTCAAACCCTTTTTATAAGTTTTTACTACTGTATCAACATAATCTGCACTTCTAGCTCGGCCTTCAATTTTTATCGTTTTAATTCCTGTTTCTATTAATTTTTCTAATAATCCAATAGTGCACAGATCCGACCGGCTCATCACCCAATCATTATCCAATACCAACTCTTTTCCCGTATCTTTATCTTTTACTTCATATTTTCGTCTACACACTTGGACACATTTACCTCTGTTTGCCGACAAATTATAATGGTACAAACTCATTTGACATCTGCCCGACATGGCCACACACATCGCCCCATGACCAAACACTTCAATCTCTACTAAATTTCCTTTTGGCCCCACAATTTTTTCTTGTTCAATTCCTTCAACTATTTTTTTAATTTGTTCCAAATTTAATTCCCGAGCCAACACAATTCTGTCTACCCAAGTACTCAAAACTTTTACAGTTTCCAAATTTGACACCGACATTTGAGTCGACGCACACACTTCAATTCCCAGAGAATTTGCCTCTTTGATTACTGCCAAATCGGCTGCAATAACTCCATCAATTCCTGCTTTTTTAATTTCTTTCAAAGTCTTTTTGATTACTTCAATTTCTTCATCATAAACTACTGTATTCAAAGTAATCCAAGTCTTAATCTTTTTTTCTTTACATAATTTATTAATTTTTTCCAAATCACTTATTTCAAAATTATTCGCTCCAGCCGCTCGCATATTAAGTTCTCCAATTCCAAAATAAACTTCGTCAGCTCCGGCGTTTATTGCCGCCATCAAACTTTCAAAATTCCCCGCCGGAGCTAATATATTTACCTTATTCATTGGGCTTAATTATAACATCACCACACTAAACCCACCTGTCTCACTTTGTAGAAAATAATTAAACCCTCACCCTGCCATGGGCAGGGTAAAAAAGAATCTCCCTCCCTCAAGGGAGATGGAGGGTGTAGTTTCTCCCCTTGTCAAAGGGGAATGAGGGGATTTTAGGGTGGGTTTCAAATTAATCTCAATTGTTCTCTAATAATTTCTTTCGGCCTAAATCTTTCATAATTACTATTCAACCCATATTTTTTCATGAGTTTATGTACCAAAAAATATACCTCTCTTCTTTTTTCTTTTTCCCAATAAGCTCGCTTGTATTCTCTAAAATACTTATCTGCCAATTGGGGGTAATTTTCTTGAATAAATCGCAAAAAATTTTTTCTGGTCTCCGATCTTAAATTAAGCATTCCTGCAATTACATAATCCACTTTTATTTTTCCCGCTTCTCTTAAAATATTTTCCAAATTTTCTTCATTACTATTTAAATAGGGAACTATTGGCATTAAATGTAAGCCCAAATTTATTCCTTTGCCTTTTAGTTGTTTCAAAATTTCCATTCTTTTTTGAGAATTAATCACCCCAGGTTCTAATTTTTGTTGTATCTTTTCCTCCCAAGTAGTTATCGTTACCGCCACATTTACAGTGGTTACTCTCGCCAGTTTTTCTAACAAATCCATGTCTCTCAAAATTAAATCCGATTTGGTTGAAATTGTAATTGGTGTTTTGTATTTAATCATTAATTCCAAAATTTTTGGCATCAATTCGTATTGCCGCTCAATCGCCTGATAACTATCAGTCACTCCACCCAAATTAATCCACTCTTGTCGCCATCTTTTTGATGATAATTCTTTTTCCAAAGCCTCTACAATATTCGTTTTAATATAAATTTTTTCAAAAAAATTAGCCGTTTCTAAATATTTATGAGAATACAACGCGTAACAATATTGACACCGATGACTACAGCCTCTATATATATTTAAGTCGTATTTATAGGGTAAAAAATTACTATGTAATTTATTTAAAGCTTTCTTAATTTTAATCTCCTCAATCACCATACCCGAATTATACCCGAAACTCTATTACTCCTCACCAAGTAATTTCTGATTTTTCTAAATTGTTTTATTTAGACATTAGAAATTAGACATTAGTCATTTATGATTAGACTTTCTCCCGTCATTTCTGATGGTTTTTCAATTCCCATAATTCCCAAAATTGTTGGCGCCACATCCTTTAATCCACCATCTTTTACCTGGGCCTCTAAGCCCACAAAAGAAAATTTTACTGGATCAAAACCATGAGACACGTCTACTTCGCCATTATCATAAAGCATATGTTCCGCATTGCCATGATCAGCTCCCACAATTACTACATAATCATTTTCCAATCCTTTATTCACAATCTTTTCCACTTCTTGGTCAACTACTTCGCAAGCTTTTTTAATTGCTTCAAACTTTCCACTATGACCCACCAGATCAGCATTAGCAAAATTAACCAAAATAAAATCATATTTTCCAATATTTTCTAACACTTTTTCACCAACTTCTAGAGCCGACATCTCTGGTTGTAAATCATAAGAGGGGACTTTTGGACTTGGTACCATAATTCTATCTTCGCCCGGGTATTCTGTTTCTAATTGTGAATTAAAGAAAAAAGTTACATGGGCATATTTTTCTGTTTCAGCAATTTTAAGTTGTTTCTTATCGTTTTTTGATAATACTTCACTTAAATTATTAACCACATTTTCGGGTAAAAAAGCTAATGGTAAATCCCAACTTTCATCATATCTTCCCATACATACATAGGTCAAATCCAGATCCGTTTGAAATTCTACTGGGCAAAGCGTTTGCCGAGTCATCATAGCTGTAATTTGTCGTGATCTATCAGTTCTAAAATTAAACCAAATAAATGAATCACCTGATTTTAATAAATTAGTTTTATCAATAATTGTTGGTTGAACATAATAATCGGTAGCATCGCCTCGTTCATAAGCTTTATTTATCGCCTCAACTGCATCAGTTGACTCAAATCCTTCACCTTTAGTCCACAATTGCTCGGCCATCTGAGTTCTCTCCCAATTTGTATCTCTATCCATAGCGTAATATCGACCACTTACCGAAACTATTTTTCCTACTCCAATTTCTTTTATTTTTTCATTCAATTTTTCTACATAACCCAAAGCTGATTTTTCCGGCACATCACGACCATCTAATACTAAATGAATACAAACATTACTCAACCCATTATCTTTAGCTAATTTTAATAAAGCATATAAATGATTCACGTCTGAATGAACCCCAGCATCCGAAAAAAGTCCGGCCAAATGTAGTGCGCTATTATTTTTCTTACAATTTTCTATAGCCTTTAATAAGGCTGGATTTTTAAAAAATGAACCATCTTTAATTGCATTATTAATCATTTCTTGAGGTTGCCACACAATTCGACCCGCCCCCATAGTTAAATGACCCACTTCGCTTCCGCCTTGCATTTCTTGTGGGTTACCTACATCGTTGCCAAAGCATTTCAATAATGCGCTTGGATATTCTTTTAAATATCTA
This sequence comes from uncultured Gammaproteobacteria bacterium, assembly GCA_964558195.1. Classification (GTDB taxonomy): domain Bacteria; phylum Patescibacteriota; class Microgenomatia; order UBA12405; family UBA12405; genus WARW01. The sequence continues at coordinate 23,457 of CAZLCB010000008.1, forward strand.
TCGGCATTTGGAGTATTTGCTTCCATTAAAACATTCCCATAAGGATTTTCAGAATAACCCCAACCATCTCGCACTATCAAAATTACTTTTTTATTTTTCATTTATTTTTTCTGACAAACAGATAATCTGAAAATCTGATGATCTGATAGTCTGGCTAAAAGCTATGCTTTTAGTTCCTCTTCAATTCTCATCAATCGATTGTATTTACAAACTCTTTCGCCTCGAGTTGGTCCGACTTTGATATAAGCCGAATTAACTGCCACTGCCAAATCTACTAAGAAAGTATCATTGGTTTCGCCGCCACCTCGATGTGAAGGCATGGTCATAAGTCCATGTTTATTAGCCAACAAACAACAATCAACGGTTTCAGTCAAAGTTCCGGCTTGATTCAATTTAATCAAAATCGCTGTCGCCGCTTTCATATCAATGGCTTTTTGCCAAAGTTTGGTATTAGTTACTGTTAAATCATCAGCAATTAACGGGAACTTTCCTCCAATAGCTTCCACCATTTTTGGCCAATTATCCCAATCAAATTCTGACAACATATCTTCCATGGTAGCGATTTTGTATTTTTCAATCCATGGTTTGTAATAAGCAATTAATTCTTCCGAAGTTAATTCTTTTCCTTCAAGTTTTAAAGTATATTTTTTAGTTTCTTCACTGTAAAACTCACTCGCAGCCGCATCAATGCCCACCCCTGCATCCACTCCTGGAGTATATCCGGCATTAATTATTGCTTGAGTTAAATATTCTATTGGTTTTTCGTTTGATGAAATTCCGTTTGGAGCAAAAGCACCTTCGTTACCCACATTAGTCGATAATTTTTCTGTTTTTAAAATATTCTTTAAAGCGCTATAAATTTCCATTTCCATTCGGACATTTTCTGCTGCCGTTTTATCTCCCATAGCTCCCACCATAAATTCTTGCAAATCTGTGGTTTCATCAGCGTGCTTACCACCTTCAATCATTACAATCATTGGTTTTGGTAATCGGAAACCTATATCGCCAATACCATAAGTCTTTCTCAAATATTTATAAAGTGGCATTTTTTCTTCTGCTGCTTGGGCTCGGCACACTGCCAAAGATACCCCTAACATGGCGTTTCCGCCTAACACTGCTTTATTAATAGTTCCATCAGTTTCAATCATTTTATTATCAATCGCTCTTTGATCAGCCGCTTCCATTCCTAACAAAATTTCTTTTATTTTTCCATTGATATTGGCAATTGCGTTCAACATTCCCTTGCCGTTATAACGTGATTTATCGCCATCAAGTAAAACAGTTGCCTCTTTTGATCCGGCTGACGCACCATAACTAACCGAAGCCTCACCTACAGCACCACTTTCCAAAGTTACTGTCACTTCCAAACTTGGAGCTCCACCACTAGCTAATATCTCTCGGGCAAAAATGTTTTGTATTTTTGACATAAAACTAAAAACAATTAATTTTTAATTACAGACACATTATAACCCACTAAGCAATCGTTTTACCCATTGTTTAACTTTAATATCTTTAATCTGTCCTATTTTATCAATCAAACTACTTTCTTTTTTCATCCACAAATCGGCGTAACCGGTTTTGTTAGTGGCGCAAATTTTATCAATTTTTTCTTGGCTTAAATTTTTGTAAATATATAACCACTCATCTATCCACCAAATTTTTTTATAAATTTTTCTTAAAAATTCCATCATCTTTTCCCCGTTTAATTTTGCCAGTTTGTAACTAGCAGGAGAATATTCCAAAAATATCACTGGTTTATTTTTTTTAATTAATTCTTTAGCCCCATCAATCACTTCCGGTTCCCAACCTTGAGTATCAATTTTCATCAAGTCAACTTTTATATCTTTAAAATAATTATCAAGTTTAATTATTTTTACTGTTTCTTTTTCACCATTCCCATACAACTTATGATCACCTAAATTATTTTTAGATTTATATAAAATTTTCTTTCCACTTATACTTCCTACTGCCGCATTTATCGCCACCACATTTTTTAAATTATTAGCTTCAATATTTTTAACTAAAATTTCAAAATTAATTTTATCTGGTTCAAAAGCATAAACTTTTCCTGTTTTACCAACTTTATCAGCCAAAAGTACTGTGTAGTAGCCAATATTCGCTCCCACATCTACCACCGTATCTCCAATTTTTGTTTGTCTCAAAATCAGTTGTGTTTCGTACGGCTCATATTTTTC
>CAZLCB010000009.1:0-24832 GCA_964558195.1 uncultured Gammaproteobacteria bacterium
ACCTATTGCTAAGTATTGACATTCGCGGTAAAATATCTCCATTCTGGCGAGCGGTTGGTACATAACTCGCATGTTGATATTTGGTCAACAAATCTTTTTAGTAATTAAAAAACCTTGATGCCTTCCGTAAAACGAACTTCCTGGGGTAAAAAATACCCTCAAATTCCTAAGTTAGATTTAATTCAAATTCAAAAAGAATCCTGGAAAGACTTCCTCGACCGTGAATTCAAAGAAACCATCCAAGCCGTCTCTCCAATTGTCGATTACACTGGAAACAACTGGCAACTCGAATTAGGTGATGTTACTTACGACCCAATTTCTATTACTCCTGAAACCGCCAAGAAAAAAGAACTTAATTACACCATCCCTGTCCGTATCAAAGCTACTTTAACCAACAAAAGAACTGGTAATGTCAGACAAGAAGATGTCTTCTTTCTCAATTTACCAACAATGACTGATGAGGGAACCTTCATCATCAACGGTATCGAAAGAGGTGTTATTAATCAACTAGTCCGATCTCCGGGTGTTTATTTCACTGGTGAACGAGACCCTGCTACCGGTAAAACTCTTTACAACGCTGAACTCCGTCCTAACAAAGGTTCTTGGTTAGAATTCTTTGTTGGTAAAAAAGATGTTATTTTTGCCCGTATCGATCGTAAAAAGAAATTTCCAGCTACTATTCTTTTAAGAGCTGCTTGTCAAATGAGTGATAAACAATTAGTTGCTGAATTCGGTGATTTTATATCCCCAACTATCCAAGCTGATGTTTCCAAATCCCCCGACGAAGCTGTTTTGGAATTCTATCGTAAACTTCGACCAGGCGAGCCTGTGGTTATGGAAAATGCTCAAAAATTTTTTGAAGAAAGATTTTTTGATCTTCGAACCTACGAATTAGGTAATGTTGGTCGTTATAAAGTCAATAAAAAATTTGGTTTCAATTTTGATGATTCTAATAAAGATAACTGGGTTTTACGTAAAGAAGATTTAATTGCCACCGTCAAATATCTCGTTCAACTTCAAAAAGGCGAAGTCACTCGACTTGATGATATCGATTCATTGGCCAATCGCCGTCTTCGTCGCTGTGGTGAAATCGTTTCTCAAATCGCTCTTCGTCCAGCTATGGCTCGTTTCGAAAGAATGGTTAAAGAAAGAATGTCGCTTATTTCTACCAAAGAAAAACCAGCGCCATCTCAAATGATTAATCCTCAACCATTAATCTCTACTCTCAACACTTTCTTCCGATCAAATCAATTATCTGCTATTTTGGATCAAACTAATCCGTTATCAGAACTTGATTTGCTTCGCCGTGTTACTGTTGTTGGTATTGGTGGTTTAACTCGTGATCGGGCTGCTTTCTCTATTCGTGACGTTCACGCTTCTCAGTATGGTCGTATTTGTACTGTTCGCTCTCCGGAAGGTCCAAACATCGGTTTAGTTACCTACTTAGCTCTTTATGCTCAAGTCGATAAATACGGTTTTATTCAAGCTCCATTCCGAAAATTAGTTAAAACCAAAGGTGGTTACACTATCTCCGATGAACACTATTATCTCGATGCTGATGATGAATACGATAAAAAAGTCACTCATTTAGGCATTAAATTTGATGAAAACGAAGTTACCAAACAAGAATGGGTACCTATTCGTTTCCAAGGCGAATTTATTGAAGGTCCAATTGATCAGGTTGAATATATTGATTTAGTTCCAAATCAAATAGTTGGTTCTTCTGCTGCTTTAATTCCATTTGTTGATCATGACGATGCTACTCGTGCCCTTATGGGTTCTCACATGCAGACTCAAGCTGTACCATTAGTTGCTCCACAAGCACCAATTGTTGGCACCGGTATGGAAGGTGCTGTTGCTACTTCCATGAATCGAAGTGTTTTAGCTCATCATTCGGGTAAGGTTACTTTTGCTGATGGTAGTAAGATTATTGTGACTCTCGACAAAAAAGCCGAAGTTAAACATTTTGATCAAAGCGAAATTAGTGGTGATGGTAAAACCGAAACCTACTATTTGTCTAAGTTCGATAGAACTTCACCATATGGTACTTGTTACAATCAAAAAACTGTTGTTAACGTTGGTGATATTGTCAAACAAGGCGATTTGCTTATCGACGGTCCTTCTACTGATGGTGGCGAATTATCTATTGGTCAAAACTTACTTGTCGCTTACACCGAGCTCGATGGCTTAAATTACGAAGATTCTTTCTTGATTTCCGACAGATTGGTCAAAGAAGATATTTTAACTAATATCCAAATTTACGAATATCAAGCTCAAGTTGTCGAAACCAAACTAGGTTCCGAAGAATTAACCAAAGATATTCCTAATGTTTCCGAAAATGAATTAGCCAAATTAACTAACGATGGTATCGTTATGATCGGTGCTACCGTTGGCCCAAATGATATTTTGGTTGGTAAAGTTGAACCTCGCGGTGAAAAAGAATTATCAGCTGAAGAAAGATTATTACGCGCTATTTTCGGTGAAAAAGCTCGTGAAGTTAAAGATACTTCTCTCCGTGTCCCAAATGGTGAAGGTGGTGTCGTTATCAAAGTCGATATTTTATCCAAAGATGATGGTGATGAACTCGATCCGGGTGTCAACAAAATCGTCAAAGTTTATGTGGCTCAAATCCGTCGTATTCAAGAAGGTGATAAGATTGCCGGACGACATGGTAACAAAGGTGTTATTGGTCGTGTTTGGCCAGCTTATGATATGCCTCGAACTGCCGATGGTACTCCAGTTGACTTAGTTATGTCTCCAATTTCTGTTATTTCCCGTATGAATTTAGGTCAGATTTTGGAAACCACTCTAGCTCACGCTGGTCTCAAACTTAACAAACGCTATGCTGTCCCGGTTTTTGAAAAATATCCTGAAACCAGAATTGCTGAAGAACTAGAATCTGCCGGTTTACCAGGTAATTCTAAGATTCAACTTTTTGATGGTCGTACCGGTGAGGCTTTCGATCAAAAAACTGTTGTTGGCGTTGGTTATATTCTCAAACTTGTTCACATGGTCGACGATAAAGTCCATTCTCGTTCTACCGGACCATACTCATTAGTTACCCAACAACCTCTCGGCGGTAAAGCTCGTATGGGAGGTCAACGTTTGGGAGAAATGGAAGTCTGGGCTCTCGAAGCACATCGTGCCGCTCACACTCTCCAAGAAATGTTAACCCTCAAATCTGATGATATTGATGGTCGTACTCACGCATTCCAATCCATTATCAAAGGGGAAGTTATTCCTGAACCTGCTATCCCGGAATCATTCAAAGTTCTTACCAAAGAACTCGCCGGTTTAGCTTTAGATATCTCTCCTGTTGGTGTCAAAGAGACTCCTCTCGAAGAAGTTTCCGAAGAACTCCACCCGGTCGATATTACTCCCGAAGATATTGGACCACAAGTTCCCGTCGAGGAAGAACTTCAGTCTGAAGCTGAAGGTTTAACAATTGCCGAAGATTCGGCACAATTAGAAGATGAATTAAAGGAGGACCAATAATGTTTAAATTTAAAAGCATGATCGATTTTTCCGGTCTACAAATCAAACTCGCTTCTCCGGAAGATATTCTTAGCTGGTCTCATGGTGAAGTCACCAAACCAGAAACTATTAATTATCGCAGCTGGAGACCAGAAAAAGATGGACTTTTTTGCGAAAAAATCTTTGGACCTTCACGTGACTACGAATGTTACTGTGGAAAATACAAGAAAATTCGTTTTAAGGGTATTATTTGTGATCGCTGTGGTGTCGAAGTTACTGTCTCCAAAGTTCGTCGTGAACGTATGGGACACATTACCTTAGCCGCTCCTGTTACTCATCTTTGGTATCTTCGCAACACTCCATCTCCAATTGGAGTTATTCTTGATGTTCCTCAAAAAGATTTGGAATCAGTTGTCTATTTTACTAAATACTTAATCACTGAAATTGATGATTCCAAACGAAAAGAAGCTTTAGAAAATCTTCGTGAGTTCTCACAAAAACGTTTGGCTCAAATCGATATTGATACCAAAAAGAATATCGAAACCAAAACTAAAGAAACCGAAGACGAGAAAAAAGAGCTTAAAACCAAAATTAAAAATAAAGATCAACTTTCTATCGCTCAAGAAGAACGTGACGTCCGTCTCAAACAAGATATTCAAAAAATTGAAAATAAAGGTTTGACCGAAAAAAATCGTATTGAAAGTTTGATTAAGTATCTCGAAGAAAAAGTTCAAAGTCTCGAAGTTTTATCTACTCTTTCTGATGAAGAAAGTTTTTATCTTTCTCAATTCAAAGCTGATATTTTCTTCACCGCCCGCATGGGTGCTGAAAGTTTGATCGATGTTTTGGGTAAAATTGATATTGACGAAACTCTTAAAAATCTCAAAAAAGAATTAAATAAAACCAGTTCTAAAATTAAGAAAAAGAAAATCATGTACAAAATCCGCATTCTTACTGGAATGAAGGATAATGCCATCAATCCTAAGTCCATGATTATGACTCATGTGCCAATTGTTCCACCGGATTTACGTCCTATGGTTCAACTTACTGGTGGTCGTTTTGCTACCTCTGATTTAAATGATTTATATCGTCGTTTAATCAATCGTAATAATCGTCTCAAGAAATTACTCAAACTTGGTGCTCCAGAAATCATTTTGCGCAACGAAAAACGTATGTTGCAAGAATCTGTAGACATCTTAATCGATGCTCAAAAGAGTTCCAAAAATAAACGTAAAAGTACTAAACGAGTTCCTCGTTCACTTTCTGATCTCTTAAGAGGTAAGAAAGGCCGTTTCCGCCGCAATTTACTCGGTAAACGTGTCGATTATTCCGGTCGTTCAGTTATCGTTGTTGGTCCAGAACTTAAACTTGACCAAGTCGGTTTACCAAAAGAAATTGCTCTAGAAATGTTCCGACCCTTTGTTCTTCGCGAACTTATGGCTAGTGGTATTGCTCCAAACATTAAGAGTGCTAAAAACTTAATTGATCATCGAGTTACCGAGGTTTACGATATTTTGGAAAAAGTTACTGCCGATAAATATGTTTTGCTTAATCGTGCTCCAACTCTTCACAAACTCTCAATTCAGGCCTTTAAACCGGTTTTAGTTGATGGATTGGCTATTCGCTTACATCCATGTGTCTGTAAAGGTTTCAATGCCGATTTCGACGGAGATCAAATGGGTGTCCATTTACCACTTTCTGATGCTTCTCAAAAAGAAGCCAAGAAATTAATGTTGCCTTCTCGTAACTTACTTAAACCAGCTGACAGTAGTCCTATTTCCATTCCTTCTCAAGGTATGGCCGTAGGTTGTTATTACATCACTTCAGTTCGATCCCAAGATTTAGCCAAAGAAGCAGTCCAAGGTTACGAGGGATTAACAATTTTTGCCGATAAAGGTGAAGTAGAATTAGCCTATCAATCCAAGAAAATTGAACTCCGCGAACTTATTGCCGTTCGAATTAATGGTCAAATTATTAAAACCACTTTTGGTCGAATTTGGTTCAATAAAATTCTTCCTAAAGAATTCGGTTATGTTAACGATCCGATGGCTGGTTCCAAAGCTCTTAACGATTTAGTTGTTAAATCTTTAGATATTGCTGGTCGCATTAAGACTGTCAAATTAATTGACTCTCTCAAAGACATTGGTTTCAAGGGTTTCACTCTTTCAGGTATTTCTTTAGCTATGGAAGACTGTGGTTATTTACCAGAAAAAGATCAAATCATTTCTGGGGCTAACAAACAAGTTGCTGATATTGAAGACAATTACAAAATGGGTCTTATCAGTAATGATGAGAAAAAACGTCTCAGTCAAAATGTTTGGTTAGAAAAAACCGAAGAAATTGCTGAAAAAACTTGGGCTACTCTCGATCTTGATTCTCCAATTCGTATCGTTTCTAACGCCGGTATCAAGCGTGCTTCTAAAGATCAAATCAAACAGCTTTCTGGTATGCGTGGACTTATGGTTGATCCTACTGGTAAAATCGTTCAACTTCCTACCAAATCTAATTTCCGTGAAGGTTTATCAGTTTTTGAATACGTTACTGGTGCTCGCGGAACCCGCAAAGGTTTAGCCGATACCGCTCTTAAAACCGCTGACGCTGGTTACTTAACCCGTCGTTTGGTCGATGCCGCTCATACTTCTATTATTCGTTTAGATGATTGTGGTACTGACAAATTCATTACCATTGAAGCCACTGATAAAGGTCGTGAACGCTATTTCTTACGCCGTATTCTTGGTCGTTATTTAGCTAAAGATATTTTGGATCCAAAAACCAAAAAAGTTATCTTAGCCAAAGGCGAACTTCTCGACGATGAAAATGTTAAGTTAATCGAAAAAGCTGAAATTCAGACAGTTGATATCCGTTCCCCATTAACTTGTGCCGCTGAAACTGGTCTTTGCCGTCACTGTTACGGTTGGGATCTTTCTACTAGAAAACCAGTCCAAATTGGTGTCCCAGTTGGTGTTATTGGTGCCCAATCAGTTGGCGAACCAGGTACTCAGCTTACTCTCCGTACTAAACACACCGGAGGTGTCGTCGGCGTCGACGTTACCCAAGGCTTACCCCGTGTTCAGGAGCTTTTCGAAATTCGTATGCCTAAACTTCCTTCACCTTTAGCCGAAATTTCGGGTAAAGTCAAAGTTAAGGAAAATATTGATGGTTACGAAATTAAGCTTAGTGGTAAAGATGATGATAAGGTTACCAAAACTATTACTTACATTTTGCCTTCAAACGCTAATTTATTAGTGGCTGACGGTGATTTAGTCGCCAAAGGTACTCAACTTTCCTCTGGATCTCTCGATGTTCGTGAGATTATGGAAATCAAGGGTATTGAGGCAGCTCAAAAATATCTTATCAACAGTATTCAGGGTGTTTATGAATCACAGGGCATTACTATCCATGATAAACATCTTGAAGTTATCATTAAAGAAATGAGCGGTAAAATTAAGATCGAAGATCCGGGTGATACCATCTTCCTTTATGGTCAAATCGTTTCTTTAGCTGCTTTCAATGCTGCTAATGCAAAAGTTAAAGAAAAAGATGAGAATGCAAAAATAGCCAAAGGTAAAAGAATTCTTCTTGGACTTATCCAGTCGGCTCTAACAACTGGATCATGGCTTTCTGCTGCTTCGTTCCAACAGACAACTAGTATTTTGACTGAAGCTTCCTTATTAGCCGAAGTCGACGACTTGATTGGTCTTAAGGAAAATGTTATTATCGGACGTCTTATTCCAGTCAGTAAGAATCAGTCTGAAACTTTATAACTTTATAAACTTTCAACTTTATAACTAATTTATGCCAACATTTAATCAACTTATCAAAAGAGGTCGCAAAGTTAGAGTTAAAAAACTCAAAACTGGTGCTCTTCGAAAAAACTTTAACACGATTACTAATCGTTTTACTGAAACCATTAACCCGGTCAAAAAAGGAGTCGTTACCGTGGTCAAAACTATGACCCCAAAAAAACCTCATTCAGCTTTACGTAAAATCTGTAAAGTAAAATTAAGCAATCGAAACTTAGTTACTGCTTATATTCCTGGTATTGGTCACAATCTTGCTGAACACAGTATCGTCTCTATTCGCGGTGGTCGTGTCCGAGATTTACCAGGTGTCCGATATCACGTTATTCGTGGTAAATATGATGCCGGTGCTGTTACTGGTCGCTTACAATCGCGCAGTAAATATGGTGCTAAAAAACCTAGTGCCAAAACCGCTTAATAATTTAAAATTTTTAATTCTTAATTTTTAATCAAATTCAAATTTAGAAATTTAGAAATTAAAAATTGAATAAAAATTACAAATTTAAAATTAAAAATTAAAATATATGTCTAGAAAGGGAACCAGTAGAATCAGAAAAGTTGAACCGGATTCTATTTATAATAGCGTTTTAGTCAGTAAGATCGTCAACGCTACCATGAAAGATGGTAAACGTAATGCTGCTGAAAAACAAATTTACCTTGCTCTTGAGTTAATCAAAAAAGAATTTCCAAATGAACCGGAACTTGAAGTTTTGGAAAGAGCCATGGAAAATATCAAACCAAAAATTGAAGTTAGACCTCGCCGTATTGGCGGTGCTGTCTATCAAATTCCAACTCCTGTTCGAGGAAATCGTCAAAATTCTTTAGCCATTCGTTGGTTAATCAATGCTTGTCGTGCTCGTAGTAACAAACAATATCACTCTTTTGCTCAAAAAGTCGTTGCTGAATTAAACGATGCTCTCAGTAATAATGGTTCTGCTGTTGCCAAGAGAATGGAAGTTGAACGTATGGCCGAAGCTAACAAAGCATTTGCTCATTTACGTTGGTAATTTTTATTCAGATCAACAAAACACCCCGATAGTCTTCGGGGTGTTTTTAGTTCAAATCATATCTTTTTGGTTCTTGCTTTAATTGATATTTTTCGTCATACTAAAATATATATGTCATTCCTCTCCAAGCCTAAAGTTGTTCTTTGGCCTAAAGATAAATCAGTCGAAATTTATTTCCAGCGCAAAGACAATAATTTTTTTAGTCTTGACCTTAATCTTTGGACTGAAAAACAACCTAAAGATCTTGAAAGCTTCATTTTTTTTCTTCGCCAAAACAAAATCACTTCTGTAGCTGTTCTTATCCCTGATGATGTTGCCGTCACCAAATCTTTTGTTTACGACACCAAAATCGAGTCAATTGATATTAAGGAAGTTATTGGTCTTGCTTCTGGATTTATTAATTTTAAAATCGAACCCGAATCAATCAACTATTCTCTTATTCAAACCGACGAAAAAACTATTATTAACGCCGTCATTTACGATAAGTCAAAATTTGATAATTTAAAAAATAATCTCGCTCAATCTGGTCTTCAAATCGATTTCTATCAGCCGGTCTCTGCCGCTATTTCCAATACCATGTCCACCATTTGTCTTAGTGAATTTTTCCTAATTTATCCACTAAATGATCATGAGTATACTTTACTTCTATCCAAAAATAATCAAGTTTACTTAACCTCCAACCTCAAAGGTCCGGATCTTGATATTCAAAAAACCGTTAATTATGCTCAGCTTTATTTCAATAATCCAGTCAAAAAAATCTACTATCCTGACAATAGAGAAATTGACATAATTACTACTACGGAAATGGAGAAAACATCCTATAATGACAGTCAAATTGTTCAAAATTTAAAATTTCCGGCTAATCTCCCTCTACCTGTAGTTAGCCCTCTAAGTGGTATAATAAAGTCATCAACCGATATTAATTCACTAAAAAACCAAATGACTCCCAAAAAAAATCTCCTTCCAATCATCGCTGTAGCTATCTTTTCTTTTGCCATAGTTTCATTCTTGGTCTACTATTTTATGACCAACAAAAATACTACTGCAGAGAATATCGAAACTAACCAACCCACCGAAGAAACAATTCCAACTTCTGCTCCAGAAATAACTCCAACTGAAACTCCAAAACCAACTGTTGCTGAAATTGATAAAAAAATTAAAATCCAAGTTTTAAATGCTACTGATATTAACGGACAAGCCGCCACTCTCAAAGCCAAATTAGTTGCTTTAGGTTTTACTAATGTTTCTGTTGGTAATGCTACTACCACTGCTACCGAAAATGCTGTTTCTGCTAAATCAGCCAGTATTTCAGCCTATTTTGAATCTGCTTTGACTGATTATTTTCCCGGTGAATACACCGAAGATCTAAAAACTACATCTACTTACGACGCTGTTTTTACTATTGGCTCCGATCTTAGTAAAAGTTCTTCCGTCAGCACTTCAACTGCAACAGTAACTCCAACCAAAAAAGTCACAGCTACTCCTACACTAGAAGAGTAAATATTTTAAAATCTAAATCCCTTCCCGCAGCGGCGGGAGGGGATTTTTTTTGTACACCATTCCGTAGCCTTGGCGTAGGCTGGGTGATAAATAAAAACCCGCCAAAATTATGAATGTAAGCAATCGCTCACAAACATTTTTTGACGGGTTCTTTTGTTTTTTTTGTATATGTAAAAGCACTATCTGGCCAGATTAATCAGTCCTTTCAGACCAACAATCAGGTCAGATCCTGACGTAATGACAATGTATATTACCACTACGGTAAAAACCACGATCAGCAATTTGCTTACATTCCAGAAGTTATCTTGTACATGTAGTTGGCGACCGCAAAGTTTTTCCAGATTACTCTGGCTTTCTTTGTCATAGTCGCTTTTCCAACCACCGTTCATAAGATCATCTCCTTTCCTGTCAAAGTACTAAACGTAGCAATTTTTTTGGTTTATCGCTTACTTTTAGTAAGCCTCCACGAAGCTTTATCGTTTGTAGTTTACTCATAAGCGATAAACCACCGTATTCTACCACAAAATATATAAAATTGAATCCAATATTAATTTGACTTATAATGAACCTACTATGAAATTACTTATCACCGGTGGTTCAGGTTTTATTGGTTCAAATTTTATCAAACATTGGTTTGCCGCTCATCCCGACGATTCCATCATCAATCTCGACAAGATGACTTATGCTGCCAATCCTCGAAATTTAACCGAATTTGAGGGTAAATCAAACTATCAATTTATCCAAGGCGATATTTTAGACGAAAAAATCGTTGATGAATTAGTCTCTCAAGTTGATGCTATTGTCCATTTTGCCGCCGAATCTCACGTCGACCGTTCTATTGATGATCCATCACTTTTTGTTCGTACCAACGTTTTGGGTACTTACAATCTTTTGATGGCTGCCAAAAAATACAACAAAAGATTTCACCATATTTCTACTGATGAAGTTTTTGGTTCTATTGAAATGGGTTCCGACAAACAATTTAATGAATCTACTCCTTACGATCCTTCCAGTCCATACTCTGCTTCCAAAGCCTCTTCCGATCATTTAGTTCGTTCTTTCTATAAAACCTTTGGTTTACCAGTAACTATTAGTAACTGTTCCAATAACTATGGTCCTTATCAACATCCCGAAAAAATGATTCCTCGTTCTATCACTAACCTTTTGACTGATCAAAAAATCAAAGTTTACGGTCAAGGTTTAAATTTCCGCGATTGGTTGCACGTCGAAGACCATTGTCGCGCTATTGAACTTATTTTATTAAACGGAAAAATTGGTGAAACTTATTGTATTGGTGGGCTCAAAAAGGGTACTTCCAACATGGAATTAGTTAAACTCATGCTTAAACTTATGGGTAAAGATGAATCTTGTCTCGAATATGTTGCCGATCGTCCAGCTCACGATAATTATGCCGTTAATTGGGACAAAATTAATCGTGAATTAGGTTGGGAACCAAAATATACTTTTGAAACTGGTCTTCAACAAACTATCGATTGGTACACCGCCAACACTTCTTGGTGGCAAGAAACCAAAACCGAAGCTGAAGAATTTTACAAAAAATTAAACAGTCTAAAAAAATAAATTACTAATTATTTCCCCGTCTTGTTAAAGAAGGGGATAGAAGGGGAAGATTGAAAAATGAATTTCATCAAAAGTCCTAAAATCGACGGTATAGTTACTATCGAGCCTCAAGTCTTTACTGACGATCGAGGGTTTTTTATGGAAACTTATTCCAAGAAAGTTTTTGCCGAAAATGGTATTGATGTCGATTTTGTTCAAGATAATCATTCTCATTCCTCTCAAGGTGTTCTTCGTGGTCTTCATTTTCAAAAACCTCCCTTTGCTCAGGCTAAATTAATTCGTGTTACTCAAGGTGAAGTTGTTGATGTTGCTGTTGATATTCGCCCCAATTCTCCAACCTTTGGTCAGTGGGAGTTAGCCAATCTTTCAGCAGAAAATAAAAAGATGTTCTTTATTCCGGCTGGATTTGCCCATGGATTTTACGTTATTAGTGATACTGTCGACTTTCAATACAAATGTAGTAACTATTACAATAAAGAATCCGAAGGCGGTCTTTTGTGGAACGACTCAGATTTAAACATTTCTTGGTTTGTTAACGGTCAGCCAATTTTATCTGCCAAAGATCAAGCCTGGCCCACTCTTTCCCAAGCCAAAGAAGATTTACTGAAACTTAGTTGGTAATAATTTTATTAGTTGCCCTTTTTAAGGGAAATCCCGAGCTTGTCGAGGGAAAGGGTTTAATATGAAACAAAAAATTATAGGTACAGGTTTAAGTGGTTTAGTTGGTTCTCGCATTGTTGAGCTTTTGGCTGATAAATACGAATTTGTCGATTTTTCTCTTGATACTGGCGTCAATGTTTTAGATAAAGAAAGTTTAATTGCCGCTTTTGCCAAAAATTCCGATGCTGTGGCTGTACTCCATATGGCTGCTTTTACCGATACTAATGGTGCTTGGGAGCAACGTGGGGACAAATCCGGCATTTGTTACCAACTCAATGTCGAAGGTACTCATAACATTTTAGAATTAGCCAAACAATACAACCAATATTTTATCTATATTTCCACCGATTTCGTTTTTGACGGTACCAAAACTACTCCATATACTGAAACCGATACTCCCAATCCTATCGAATGGTACGGTGAAACCAAATATTTAGGTGAAAAAGTCATTGCCGATTCTGGTTACAACGCCGCCATTGTCCGGATTACTTATCCGTATCGCGCTAATTTCGACAAAAAACCCGACATTGTTCATAAAGTTTTAGCCAAACTTCAAAACGGCGAAGTCGTCAAAATGTTTTCCGATCAAATTTGTACCTATACTTTTATTGACGATATTGCCTATAGTTTAGATAAATTTTTCGAAAATAAATATACCGGTGTTTATCATTTAGTCGGTTCTTCTTCTCATTCTCCTTACGAAATGTCAAAGCTCGTTGCTCAAACTTTTGGTTTTGATGAAAATTTAGTCCAACCTTCTAGTTTAGAAGAATATATTAAATCCCAGCCAGAGGGGAGTCGCCCTTGGCAAAAATGCTTAATTACCTCTAATCAAAAAGTCAAAGACTTAGGAATTGAAATGAAAACACTAGAAGAAGGATTAATTGAGGTTAAAAATCAAATCAAATAATGGAAGGTTCTGTCGAATTTATTTCACCAGAAATTAATACTCAAAATTCTCGACAAGAGTCTTTAAATCGACAATTAGAAAAACTAGATCAGACACGCCCTGATCATCAAGTGTTGACTAGTGTCTTAAAAGATATTTATCAAAATTTTTCAACACTAGACCAAAAAGCTAAAAAATCACAAAACATCCGCTATCAACCCAAATGTGCCATTGATGATTATGAATATGTTCCTGTAGTCGATGCTATAAATAATATTCCAGATCCATACAATCTTTTCCCTCAAATAGAGTCTGTTGTAAAAGATTCAAAAAATTTACCTAATTCAGAAATCACTAAAAAAATTACCAAAACCATTAGCACTATTACTGATATTCCTGTAAATATTGAGCCATTTCAAAATTATCCAAAAAGTTATACTCAATTAGAAAATGGAAATATTTATAATCATCGAAATTCTGGTCTAAAAGATGCCTTTGGTCTTCATACTAATCAATATAAATCCACCCCAGAAATTTTAGATGACCTTGAAAAACAAGATTATTCAGACAAAATAGATTATAAAAATCCAGCCGGATATATTATTCTCATTAATGAACTACAAATTGACGATCCGGCTGTTATTAGGACTGGCCTTCATGAACTTGGTCATATCGTTGAAAAACAAATAAGTGCTAATCAAAAAAATACTGAAGTTATTTCTGCTCTCTATGGTATTAAAGCAGGGCTTTTAATGGCCGAAGTTGATCCACAAAAAGCCGCCGATATGATTCATGGACAAATTATTTTATACAACTGGGTTTTAACTGGTACTGTTGCTCCCTAAATAGTCTTTACTATTTTTCTGGCTTCCCTTACTCCAAAATTCACCCCTCTATCTTCTGGGTAAATTTGGGCAAAATTCATTCGGTATGTATTAGTATTCACTTTATAACTTTTCACTTTATACTTTCTACTTACTATATGTTGCCCCGATTTAAATCTAAATACTGACACATTTTCTGCTTTAGTTTTATCAAATCCTGGGAAAATCTTTTTTAAATAATCAAACCATTGGTCAACCAATTTTTTCTCATCCATTTTCAAAAATTCGTGGTCTTGCGGTACATATGTTCCCAAATAATACACATTTTTTCCATTATAATTTTTTGTCCCAACTAAGTTTGTATGTTGAATAAAAGCGATAAAAGGGGACTTTGAATCATTTATATTGTGCCAATAAAATTTACTTAAATTTTGTTCCGAAGTAAAGGCGATATTTACAGTTGCTAAATATTCCACTTCTTTATCTGGACGGGTATCAATAATCACATCAAAGTCTTTTTCTAAATCTTTAATATTTTTTACTTCACTATTTAATTTAATCTCTCCATCATTTTTCTTAATCAATTGTGCCAATCTTTCAACCATTTTTTCAAATCCACCATTAACATATCCCAATACTTCCTCACCTTTTTCATTTTTTGAATTCCCTCGAGTATGAATTCTAGCCCACAACCACGCCATCGAAATATCCTTATAATATTTGTGAAACTTTCCTTGTAGTAATGGTTTCCACACCACTTCATAACCATTCTTACCAACTGCTTTTTCCATCCAATCCGAGGCTGAAATCGCCTCATATTTTTGCCAATTATTATCCAAGCCTAAATATATTGCCACCAAACCCATTCGAATTTTATCTACCAAAGATAATGGTTTAAATCTAAGTAAGTCCATTGCTCCATTAAACGGATACATTTTATTTTTCCAATAAAGCCCGGTTGAATTTTTATTCCAAATTATTTTGTCCGATAGTCCAATTTCTTCGAGTAATTCAATTAAATATTTATCAGTTCTAAAAAAATGATGATATAACTTTTCCAAATTTTCTCCCTCTATTTTAAAACCACCTACCAGTCCACCTAAAAAATTTTCTTTTTCCAAAATCGTGACTTTGTCACCCTGTCTTGATAAAAAATATCCGACACTAAGTCCGCCTAACCCTCCACCAATAATCGCAATTTTTCGTCTATTCATATTCATCTTTTCCTATGGTATCATAAATCCATCCGCTGTTGCCTAACCGCAACGGTTTTTATTATTAATAATCTGACAGACTGAAAATCTGACAAACTGAAAATCTAATTATGGCTGATCAAATCAAGCTTACCAAAAACCGTGACGTTCCTATGGAAAAAGTCCGTAACATTGGTATTATTGCTCATATTGATGGAGGTAAAACTACCACCACTGAACGTCTTCTTTTTTATAGTGGAAAAATTCACAAAATCGGTTCTGTTGATGAAGGTACTACTACTACCGATTCTATGATCCAAGAAAGAGAACGCGGTATTACTATTCAATCTGCTTGTGTTACTACTTTCTGGCATGACTATCGTCTTAACGTCATTGATACTCCGGGACACGTCGATTTTACCGCCGAAGTAGAACGTTCCCTTCGTGTTCTTGATGGTGCTATTATGATTTTCGATGGTAACGCCGGCGTTCAGGCTCAATCCGAAACTGTTTGGCGTCAAGCTGACAAATACGGTGTTCCTCGCATTGCTTTCGTTAATAAAATGGATAAAATCGGTGCTTCTTTCCAAGGAACTCTTGACAGTATCAACGAAAAACTTCACGCTCCAATTTGCCCTGTAGTTATTCCTGTTGGTGAAGAACATAATTTTATGGGCGTTATTGACCTGATGAATATGGAGATGATTGTTTACGATAAAGATGAAGAAGGTTTGGAATTTACTCGTAAACCAGTTACTGATGAATTTAAAGATAAAGCTACCAAAGCCCGTGCTGAAATGGTTGAAAAAATTGCTGGTGAAGACGAAGTATTAATGGAAAAATTCCTTAACGATGAAGAAATTTCTGTTCCAGAATTAAAAGCCACTTTAAGAAAAGCTTGTATTGCTCGAAAACTTTTCCCAGTTTACTGCGGTGCTGCCTGGAGAAACAAAGGTATCCATCCAATTCTTGATGGTATCGTTGACTATCTTCCATCACCTCTCGATTTGCCTCCAATTGAAGGTTACAATCCTGAAACCAATGATGTTATTACTCGTAAACCACTTCGAACTGAACCACTTTCGGCTCTTTTATTTAAAGTTCAATCAGATCCTCACGTTGGTACTCTTTCTTATGTTCGTGTTTACTCAGGTACTCTTAAATCCGGTTCTGAAGTTTACAACACCACTAAACAAAAGTCTGAGCGTATCGGTCGTTTGCTTTTGATGCACGCCGACAAACGCGAAGGTATCGAAGAAGGTTTCGCTGGAGAAATCGTTGCTTGTATTGGTCTTAAAGAATCCACCACCGGTGACACTCTTTGTGACGTCAACAATATTATTTCTCTCTCTCCAATTCAATTTGCTGAACCTGTCATCTCTCTTTCTATTGAACCAGCTACTGCTGACGATCAGGAAAAAATGGGTACTGCTCTAAATCGTTTAGCCATCGAAGATCCTACTTTCCGAGTCACTTACAACCAAGAAACTGGTCAAACCATTATCGCCGGTATGGGTGAACTTTATCTCGAAATTATCGTCGATCGTCTCAAACGCGAATTCGGTGTTAATGTTAAAACCGGTGCTCCTCAAGTTGCTTACAGAGAAACTATTTCACAAAATGCCGATGGTGAGGGTAAATATATCCATCAATCTGGTGGTCACGGTCAATACGGTCATTGTAAAATTAAAGTTGAACCAAAAGAAAGAGGTGAAGGTTACGAATTTATTAACGCTGTCAAAGGCGGTGCTATCCCAGCCAACTTTATTCCGGCTATTGAAAAAGGTGTCAAAGAAACTCTTCAAAAAGGTATCATTGCTGGTTTCCCTTGTACTGACATTAAAGTCACTGTTTACGATGGAACCTACCACGAAGTCGATTCATCCGAAATGGCTTTCAAATTAGCGGGATCATACGCGATTAAAGACGCTTTCACTGCTGCCAAACCTTTGGTTCTTGAACCTATTATGAAATTCGAAGTGGCCACTCCATCAGAATTTTTAGGTTCAGTTATCGGAGATCTTTCTTCTCGCCGTGGTCAAATCAATGGTACCGAAGATAGTCATGGTTTCACTACCATCCATGCTTTCGTTCCATTAGAAGCTGTTGGCGGTTACGCTACTGTCATTCGTAGTTTGACTCAAGGCCGAGGTTCATTCTATATGGAACCTTGCCGCTATGATCCAGTCCCTCGTGATATCCAAGAAAAACTTACCACTGCCATGACCTCTGGTAGATAATAAATTCTTTTTGAATCTAAATACCCCTCTTTTGAGGGGTATTTATTTACCCCAAAACTTGACAAAACAACCATTTTAACCTATAATATACAGGTATTATTAATTCCCATTCCATTTGCTGGAATTGGTTATTGATAATCGTACTTTCAAAAGCTGGGTTTTATCTCTGGTGGACGGAAATTTGGTGTCAATTAAAGATGACGTCAGCTTTCCGTTCATCTGGGATGAATGAGAATAGTCAAGAGGTGTCATTTTTATGAAGCAACAGTCTTTTTTGGTAACGATACCATCCAACAATGATGGAACTAATCAGACGTCTGCAAAAGATATCAGCGACCTACTCGCAAACAAGGGTTTCCATGGGGCCACCGTCATCGATTGTAACGACTTTGCCGAAGTAGAGCTTCGCTCTTTCGAGCGAAACCCGACCGACCCCAAGTATCTTCAAGAGACGATCACTCGTCTCATTAACCAAGGAGGCGATTGGTCTCAATTTACCAGTACCTCTTCGGTTTTGTTTACCGACGGTAAGTGACATCATCCCTGCGCCAATGAAGGCGATGTTTGCGTCAGATTTCGAAGTACATCGTTTCTTCCTTCATTGCCTTCCCCGGGCGCACCCAGTACAACCCAGGCCAAAAGCCGAAACAACTGACGCAATTGCGTTGATGTTTTGGTAAGTATGTCTGGGTTTTCTTTTGTCAAAATTCCTTGACTTTTAATATATTTTCCCTTATAACTCAGCATAAATTAAAACTTTAAAGCAAAGTTTTAATTTGCACATTCACAAAAAACTTTTATTGATGAATAAAAAATTAATTTTATCTAAAAACTAAAGTTAGTTCTTTGTTCATCAATAAGATGAATAAAAGAGAGGAGAGCACACATGTACGAGTTTAAGTATCCTGACACATCCAGTCCGGCGCGTCACCTCATTTATCGGAATCTCGACAGTGCAATCAAGCATGCCGAAGTAGTAACCC
This sequence comes from uncultured Gammaproteobacteria bacterium, assembly GCA_964558195.1. Lineage (GTDB taxonomy): Bacteria > Patescibacteriota > Microgenomatia > UBA12405 > UBA12405 > WARW01. Next base: position 18,152 of record CAZLCB010000009.1, read on the forward strand.
AAGAGCACTACCCTAGACTGTTTGAGTTTGGTGGCCTTCGCGCCGCCTACGAAATCGGTCTCGAGTGCAGAAGGTGTGAAGATCAATCTCAACATATCAGTCGGAGCAGCACCTTGGTTGGTTTTGGTTTTCATCCGGAGAGAAAGATCGCCCTTTTTCTCTTCGTTGCTGAAAAGTCTACCAAAGAAGGTATCAGTCTCGAACTTCGTCTCGATACTCTGTTCTACAACGAGAAGCTTGACAAACCCCGATGGTGTTTCAATCAGACCGATCCAAATCTCAAGGCAAGCGACGATGGTCCGATTCCGGTCGACCTTCTCCTTTGGTCTGGTGTTAGCAATTTCCCTTGGCAATAAGTAGTTTTCTGGCCGATATGAAAGGATGGTAACTGTGGAACATATTATGGATCCAAAAATAAGATCAACTGTTGATCTTATCGAAGTCGCACATCCAGGATTTACTGCCACTCTCGGTTTAATCCTGTATGACCGAAGGAGAAAAGGTTCCCTAAAAGAACAATTTCTCGAAGACGTCCTCTCTGTCACTGTCAGATCAAAAGTTCAAGTCTATATCAATGTAATCGAAAGAAAAAAGAACGGCCAAGACAGATCTGTCTGTTTAATTATGTCCTGCAAAGACGCCAGCTGGCTGTCCTATTGCCGACTGACAAAAGCCAGAATCATTGCCTGGTCAGGTAAAGAGAAATTCTGATATCTGATCGATACCCCGGCACAAAACGAATACATATTCGAACATAATGTTCGATTGTATTTGCTTTGTGCTGGGGTTTTCTTTTGTCAAAATTCCTTGACTTTTAATTATTTAATCCTATAATCCAAAAATTATTAAAAAATCTCTAGCTGATTTTTTAATCTGTTCTTTTAAAATGGTAAATTTTGATGACAGAAATATGTCCTGTTTTAGGGTATATTCCTGTCATCAATTATGATGAATAGGAGAAAGGTGATACTTATGAAAAAGAAACGACGTCCCAGTAAATACTCTAACCGTAAACGAGTCGTTCCGGTCACAATAGAGATAAATTCCAAGGAGGTTAGTTGTTCCATTTGCCAAGATACCGGTTTGTCTGATTATGTTGACAGTCTTGGTTATCATGGTCAAATCTTTTGCCAATGTCCTAGTGGGGTTAAACTCTCAAAGAGTTATGAACACAGCAAATGTCCCTTGTGTCAAAATGGCTGCTTTGCCACCAAGTGGAGAGATTCTCCAACCAAACCTGGTCGGAAAGAATATCGCCAAGTCCGCTGCCCTCACTTCAAAAAACCCTAATATATCCATTCATTTTTATAATTATATTTCCAATCAACCCCGGCCAGCGCCGTATGCAACAGCAACGACACGACCGGGGTTTTCTTTTGCCAATTTTTCCTCTACCATTTTCCCCACAAAACAGATATAATCACTCTACCGCATTTTCATGCGGATTTACTTTATCTAAATGTATTGCAAAGCTAACTACTTGTTGATACAATTCAAAAGTATTTTAAGCTAAAATTATTATTAATTAGAATTTAGTCTTAAACAAGACAAAAACAAAAAAAGGAGAATCTATGGCAGATACTTATCAAAGAAATAAGCCACACGTCAACGTCGGTACTATTGGTCACGTCGATCATGGTAAGACAACTTTAACAGCTGCAATTTCAAAAGTTCAGGGAAGCGCCAAATCTTATGCTGACATTGCTAAGGGTGGTACTGTCCGTGATGCTTCAAAAATCGTTACCATTGCTATTTCTCACATCGAATACGAAACTGAGAAAAGACACTATGCTCACATCGATTGTCCAGGACACGCTGATTACGTCAAAAACATGATCACCGGTGCTGCTCAAATGGATGGTGCTATTTTGGTCGTTTCTGCACCAGATGGTCCAATGCCTCAAACTCGTGAACACGTTTTGTTAGCTAAACAAGTTAACGTTCCAAAATTAGTTGTCTTTTTAAATAAATGTGATTTAGTTGAAGATCCAGAATTCTTAGACTTAGTCGAAATGGAAGTTCGTGATTTGTTAACCAAATACGGTTTTCCGGGTGATGAAGTCCCAATTATTCGTGGTTCTGCTCTTAAAGCTCTCAATGGTGAGGCTGATGGTATTGAATCTATTAAGAAATTAATGGAAGCTCTTGATACCTATATTCCTGAACCTGTTCGTGATCTCGACAAACCATTCTTAATGGAAGTTGAAGATGTCTTCTCTATCAAAGGTCGTGGTACAGTTGCTACTGGTAGAATTAACCGAGGTATCGTCAAAATCAACGATGAAGTTGAAATCGTCGGTCTTCGTGATACTCGTAAAGCTGTTGTTACTGGAGTTGAAATGTTCCACAAACAACTCGATCAAGGTCAAGCTGGTGATAACGTTGGTTTATTACTCCGTGGCGTTGAAAAAGATGATATCGAAAGGGGACAAGTCTTGGCTAAACCAGGTACTATTACTCCTCATACCGAATTCGAAGCCCAAGTTATGTTACTCAAAAAAGAAGAAGGTGGTCGTCATACCCCAATTTTCTCTGGTTACCGACCTCAAGTTTTCATGGGTACTACCGACGTAACTGGTGACATTACTCTTGCTGCTGGTACTGAAATGATCATGCCAGGCGATAATGCTACAGTTAACGTTAAGTTAATTAAACCGGTTGCTATGCAAGACGGTCAAAGATTCGCTATCCGCGAAGGTGGTTTGACTGTTGGAGCCGGTGCTATTACAAAAATCATTAAATAAAAATATGGCTAACGGTAATCGCATCCGAATTAGATTAAAATCTTTTGATCATCGAATCATCGATGAGGCAGCTATCAAGATAGTTGAGGCTGCGGTTACCGCTGGAGCCAAGGTAGAAGGTCCAATACCATTACCTACTGAACAAAAGACCATTACTGTTTTAACCAGTCCTCATACCGATAAGAATGCTCGTGAGCATTTCGAAGTCCGCACTCACAAACGCCTTATCGATATTTCCAATACAAGTCTTCGCACTGTCGATAGTCTTCAACATTTGGATTTACCATCAGGAGTGGAAGTAGAAGTTAAGATGTAAAACTATGATCTCAGGATTTTTAATTAAAAAAGGTCACATGACCAGCGTCTATACCCAGGACGGCAAAAGAATTGCCGTTACTAAGTGTTCCGCTCCATCTCTCAAAGTTACTCAAATCAAAACTGAAGATAAAGACGGTTATTCATCTATTCAAGTTGCTTACGATTCCAAAAAACACCTTGATAGTGCTATTAGTGCTAAGCTAAATAAGCTTAAGCTTGATATTAAACCTCGCTTTTTCAAAGAATTTAAACTTACAACTGATCAAATCCCTGAAGTTGGTGCTGATATCTCATTCGAATCGGTCTTTACTGCAGGTGAAATTATTGATGCTACCGGCATTTCTAAAGGTCGTGGTTTTGCCGGTGTTGTCAAACGTCACGGTTTCAAAAAACAACCTATTTTAGGTTCTTCTGATCGTGTTCGTCGTCCAGGTTCAATTGGTGCTCAAACCCCAGGAAAAGTTGTCAAAGGTAAAAAACTCCCAGGTCATTACGGTGTCGAGACTGTCACTGTTTCTGGTCTCGAAGTTTTTTCTATCAATCCTGAAACAAAAGAAGTTCTTATTAAAGGTTCGGTTCCCGGAAGTTTTAATTCTTGGGTCACCATCAAGAAAACTGCTTAATTATGAAAGCTCAAATTTATAATATTAAAGCTGAAAAAGTTGGAGATATTGCCCTTCCTAAGGAAGTTTTCTCTGATCCTGTTTCAGATTCTCTTATTGCTCAAGCCATTCGCGTTACTTTAGCTAACCGTCGTTCTTCTTTTGCTAAAACCAAAACTCGTTCCGAAGTTGCTGGTACTCGTAAAAAAGTTTGGGCTCAAAAAGGTACCGGTAATGCTCGTCACGGTAATCGTACTGCTCCAATCTTTGTTGGTGGTGGTAGTGCACTTGGTCCGGATGGTAATCAAAATTACTCTCTTGGTATCAGTAAAACTATGCGACGCCGTGCTATCCGTGGTCTTTTAACCAAATTCGCTGAATCCAAAAAAATTCTCATCATTGATAATTTTTCTCAACTTGATCCAAAAACCAAATCTGGAGTTAAACTAATTACTGGACTTAAAGCTAATGATGAAGTATTATCAAAAAGTCGCAAAATTGGGGTTATTACAACTAAAACTATTACTCCAGTCAAACGAGCTTTTGGAAATTTAAAAGACATCAATTTACTTTCTCTTAAGTCTCTTGATATCTATTCTCTTTCAAAACAAAATTATTTAATTATCAGTCAAAAAGCTGTCAAGCAGTTTAAATAATCACATGTCTCAAAACATCGTTATTTTAAAACCAATCATCACCGAAAAGGCTCTTGCTGCCCAACAACTTCAAGACAAATATGCTTTTTGGGTTGCTCCTCAAGTCAGCAAAAACCAAATTGCTGTTTCTTTTCAAACAGTTTTTGGTGTTAAACCAGTTTCTATTCAAACTCTTACCCTCAAAGGTAAATTTAAAACTAACTGGAAAACTCGAAAAACTACTCAAAAATCAGATCGTAAAAAAGCTATTATTACTCTACCAAAAGGTACCAAACTTGAACTTCTCAAGCTCAATACCAAATAATTATGGCAATTAAATCTTTATTAACTATCAAAAAGAAAACCAGTGGTCGTGATTCTCATGGTCATGTTTCTATTCGTCATCGCGGTGGCGAACACAAAAGATATCTTCGCGAAGTTGAGTGGAATCGCACTCAATTAAATATTCCAGCCAAAGTTGTGGCTATTGAATACGATCCAAATCGTACTGCTGATCTCGCTTTAATCGTCTATCAAAATGGTGCCAAAGCTTATATTCTAGCTACTACCAATCTTCAAGTCGGTGATATTGTTATTTCTGCCGAATCTGCACCTATTAAGGACGGTAATTGTTTACCTCTCAAAAATATTCCGGTCGGTGTTCCTATTCATGCTCTTAGTTTCCAAATTGGTAAACCAGCTCAAATTATCAAGAGTGCTGGTTCTGCTGCTTATATCCAAAGTATTGATGGTAACAAAGCCCTCGTAAAATTACCTTCAGGTGAAATCAGAATTTTTAATGCTGGTTGTCGCGCTACTATTGGTCAAGTTTCCAATGCTGATCATTCTAATCAAAAATTAACTAAAGCCGGAGAAATGCGACATCGTGGTATTCGTCCTACTGTTCGCGGTGTGGCTCAAGATCCTCATTCACATCCACACGGAGGTGGTGAAGGTCGATCTTCTATTGGTATGCATCCAAAAACTAAGTGGGGTAAACCGGCTTTCAGACGAACTCGAAAGCTCAAAAAAGCCTCTAATAAATTAATCGTTCAAAGAAGAAAGAAATAATCTATGTCTAGAAGTTCAAAGAAAGGTCCTTTCATTGACCAAAACATCCTTGACAAATTAGCCAAAGGTGGCAGCCAAGTCATCAAGACTTATGCTCGTCATAGTTCTATTGCCCCTCAATTTATCGGACGAACTTTCGACGTTTACAATGGTAAGAAATTTATTAATGTCTACGTTACCGAAGACATGGTCGGCCACAAACTAGGCGAATTTTCACCTAGCCGAACCTTCAAAGGTCATGGTCGTGTGGTTAAAAGAGTTATTGAGAAAACCTAAAATTTTATGGCAACTACTACTAAAAAAACTACTAAAGTCGTCAAGGCTGTTAAAGCTGAAACTGTCAAAAAACCTGTTAAAAAGGTCGAAGCAGTTAAACCAGTTGAAGTTCAAAAACAGGAAACTGTTTTTAAGACTGCTAAGTATGTCAACAAGAATATTCAAATTTCTCCTCGTAAATTAAGACTCTTAGTTGACGAAGTCAGAAAGTTTTCTCCAGTTGAAGCTCTCAATCGAGTTAAATTTATTAACACTAAATCAGCTCGTGTTTTAACTCAAGCTCTCAAAAACATCATTGCTGATGCCAAAAATAATTTTAACTTAGATACAAATTCGTTAAAATTTGATACTATCAAAGCCGACGAAGCATTAAAAATTAAACGTATGGACAAATCACACGGTTCTCGATTTGCCCGAGGTTTAATTCAAAAACGCCATAGTCGTCTTGTCATAATTGTTAAAGGAGTTCAAAAGTAATATGGGTCAAAAAGTTAACCCTATCGGTTTCAGACTTGAGGCTGTTAAAAACAGTCCTGAGTGGCAATCCAGCTGGTTTGCTAATGCTAAAAAATATCCAATCTTTTTATTGGAAGATAAAAATATTCGAGATTTTTTACAAAAGAAAATCTATTCTGCTGGTATTGTCAATATTAAAATTGAACGATCTGTCAAAAAAATCAAAATTACTATTGTTGTTGCTCGACCTGGCTTAGTTATCGGTCGTGGTGGTAAGGAACTTGAAATTCTCAAAAAAGAAATCCAAAAATTACTTGCCAAAGCTAGTGGTAAACAGTCAGTTGAAATCCAGGTTGAAGAATTTAAACATACCGATCTTTCCGCAAAATTAATTGCTGAAAAAATTGCTTTCCAACTTACCAAAAGAATGCCTTACCGTCGTGTAGTTCTTTCTGCTATGGAAAAAGCTATGTCTGCTGGTGCTAAGGGTATCAAAGTTGTTCTTTCTGGACGTATCAATGGCGCTGAAATTGGTCGTCGGGAAAAATTTTCTGAAGGTAAAATTCCTCTCAGTACTAT